>VGFS01000008.1 GCA_016868785.1 Bacteroidota bacterium
CCCAACGAAAACAGCGCCGTGAATACCCTCGGAATGAAAAAATCGGTTCCGAAATACCTTACCCACAACCACAAAAGCGTTTGTAAACCCGCTGGATGTCCGTCAACCGCCACCCCGTTTTGAAGGTGGTCGTGCCAGTTGCTGGCCTGCATCGCCCTAAAAATCGCGCTAAGCTCGTCATACCCCCATGCCATAGAATCAATGTCCCAAAACCGCAGCAAAAAAATCTCCCCTACCAACAGCAGCCAACCCCATTGAAACCATTTTGGGGTTTGAGAAAATGAATCTCTGTGTCGCGCCAAAAACATGGGTTACGTCTTTTGCTTGGTTTTTTGCGCCGATGGAAACAAGATGTTATTCAATATCAACCGGTAACCCGGACTGTTGGGGTGTAAATTCAAATCTGTGGGCGGTTCCCCTACAAAATGTTGGTAATCCTCCGGATCATGACCGCCGAAAAATGTCCACGTGCCTTTCCCCAATTCTCCATGGATGTATCGCGCTTCGTTGAGGATTGCGTTTTCACCCATCACCAAAACATCGGAGCGAACCAAATGACTGCGATAGGCCGTGGTTTGTCCCATGAAACCCTTGATGGTACGGGTATGGTTCTGACACAATATGCTTGGAATCAAATCCCATTTGGCAGAGTAGTCGAACAAAGTAAATAGGTCTTCTTCTTCCCGTACCCTGCGCTGCACGGGGTCTACATCGATGTTGCTAAATTCATAGTACATGGGATCTTCGATGAGGGTAAAATCTTTGAAGGCAATGCATTTGTCGTAATCCAACTTCTCTCGGGCTCGGCTGTCTGCGGGAGTTCCATCAAAGACGGACTCACAAATGTCGGTCTCTGCGGCAGCCATCGCAATGTCATAGGTGTCGGTTGCGCTGCACATGGCAAACAAAAATCCACCGCCCAACATGAAATCGCGAATTTTCATTATCACCGCTCGCTTCAGTTCGCGGGCAGAGCCATAGCCATGCTTTTTGGCCATAGTTTCGGCCTCGGCCACCTCGGCCAAATACCATGGGGCAGAATGGTAGCTGGAGTAAAATTTCCCAAACTGACCGGTGAAATCTTCATGATGCAGGTGCAACCAATCATACTCGAGCAACTTGCCGCCAAGTACCTCATCATCAAAGACAACATCGTAAGGGATTTCGGCATAGGTCAATACCAACGTAACGGCATCGTCCCATGGTTGCTTTGTTTTGGGCGAATACACAGCAATTTTTGGGGCGTTCAGCAGTTTTACCGCATTCATGTTGGCACTGGGATTCTGAATTTCCGTGAGAATGGCGTTTGCAGCACCGTCTGTAATAGTTTCATAGGAGATGCCACGAACCTTGCATTCTTTTTCGGCTGCGGCGGAATAGGGAAACATGAAACTGCCCCCCTGATAGTTCAATAGCCACTGAACTTCTTGCTTTTGGTTCAGTAACCAATAGGCCAGACCGTAAGATTTAAGGTGGTTTTTCTGGGATTCATCCATCGGAACCAACAGCTGTGATGCCGATCCAATCTGCGCTAATAAGAAAACAAAACAGAAAATCGCTGTCCTAACCATGCCAATAATATCCCAAAGATAAGCGATGTTAGGCCATAAATGACGGCCAAGCGATATTCTTGATGTTCACAATATTGAATGATTTCAATGACCAAACCACTGAAAGTGGATAATCCACCCAAGAGGCCAGTAAATAGAAGCAATCGCCAAAAATCACTACTAATCTTTGGGTAAATGGTGCCGATAAGCAGGCAGGCAGCCATATTAACTAAAAAGGTGCCCCAAGAGAATTGATGGGGAACAAAAGGTATTTTTAGGATAAACAGCCATCTAAATAAACTCCCCAAAGCCCCGCCAACCAAAACAGCCAATAAATTCGCAAATTGCATGCTACGAAGTTACTAAACCCCATTAATTTTGTGGTGATGATTGTGGCAATTAAATCGGTTAAAAATCTATCGGATAGGGTAAAAGTATTCGAATTGGAATTGCCAGAAGCCGTGGTGTTTACTGCCGGACAGTTTGTTATCGTCAAGGCGCAAGTAGGGGGTGAGCGTATTGAACGGAGTTATTCCATTGCCAATGAAAACGCAGGGGAAGCCCAGCATATCGAACTGTGCATTGCCTTGAATCCCTTAGGGAAAATGTCGCCCCATTTATTTGGTTTATCAGCGGGCGCAGCGTTGGAAATTTCGTTGCCACAGGGTGGTTTTGTGTTGCGCGATGCCGCAATAGAGGTGCCCACAATCTTCGTATGTACCGGTACAGGGGTGGCGCCATTCCGGTCAATGATCTCATCGAAATTGGAGGAAACCCGCGAATCGATGGTGTATTTGGTGATGGGAAACCGGGCGTCTACTGACATGCTATACCACCAGCAATGGATGGATTTGCAATTGCAGCAGCCTAGATTCCGCTATTTGCCAACGCTGAGTAGGGGGGATGGCCAGGAAAAAGGGGTGTTGGCGGGGTATGTACACGCGCATTACAGCGAAATTGTAAAAGCCAATCCGGAGGTACAGGTTTATGTGTGCGGTTGGGAGGTGATGTGTAAGGAGGCCCGACAGCGATTGAAAGACATGGGATTAACCCGCAGGCAGTATTTTTTTGAGCAATACGATGGTTGAGGAGTCGATTTTGGGCAAATAATTTTTTTGCTTTCGATTTTTCCCTTAATATTGCGATGTAGTTCGGATTTGCGCATCAGCAAACCTTGGAATTTCCCCTACTTTATTGCATCAGATTTTTTGAATACGAATATTTTTTATGGCCGATAAACCGGATTTCTCTAAAATGAGCGTGGGTGATTTGCGTACCCTTGCCGACAACCTCCAAATTGACAACACCGCCAAAATGAAAAAGGGCGATTTAATAGCCGCCATTGAAATGTCGGCCTCTAGCAGCAATGCTGCCAATGGGGCGTCGCCCGCTGCTGACGCAGGTGAGCGCCGAGGCCGTCGTCCACGCAAAGCAAACAGCGAAAACGAAGGCGATGGAACAACCGCTGAAAATTCGGATGGTGCTGAGCATTCAGTTACTGAGAGTGGGGTAGACAAACCCGCTGTGCAGCCGCAACCCTTCCAACGTCATCGCGAATCGGGAGAAGGAGCAGAGCCGCGCAACAATCGACCTTTAAATAATGGTAAAAACGGCAGAGGGCCGCGCGAGCAGCGCGAGCCGCTTGAAAACCGCGAGGGCAGAGATCAACGCGAACCCCGCAACGGTCGCGAAAACCGCGAACCCCGCGAACCCCGCGAGAATCGTGAACCCCGCGAAAGTGTAGAAAACAAAGAAACCGTGCCAAAGCCCGAACCCGCCCTGTCGGCAGAAGAAAAACGCCGCAGAGAAGCCCTCGCCCTCTTTACAGAAATGGAAGGGGTGGTGAGTACCCAAGGTGTGCTCGAAACCGTGCCCGATGGATACGGATTCCTCCGCTCCCCAGACTATAACTACGTAGCATCCCCCGATGATGTATACATCCCCGGCTTCATGATTAAGCAAAATGGTCTGAAAACCGGTGATACCGTGCGCGGAACCATCCGCCCGCCCAAAGAAAATGAAAAGTATTTCTGCTTGGTGAAAATAGAAAGCGTCAATGGTAGAACCCCCGAAGAAGTGCGCGATCGCGTGGCCTTCGAACACCTCACGCCCCTGTTCCCCGATGAGAAATTGAATTTGTGCGATAGCGCCTCCAACTACCCCAACCGAATCATCGATTTGATATCGCCCATCGGAAAAGGACAGCGAGGCCTGATTGTGGCCCAGCCAAAAACAGGTAAAACATGGTTGCTGAAAGGCATCGCCAACGCCATCGCCAAAAACCACCCCGAGGTGTATATGATTATCTTGCTGATCGATGAACGTCCGGAAGAAGTGACCGACATGGCTCGTAGTGTGCGCGCCGAAGTCGTGGCTTCAACCTTCGACGAACCCGCCGATAAGCACGTGAAATTGACCAATATGGTGCTGGAAAAAGCCAAGCGATTGGTGGAATGTGGTCATGATGTGGTGATTCTGCTCGACTCAATCACGCGTTTGGCCCGCGCATTCAACACCGTTCAGCCTGCCTCAGGTAAGATATTGTCGGGCGGAGTCGATGCCAATGCCCTACACAAACCCAAGCGATTCTTTGGTGCTGCCAGAAACATCGAAGGGGGCGGATCGCTGACAATCATCGCAACTGCTTTGACAGATACAGGGTCTAAGATGGACGAAGTGATTTTCGAAGAATTCAAAGGTACCGGTAACATGGAATTGCAGTTGGATCGCAAACTATCGAACAAGCGCATTTTCCCTGCCATCGATATTTTGAGCTCGAGTACCCGTCGCGACGATTTATTGGTAGACAAAGTAACCAACCAAAGGATGTGGGTGTTGAGAAACCACTTGGCAGATATGAATTCAGAAGAAGCCATGAACACCTTCTTGAAGTACATGCAAAATACCAAAGACAACAACGAGTTTTTGGTGAGTATGAACCGCTAATTCAACGTTTTTGGCAGATTTCCGCCGCTTTGAAACGGTTGTTGAGTGTAACATGCGGTGCAAAAGTTCATACAAATGGTAATTGTGTACTTGGTCTGCGATTGTGATGGTGGGTAAGTGATAAAATTCCATGCATAGCAAGTGATTGTATTTTAGGTTTTTGTGGCGGTTTTTGGGTGTTACTATGTGGAGGTGTCCTCAAATTGGAAACTTGTTAAAAAAAATGTGCAAAACCCATGAACATAGAAGGGATTTCTGTTGTTTTTTTGGACAAATTATTTGAGAGATGGACAAGCCCAAAGTTGTCATTGAGTATAACAAGTTGTCAGCGGAACTGCTCGACTTGTTTGATGAGACCTACCCAACAGGCGTAACCGGAAAAACGGTGCGTTATCCCAATTCAAAAGGTGAGATTGTAACCGCGGTACGTTTGGATACGGAAGACACCAGTTATTTGGTGAAGTTGAGTACCCGTGCCAAGGAAATTCTCACAGAAGAAGATTTGGATGCGTTGATTCGTACGTCTACGAAATCCAAAGATGCGGACGATGAAGAGGAAGCGGAGGAAGAAGAAGAGGAAGAAGAAGATCCCCGCAAATCATCCATAGAAGACGAAGACTAATATCGCAGAAGATGGTTACTGAAATAACTCACAACATCAAAGTGTCTGTGGAGTGCGTTTTTAGCAGCCAACATAGCTCTGTTCTTCAAAATCAATTCGCCTTTTTTTACCACATTACCATTGAAAATCTGGGAGATTTTTCGGTGCGATTGTTGCGCCGGAAATGGATCATCGTGGATGCTCATGGTTCGGAGCGACAGGTAGAAGGCGAGGGTGTGGTAGGGGTTCAGCCCAGCATACCGCCTGCCGATCAGCATGAATATACGAGTTCTTGCATGCTGAGTACCCCTTTTGGGGTGATGTGCGGGAATTACACCTTCGAGCGATTAATGGATGGTCAATTGTTTGCCGTTTCCATTCCCGAGTTTAAGTTGGAAGTGCCCTATCTGTTGAGTTAACATTGGCAAAGCGGGATCGCCTGCCTATCTTTGATTCATGAATTGCAATGTGGTTGTTACCGGTGCAAGCCGTGGAATTGGATTTGCTGTGGCAAAGCGGTTTGCTTCGGAAGGACATCATTTGTTGATCATCGCCAGAAATGCCGGTGATTTGGATAAAGCAAAAGCAGCATTAGAACAAGCGGGTGCTGCCAGTGTAAAGGCCATCGCCGCCGATTTGTCATCGCCCCAAGCCATTGCAGTGTGTGTAGACCAGGTTTTGGCGCATTTTGCCCAAATTCATGTTTTGGTGAACAATGCGGGGTTGTTTTTAGGAGGTACGATGATGGAGGAAGAAGCGGGGCAGTTTCAACATTTGATCAATACCAATGTGATTTCAGCGTACGAAATGACACGCGGATTGTGGTCGTGCATGAAAGGCGTTAACAAAGCTCACGTATTCAATATGTGCAGCATCGCGAGTATCACCGCCTACGCCGCAGGTGGCAGTTATTCCGTAGCGAAATTTGCGCTGATGGGATTCTCCAAGTCGCTGCGATTGGAAGGGATGCCCCACGGAATCAGGGTGAGTGCCGTATTGCCTGGTGCTACTTTGACCGATAGTTGGGCGGGTGTGGATTTGCCACCCTCAAGATTCATGGATCCAAACGATGTAGCTGAAGCCATTTTTACCGCGTTTTCTATCAATGAACACACCGTGATGGAGGAAGTTTTGCTCCGTCCCATTCTCGGAGATATCTGATTGAGTAGGGTGGGATCGGGATATTGACATTTTATTGTCATGGTCAATTATCATAGGGGATTTCTCCGTTTTTTCTTATATTTGCGTTACGAGAATTTAATAAAATGAAAAAATCATTACTTTCATTGGTTGCGATGTTGGGATTGACAACAGCTGCCATGGCTCAGGCCTCCGGTTTCGATGTGCCCAAAGAGCAGAAGAACATCAAGGTAAACAAAACTTCCTACGTGTTGAAAGACAAGACGTTGACGCCTACACGTCGTGCAGGAAGCTACGGCAACTGGTACAATTTTACCGCTGCCTACGAGGAAAACGAATTGTTGGGTCAGACATTGAGTGGGTTTGTAAACTTCATCCAACCCGATACCAACTTGTACATGGTTTACAGCGATGGTGCCAAGCTTAAATTGGGTTTCCACATCGTAGGTACAACCTTCGATCCCAAAGATTCTGCTTTCTTGAACAAAGCGGAAGTATTGACGCGTTACAACCCATATACAGTTGATACATTGGCTTTCACTCAGTTTTACATCCGTCAGGTTGACCAAGTAAACGTGGGTGGTAAAATGGTTGACGTTGTGGATACTGTTTACGTTCAGTATTTTAACATCACCGGTATTAAGCCAGGTGGATACACTTTGCAAAGCAACCCCGGTGTAACTTACCGTTATGCAACTCCTGCTATCGATAAGTTGTCATACAAGTCTTTGTTAAACAGCGCTGCTGTGAAAACCGATACATTGTTGTTGACCAAAGAATTTGCCGATAGTATGATTCTTGAAAATGGTACGCCCAAGTCATTCATCGGACGCACATTTGCTTCAACCCCCAATGTTACCACAAGATCTACCAACGGTGCTGATGGTACTACTAACTTGTTTGCCTACAGCGTATTGTACCGCCCTATGATCAAAGCAACTTTGGGTGATACAGGACTGGCTTACAACGGTTCTATCGTATTCAAGAAGTACAACATGTACGGTTTACGTTTGGGTTCTTTGGATGGTCACGACCAATTGATAACTTCTAGCAACAAAATCAACAACATGTTCGTAACCAACTTTCAAGTTCGTTATGGTCAAACATTGTTTGGTTTCCTGAAATCATACTTGCCAGGTACAGTATTCGGAAATACCATTTTCTTCCCTAGTGCAGTGCACATCACCACACCAAACTTGTCTAACAAGAATGTTGTTGCTGGTTTGTTAGGTGTTCAGGTTTATCCTAACCCCGTAGCCACTAACGCTTCAGCAGATGTAGTATTCGAATTGACTGCTCCTTCAGCAGTGAAAGCGGTTGTTACTGATTTGAACGGTCGTGCTGTTAGTGCTACCGCTTCTGTAAACTGCATTGCAGGTCATAACGCCATCTCTGTAAGCACTCAAGGCCTGTCAAAAGGTATCTACATGGTAACCGTTGAGAGCAATTTGGGTCGCATGAGCAGCAAATTGACAGTAAACTAATTCTCTTAGGAATTATACAAGGAAAGAGCCGGGCATGCCCGGCTCTTTTTTTATCCCCTTATGCAATGAAATTTAGCACGACATTTGCTATTGCCTACCTATGAAAATGCGTTGTCTGTTCCCCCTTGTTGTGCTTGCCTTGGCGGCAGAAGCCTCTCATGCCCAAACATTTTTGGGATTGCAAAACAGCAACTTCGCAGGCGTTCATAGCGTATACAGCAATCCGGCCTTGTTGACTTCCATGGCGTATAAACGACATGCGAATTTGTCAAGCTTCGGCCTAGATGTTAATAGCAACCTTGTAACCTTAACCGCCCCCTTTACTCCTTGGCAAGTAATAACTGGGAATGTGCCCGCGGCCTACCTCAACAGTAAAGGTAGGGTGGCCTGGAAAAATAGTTACTTACAGAGTTTTCCCGTAGGAAGTACTGGCTGGGCGCAAATGGGAACGGAATGGAGAGGTCCGGCCTATGCAAAGCGAATCGGACAGAAAATGGTTTGGGCAACCCACATTAGAACCCGAGCCAATGTGTCGATGCGAAACGTTTCTGATGCTACCTTGGCGTATGCACGGGAATTTATGGACAGTGGATTCAAACAAGTTGGTGGATTACAACTGCTGCAAACCGCAACCCATCCGCTTTCCCTTCAAGCCAATGCCTATCAAGAAGTGGGTGCTACCTTGGCGGCTACCCTCATCGATGCCAAAAAATTCAAATTGTCGGCCGGAATTACCGGCAAATACCTGATGGGACTGGGGCATTTCTCTCTATTGTCTGAAGGTATGCAACTACAAGCCTACGGCAAAGATTCCATCGTCATTAACCACAGCCAATTTGATGTAGCCTATTCGGAATCTCAATTGTTTCAGCGTTTGTTGCAAGGGGTAGTGACGGGTGGACTTCCATCGCTACGCGATATCATGGGCAATGGATTTGGCATGGATCTAGGGATAACCCTGGAAGGTGGAAAAGGGGGGAGTATCGTACAGTTCAAAGACCGCTGGATGGGAGATCCTACCGTAAGGAATTATCAGTGGCGTATTGCGGCTTCTTTGATGGATTGGGGAAATGTGAGCTACAAGAACCGATTGCGAACCTTTCACATGGGGAATGCGAATCCGGTTACGTTTAAAATGGATACGGCGTTTGTGACAGCGTTTGACCAAGGCAGTACAGAGGGCTTTGCGTATTTGGAGCAGTTCGCCAAGGATAACATGAGTTACAGTCAAGGTGCTCAAACCCAGCGCATCGCCATGCCCACCCAATTGCAAATTCAGGGCGATTTTCGACTGATGAGCCGCGTATATGCTTCATTTCTGTGGCAGCAGTCCTTGGTGTCAGCCCAAACCATGGGATTTAGGCAGGGTTCAGCACTCATTGTAACCCCTCGCATTGAAACCAAATGGTTGGAAGTGGCTACGCCGCTCGGACTTACCCAAGATTATCGCAAGGGAAACATAGGGGCCTATTTAAGAGTAGGACCTGTGTTCTTGGGGTCCGATAATTTCCTCTCAAACCTGATGTTGAACAACATCAAAGGCGTGAATTTCTACTGTGGTGTAAGCAGCTCAATAGGGAAGTTTAGGAAGTAAGGGTCAGTCGATGCGTGTGATTTTGGCACCCAAGGCGTTCAATCGCTCTTCGATGCGCTCATAGCCACGGTCGATCTGTTCGATGTTTTTGATGGTGCTCTTGCCTTTGGCACTCATGGCGGCGATCAACAGAGCCACGCCCGCACGAATGTCGGGTGAGCTCATGGTAATGCCTTTGAGCTGCGTTCTGCGATCCAAACCAATGACGGTTGCACGGTGAGGGTCGCACAGGATGATTTGAGCTCCCATATCGATCAGGTTGTCGACGAAGAACAGGCGGCTTTCAAACATTTTCTGATGGATCAACACAGTACCGCGCGCTTGTGTGGCGGTCACCAAGGCAATGGAAATCAAATCAGGGGTGAATCCTGGCCAAATTTGATCGGAAACCGTTAATATAGAACCATCGATGAAGGTATCGATTTCATAGTGATCCATGGCAGGGATGAAAATGTCATCGCCCCGGATTTCTATTTTCACCCCCAATCTTTGGAACATTTTAGGGATAATGCCGAGCATGTCTACCCGGCAACCTTTTAAGGTGATTTCGCTTTGGGTGATGGCGGCCATCCCAATGAAACTGCCGATTTCAATCATATCGGGAAGGCAACGGTGCGCACATCCGCCCAATTGTTTTACCCCTTCTATGGTGAGTTGGTTGGAGCCGATGCCGGTAATTTTGGCCCCCATGCTATTGAGCATCAAGCACAGTTGCTGTAAATAGGGTTCGCAAGCGGCATTGTAAATGGTGGTTGTGCCTTCGGCCAATACCGCAGCCATCAGAATGTTGGCAGTACCGGTTACCGACGCTTCGTCGAGCAACATGTAGCAGCCTTTCAAACGGTCGCTGCTGACTTTATAAAAATTGTTTTCGGCTTGAAATTCGAAATTTGCTCCCAAGTTGATGAATCCTTCAAAGTGGGTGTCGAGTCTTCGTCGGCCAATTTTGTCGCCGCCTGGCGAGGGGATGTAGCCACGTCCAAAACGGGCCAACAAAGGTCCAACGATCATGATAGACCCGCGCAAAGCAGCCCCTTGTTTTTTGAATTCCGCGCTATTGAGGAATTCTAGGTCGATATTGTCGGAGACGAACGTGTATGAGCCGCGCTCATTGCGGGTTACTTTTACCCCCAAGCTTTGCAACAATTCGATGAGCTTTAATACGTCGCGAATCTCCGGTATGTTGGTGATGGTGACGGGCTCTGCGGTCAATAAAACGGAACAAAGGACTTGTAACGCTTCATTTTTTGCACCCTGAGGGATGATTTCTCCGCGGAGTTTGTGTCCGCCTTCAATTTCAAATATGGCCATGATGGTTAGAATCGACGGTAGTTTTTACCGCGGTTTTTGTTGTTTTTTTTGTTGTTGTTTTTATTGTTGCGGCTGAAGTGCTGAGATTTTTGTTGGGCAGGACGGCGGATACTCACAGTGGTATCGGCGCTCACCACCAATTCTGAACCTTCGATGTTTAACTGTCCTTTCGATAAGGTCTTCAGGTGGTCGGCGATGACTTCATTGCTCAAATTTTCGTTGTTCCATGCTTTGCAAGAATTGTACATGAAAGAAGCAATCATGTTCACCAAGTCTTGTTTGAGTTCGACATCTTCCATCTCTGCTGCACGATCAATCATCATTTGCAAGTTGCGGCCATAAAAGCGAAAGCGAATCCCACTGAAATTGTAGCCCAAATGATCGGGGCGTACGAATTCTTTTTTGATTGGAACGATCTCATACGGACAATCTACGTCCAATTCATAATTGGCAATCTGAAAGATATGACCCCACAAAATCTCTTTGTAATTCGATTGTTGTTTGATTTCAGGATTCAATGTTGCCATGATTTGGGCCAAATTGTGAACCCAAGAAGTGCGTTCTTCCTTGCTGGCCATGGTTTTGATGTGGTCGATGTACTCTTGCACGTGACGACCGTATTCGGCGATGCCCAATGCAGTTCTTTGTGTATTGTAATCGTCTTGGAGCGTAAGCATATACATGCAAAATAACACAGAACCAATCAAATAAAATTCAAAACTTTCCCGCAGTTGTCGTGTTTGTTATACAAGCAATACACATGAAAAATCAAATCGTTTCCGAGTACGTGAAATACTGCCTCAAACACGGGCAGGCCCCTGCAAATGTTTATCAACTTTGTGAGCATTTGAACATCGAAGAATCGACGTTTTACAGCCACTTTGGTAGCTTAGATAAAGTGGAGGAATCGGTGCTGGTGACCCGCTGGACATCGGTGGCCGAAAAGTTCGCGCAAGAAGAGCAATTTGCGGGATACGGCTTAACGGAAAAGATGCTAACCCTGCATTTTGCCTTCATTGAGAGTCTGCGCGACATCAGAAGTTACTTGCTATGGAAGTTTAAGGATTGGAAAAATCCCATGGACCAAGTAAAGGGACTGATGGCATTGAGAGAAGCATTCCAAAAAACGGTGAGCCCCTTGTTAGATATGGCAAGCAATCAGGGAGAAATCCCTGATCGAAAAGTGGTTTCCAAGTTAAACGTGGAAGCGCTGGGCATGAACTTGGCCTTTGTGATGCATTTTTGGTTGAAAGATGATTCCACAGATTTTGAGCGCACCGATGCCTGCATAGAAAAATCAGTACAGTTGACCATGGACTTTGTGGGCAGAAATGCGGTAGACAAATTGTTTGATTTTGGCAAATTCTTGATTCAAGGATTTCAGCGATGATCGATACCCAAGACAAAATACCCACGTCCAAAGTGGAGCGCGCCATAAAATTGGTGGGAGCCGGGGCAAAAATTGGCGGGAATTACTTGAAATATTACGCCAAGAAAACAATCAACAGCGATACCACCAAAGAAGAACTTCACGCCAACAATGCTAACGATATTTATCAATCCTTGAGTCAGCTCAAAGGCAGTGCATTGAAAGTGGCGCAGATGCTCAGCATGGACAAAAACCTGCTGCCGCGGGCTTACACCGACAAATTTGCCATGTCTCAATACTCAGCGCCCCCAATGTCGGGTCCGTTGGTGGTTAGAACCTTTCAAAAGTCAGTGGGAAAATCACCGTTCGATGTGTTTGACCAATTCAATACGCAATGTAGTGCCGCGGCCAGTATCGGGCAGGTACATCAAGCCCAAAAAGATGGCAAAACCTTGGCCGTGAAAGTGCAATATCCTGGCATTGCCGACAGTATTCAAAGCGATCTGAAAATGGTAAAACCTGTGGCCAATGCCATGTTCGGCTTGCCAGAAAAAGAGATGCAGAAATACTTCCAAGAAGTGGAAGAAAAGCTACTTGAGGAGACGAATTACACCTTAGAACTTCAGCGATCACAGGAAATTGCGAAGGCATCTTTAATAGTGAAAGATGTGTTTTTCCCCAACTACTATCCCGAATTCAGCAGCCCCAAAGTGTTGGTGATGGACTGGCTGCAAGGCGATCACTTGAAAGAGTTTCTCGATAAAAAACCATCGCAAGCGATAAAAAATCGGGTAGCGCAAGCCCTGTGGGATTTTTATAACCACCAACTGCACACAGAGTTGGCCATTCATGCCGATCCGCATCCTGGCAATTTTTTACTACAAGAGGATGGTCGCGTAGGTGTGATTGATTTCGGTTGCGTGAAAGTAGTGCCCGAAGATTTCTATTATCATTATTTCCCCTTATTGGTTCCGGAAATCCGCGAAAATCAAGCCGTGGTAGACCAATTACTCAATCACATAGAAATCATTTTCCCCCAAGATTCGCAAGCCGTAAAAGATGAGTTGCAAGTGGCCTTTTTGGACATGACAGCGCTATTGAGTCGGCCGTTTGAATCCGAACAATTCCAGTTTACGCATGAATTCATCGATGAAATCTATGCCAAAGGGGAGGAGATTTATCAGATTCCAGAGGTAAAACGTCCTACGCAACCCAGGGGGAGCAAACATGCCTTGTATGTGAACAGGACCTATTTCGGCATCTACAGCATGATGGCAGATTTGAATGCCTCCATCGAAACCAAATCACACACTTGGTCTGGTAAATTGGTAGATTATTGGAAAGACAGCGTTTAAAGCGCAATTCCAATGCTCATCAATATGGCGCGACCGTCGGATGGCATCAAGCCAGGGCCGGGATATCCTCCAGATCGGCGGGTGAAATAGTGTACATTGGTGAGGTTGTTTACACTCAATTTCAAGTTTACCGATTTGCTCACACTCAATGTGGTATTCCAATCCCAGATGCGGTAGGCGGGAATTAGTCCGGTGTTGCCGTTGCTGCTAGCAGGGCGGGTGTTGTTCGCATCCGAAAAGGTTTCCGACACATAACTCATCTGAATTTGGGTAATGAATTTACGCTGAGGATTGTTCTTCGAAGCACATTGGAATCCTATGCCAGTGCGCAAGATGTTGGATGGCGCATTTTCTACAGAATTGCCTTTGAGGTTAATAGAATCATATTTGCCCGCATTGTTTTTGGTGGTGATATAATAGTTGCCGTAGCGAGCATGGGTGTAAGCGTAACTCACGAAAAAGGGCAAGCCCCAACGACTGTTTTTCCTCAGTTTTTTGACCAAATCTACATCCACAACCGCCTCGATGCCCGTGCTTTTGCTGTTTCCCACGTTGGTTTTAAGCGTGATGGCCTTTCCTTGGTTGTCGAACTGGGTGATTCTGCCAATCCGGTTATTGTACTGAAGTACGAAAACACTGGCGTCGAAATAAAGCCACTGTCCTTTGCGACCTCTGAAACCCAAATCGTTGTTGTAGCCGTTGGCATCTTTGAGGTTGGCGTCGATCTGCTCCGTTCCAGGGGCTGCCTGCATGTCGCTGAAAAGTATGGGACGATAGTTTTGGGTGGCGTTTGCATAGATTTCAAAGCCATTTTTCAAGTGATATTCCGCGGAAATGCCACCGAGGAAAAAGCTTCTTTGCTGAGGGGTTGCGATTACGGGGATTTCTTGTCCAACCAAGTTGTATCCCGTTCTGCCCGAAACGGTTGAATGGATTTGCTCTGCACGTAGACCGGGGATCAAAATGAAACGGGGTGAAAAACGAATCACTTGCTCGGCAAACCATGCCATGTTTTGTGTGTTGAAAGTCAGGGCAGTGGGGAAGAGGTTTGTGGTAAAGTTCGCATCAATACCCGTGCTGCCCACCCCTTTCTGATATCGCTGTGTTTGCCCTTTGAAATAGCGAATGCCCGTGCTCAAAGTTTGCTTTTTGCCAAACAATACATAATGGGAAATGTAGCTGATTTCTGTACCGATGTTTTTGTATTTGTCGGTAGCCAAATCCCGGGTGTTGTATTGTCCTGTGGCTTTGTTGATGGTGTCGGTCACCAAAATACTTGCCGTATTGCCAATGCTGTGGCGTGTAGCATCCATGCCGAATACTTGTACTTGGAGACGACTTCTAACTGATAGCGCGTAGTCCAATTTGATGTTGGCGGTTTGCCAAGGAGTAGAGAACCAATTTCTGCTGCGAAAACTCTGTTTGATGTCTTGCGCAAATTGCAGGTCGGTCAATCCACCCGGCTGTTGACTCAACATGTTGTAACGCATGTAGTCTATGCTGATGTGGGCTTTTTTGCCCAAATTGTAGGTGCCTGATCCATAAAACGTTTCAGTTTCATAGGCGCTGTTTTTGCGGAATCCATCGGCCGAACGCTTGTCGTAAAAGGCATAATAATGTCCTTTGTTGGTCTTGCCACCCAATCCTACATAGGTGTTGAGCAAGCCAAAACTGCCAATGGTCTGCTGGCTTTCCGCATGACAAGGCTTTTGAAGATTGCTTCCATCGCGCATTACATAGTTAATCAATCCGCCAAACTGAGGTCCGTACTGCAATGCACCAGCCCCTCTGGTAATCTGAATGCGCTGTATCGCTTGCATGGGCGGATTGTAATAAGCCTCTGGATATCCATAGGGATCTGCGGAAATATCGGCGCCGTTCTGACGGATGTTGAACTCCCAACTTCTGTTTGGACTAAGTCCGCGGTTGGCAATCCCAATTTGAATGCCCGAGCCATCGCTTTCCCAAATGTGAATCCCCGGTACTTTGGCCAGAATTTGTCGCATCGAATTGTTCGCCACCACCGTATTCAGTTGGTCCATCACCACCAGACTGTTCTTTTTACCGGCATTGATTTTGGTGCCCACCACTTCCGGCAACATCATGACGTCGCGCTGCTGTCCGCTTCCTACAAGGGTAATTTCAGATAGATATTCTAAGTGCAAGGACGTATCGGCCTTCGGATTAGCTTGGGATTGTGCGAATGAAGAAGAAGTAAGAGAAAAACCCGAAAAGATGATCAAATAGGGTACAATGTTCTTGGTGGTAAAATTGAAAAAAGCCATCTATTTATAATGGTTCTAAACAGTGCAAACTTACACCGAAAATTGAGCACCGCCAACTTTATTTAGAATTATTTTAAATAACATGACAATTGTCAGGGAATGAACCATAATCTGCTTCATTTTTCATCGGCGCAAGCCTAATAGTGCACTTCACTGTAGGCTGATTGATTACAAAGCCCTAAAAGTATAGCCGTCCGATTTCATTCTTTCCAAGTACTTGGGTAGGATATACTTGAGCTGGTTTTCTGCTTTTTCGCTGTCGTGAAACACCACAATGCTACCCGGTTTACTGTGATTCAGTAGGGCTTTGAGGCTTCTGTCAACGTTTAAATTGCGGTCGTAATCGCAGCTCAAATTGCTCCATTGTACTACCTCGTACCCCAGTGCCTTCAGCGCTCGGGTCTGCCGTAAAGTAATCCTACCATAGGGAGGACGGAACAATCGCCCTGTTTCAGCACCCACCGCTGCCAATGCCTCCTCGCAGGTCATTACCTCTTTCATGTAGGCATCTGCAGCAAAACGCCACCCCTTAACATGATGCATGGTGTGATTCGCCAACGTATGCCCCGCCAACCTTACCTGCTCGGCCACCGCCGGGTACTTTCGTAGATTGTCGCCCACACAAAAAAAGGTTGCTACAGCGCCGTATTGCGACAACTGATCCAAAACCCACGGCGTGATATTCGGATGTGGCCCATCGTCAAACGTTAAAAAGACTGCCTTCTCCGTTACCTCCCTGCGCCACGTAAATGACGGAAACAGGCGCTGAATTGTGGAAGGAACCGAGAAAAAGTGCATCGCAAAGCAAAGTTGTGACTTTTGACATGTTTTCACAACCCAACATCAATTAAATTTGTACCCTATGGCAGAAAAAGTAACCCTTGTAGGCGGCGGATTGGCCGGTAGTTTGATGTCGATTTACCTCGCCAAGCGCGGTTACGAAGTGTATATCTATGAACGTCGGGCCGACATGCGTTCCGGAAACTATGTGGGCGGAAGAAGTATCAACTTGGCGCTGTCTACCCGCGGAATCCGTGGTCTGGCCAAAGTAGGACTCGATCAAGAAGTGTTGGATATTTCCATACCCATGACGGGCCGAATGATGCACCCCGTGCAAGGCGATCTGAAATATCAGCCCTATGGCAAAGAAGGACAGGCCATTTACAGTGTATCGCGCGGACAATTAAACATCAAATTGCTGCAACTTGCCGATCAGTACCCCAACATTCACATGTTTTTCAACTACAAGTGCACTGCCGCCAACCTTGAAACCTGTGAAACGACTTACACCAATGAAAATGGAGAGACGGTGGTTGACAAAGCCGATGTGGTTTTGGGTACCGATGGTGCTTTCAGTGCGCTTCGCGATGCCATGCAGCGTACCCCCCGTTTTAATTTTTCCCAGAATTACGAGAACTACGGATACAAAGAATTGGAGATTGTGCCCGATGCCAACGGAGAATTTCAGTTCGATAAAAATTGCCTGCATATATGGCCTCGCAAGAGTTTCATGATGATTGCATTGCCCAATCCGGGTGGGAACTTTACTTGTACATTATTTATGCCCTTTGATGGCAATCCGGGCATCGACGACCTGAAAACGCCCGAGCAAATTACTGTGTTTTTCAATACCCATTTCCCCGACGCCGTGCCAATGATGCCGGGTTTGGTGGACGACTACTTGCAAAATCCTACTGGAATGTTAACCACCATGCGTTGTTACCCATGGGTGAAAGGAACCAATGCGCTGATGGGGGATAGTGCTCACGCCGTTGTGCCGTTTTACGGTCAAGGCATGAACTGCTCGTTTGAGGATTGCATAGTATTGGATGAGTGCATCGAAGAATTGGGCGGCGATTGGGCATCTGTGCTCGATGCCTATCAAAAGTTGCGCAAACCCAATGCCGACGCGATCGCCAATTTGGCCTTGCAGAATTTCGTGGAAATGCGTGATTTGGTTGGTAGCGATGCCTTCTTACACAAAAAGAAAGTAGAACACACCTTGAGTGAAAAGCACCCCGATTTGTTTGTATCTCAATACGAACGGGTAACGTTTTCAACCCGCGATTACGCGGAAGCGCTGGCGTATGGCGAACTCAACGACCGCGTTCTTGAGTCCATCATCCAGAATGGTTGGGAAGAGCGGTTGGACGATCGTGCATTCGTTGAGACGTTGTTTGCCGACAACAAATAAAGGCCATCAGCCGTTTTAGTTGTCATTGCCATAAGCTTTCGGTCTCACTAAACGAAAACGCCTTCAAGCCAATTACTTGGATTTTTTCTGGTTGTATTGGGCTTTTGTTTTGGCTTCAATACTATCGATGATGTCCGGATTGTACTGGGTTTTATACTTTCCTTTCAGGGTGAATTTTCCCTTGCGCTCTCCGCGGGTGTCGCGGATGGGTTTGAGTATGGTCATGTAGGCCCAAACACTCACAGTGGTGATGAGGGCAAAGAAACCAATGGCTACAATCAGTTTGTTGCGTTGTTGCTTGTTCATGGGTTAAAAGGGTGTTTGAGGGCTTCTCCAATGGCTTCAAGGTCTTTCACCACGGCTTCCACGAGCGGGATGCCTTGCAATTGTCGGACAGTATATTCCTGCATTTCTGGTTCTCCAGGAACGATTACTGGTTTGTTGCTATGCAGCGGTTTGGTGGCCCGGAATCGCTGAATCCAAAGGTCCATGTCGCGCTGAAAATCAGCCAAATCCCTGAATCCGTCTACGTCCCAAGCGCCTACGAAATGTCCCAATCCTTTGCCGGGTTGGTCGGGCCGGGGTTGCAGAAAACTCACAAAGGGGGGAACCCATGGACCAAAGTTGGCGCCGTTGAGAACCCCAGAAAAAATATCTACCCAGGCGCCTAAGCCATAGCCTTTGTGGGCACCGTGGTCGGCATCGGAACCCAATGGGAGAAGCATTCCGCCTTGTTTGAGTGCGGAGGCGTTGGTGGTGTCTTCCCCGGTTTGGGTTAGGGCCCAGCCCGCAGGGATGGGTTTTTGCACGCGTTCCGCAATTTCTAATTTGCCGTTGGCTGCGGCGGCGGTGGCCATATCGAGCACGAAGGCGGGCTCATTGCCTGCTGGAACGGCCACACAAATAGGGTTGGTGCCTAACATGCGTTCGGCTCCACCGGCGGGCGTAACGAGCGGAGAGGCATTGGTCGTGGAAAACCCAATGTAATTGTGGGGTAGGGCCATCATGGCGTGGTAGGCCGCTATCCCGAAATGGTTGGAATTGGAGATGCCTACCCAACCTGAACCACATTCGTGGGTCATTTCCAGTGCCTTTTGCATCGCAAAAGGCGCTGATACCAGGCCGATGGCCCCATCGGCCTCCAAATGTCCTGTGGCCCGCTTTCTTTGGGTGAATTGTAATTGGGGTTTGGGGTTGATTCGGCCGGCTTCAACCAGACGAATGTAACCGCTGAGGCGGGCCACGCCGTGACTGTCGATCCCCCGTAAATCGGCCATCATCAACACATCGGCGGCCTGAATGGCGTCGGCTTCACTGAACGACAGCCGCAAGAATATCACTTGAAGCCAGTCGCGCAGCGCACTGGCTGACACTTGACTTGTATTTGGGTACTGCATCATTCCGCTCATTTTAATAAGGTTTGTAATGCGCCATTGGCTTCCCAAAATTCATCGCCTTTGGCCGTTGCAGGCAACATGAACTCATATTTCACCTCTGGAAACGTAGAGAAAATCCCGCTGCATTCCCGCAGCAATCCCGCCCGGTTTACCAGCAAGGTAATTTCTTTGGGTTCGCCAATTTTCAAATATAGATCGTCGATGTTGTTCTCAATTCTCACCCCATTCACAGCGATCAATTCATCATTCACATTCACCCCCAGCTGAAACCCAGCAGCCGTAGGGTGGGCATGTATGCCTTTTACCAAGGTTCTGCCATTCGACGATTCACAGGTAAGACCAAACTTTTTGGATTGACTTTCGGTGATTTTGGTATCGATCCCGGCCATCTTGGTCAAGGCAGCGTAATCCGGGATTTCTGTGCTGTGCAACAATTGCTTGGCAAATTGATCGAATGATTTTCCAGTGCCAATGCCTGTTTCGGGGTTGCCATTGCCGGTAATGATAACGGTTTTTACGGCATCGATAAATTCTTTTTCCGTGATGCCTTTTCCTTCTTCGCCCAAGGCTTTGTTCTTGTAGTGCGTGCGCCACAAATATTGCATCACATCGTCAAGATGCTTGCTTCCGTTGGTGTTTGCCGCGATCCAAGCATCGAAGAGAAACCCAACAATCACACCCTTGCTATAGTAGGAATAGGTGCTGTTTTTGGAGTTTTCGTTGGGACGATATTCCTTGATCCACGCATCGTGGCTCATCTCACTGATGGTTGCTACCCGGGCCCCCATGCGATTTTCGTGTGCATTGACATAGCCAGCCATGGTGCTCAAAAACTCCTTGCGGGTAACAATGCCAGCGCGCATCAGCGCGATTTCATCGTAGTAGCTGGTAATTCCTTCGGCCAACCACAGCAAATCGGTATAGTTCTCTTGACGATAATTGAAGGGGCCCAATTCGGCCGGACGGATTCGCTTCACATTCCACAAATGGAAATATTCGTGGGCAACGAGTCCCAAAAAGCCTTTGTATCGCGCAGCATCGGTATAGGCCCAGCGACTCATCATCAAAACGGTGCTGTTTTTATGCTCCAATCCGCCGCCACCGGCTTCCACGTTCTGAACGATGAATGTGTATCGCTTGCAAGGATGATCATTCACCACTTTGGCCATGGTTCTGCACATTAGCTGCATGTCGTCTCTGAGTTTCTCTAAATCAGCATTGTTGCGACCCACCATCGCCACTTCATGGGGGATCCCATTCACATCAAATTTGAAAACAGGGAAGTTTCCCAATTGCACGGGCGCATCGACCAAATCGTCGAAGTTGGGGTAGGTGAAATCCGCATGTCGCATCATTGAACCAAGTTCCGCCGGGGTATATTCTCTGTCTACCGCAGACTCGTAGGACGATTGGTCTAAAGCAGTGGCCGTTTTAAACCACCTAACTGGGTAGTATATGGCCAAATCACCGCCCAAGTGCTCAGAGCCTTTTACGGTCATCAACACCGAGGCCATGTTGAGCAAAGCTTGATCGTCATCAATAAAGCTGGTGCGAACGCTCAACTCAAAACAGTATACGCTGTAACGAAATTCAACGGCCGTCACACCCTTTGGAATCGTCAATCTCCAGGTGTTTTTGTCCAACTTATTTGGGGTGATCGGACTGCCGAAATTGAGGGGTTCCTCGGCAAACACCATTTTAGATTCGTCCAAACTCAAACCGCGAGCACTTACCGACTCCACGTTTTTTGCGAACTCTCGCACTAAATAACTACCGGGTGTCCAAACGGGCATGTAAATATCAAGCGAACCGGGCTTTAAATCCTCCAAACGAAGGGTGACTTCGGCATAGTGACTTTTGGGGTCGGTAATCGCGATGGTGTAATGAACGCGAGGGCTGGCGTTTTTCTTTGCGTCTGCGGAATTGGGTATCATGGAAATCAAAGTGAATCCCAAGGCGTAAATCGTCCTTAGCATGATACAAAAATCAATAATTTTCGGGAGTAAACCTATTATTTGGCTTTGTAAACCGGCACAGTGGAGCAGGGCTCGCCATACATGATGCTCTTGGCCAATGGCGTGAGCAAGCGTGTGATTTCAGCGTAAGCTGCCGCAGTTACGGGTAGGTCGCCACACCCTTTGATAACCATTTTTTGATCTCGGAAAGATTCTACATCCAACGTTTGTAGTGCATTGCGCCATAGAACTGCTTCCAGGGCCTGCAGATCTCCAAAAACGATTTCCCTCGCAATGCCCGATAGTTTGGAGGCAATGAGCATGTAAGCCCAAGTTGGAACAATGGCATCGGCACTGCAACCGATGGCTACAAAGGCATTTTGATAGGCCAACCAATCGTGGTTTTTAACCCAATCACGAAAATCCTTTTCTTTCAAAACCATTCCCATGAAGAGCACTTCTTTGATGTCGATAAACTTCCGTTCACCCACTGGGAAATGATCTTCCAAGTTGAGGGTGATTAGGCCGCTGTTGGCTACTTTGTTGACGAAAACTTCATCCATGGTGGGCAGGTTTACAAATATACACCCGTTTGGGCGATGCCGTTAATCGACCAAGGTTACTTTGATGGTGTTGGTGCGCTGTTTTTTGTGGATGGGCATGCTGGCGCAGTTGATCACGTATTCGCCTTTCTTTACCATTTGCTGGGCTTTGAGGATGTCCACAACGTCTTGGAAGGTGTCGTCGGTACTCACAAAACTGTCATAATAGAATCCCCGAACGCCCCAAACCAAATTCAATGTCGCCAACAGTTTTTTGTTGTCGGTGAATATGAAAACGTTGGCTTCCGGACGGTAGCTGGCCACCCGAAACCCAGTAAATCCAGATTTTGTCATGGCCACGATGGCTTTTGCATGGAGGTGATCGCTCATTTTAACCGCGGTAAAGCAAATTTCATCGCTGGCAAAAGAGGGTGATTCGGGTGTGGGTTTTACCCCTTTGTAGTAGGTTCTACGGTCGTTTTCAATATCAGTAATGATGCTGCCCATGACTTCAATGACGCGCAGCGGGTATTTTCCCACACTGGTTTCGGCCGATAACATGAGAGCGTCGGCACCGTCGAGTACTGCATTGGCGACATCGTTGATTTCTGCCCGGGTGGGCATGCTGTCAACAATCATAGTTTCCATCATTTGGGTGGCGATGATGCAAGGTTTGGCGGCGGCCAAGCATTTCTCAATGATGGTTTTCTGAATCAGGGGTACCCGCTGCAAGGGGACTTCAACTCCCAGGTCGCCGCGGGCTACCATGATACCGTCCGATATTTTGATGATTTCATCTATGTTGTTAACGGACTCGGGTTTTTCAATTTTGGCAATGACTTTGGTGTGGGTGCCCTTTTCTGCGATCAATCGCTTGAGCTCTACGATATCGTCGGCTGTGCGCACGAAACTCAAAGCCACCCAATCTACTTCCTGACTAAGCCCGTACTCCAAATCGGCCAAGTCTTTTTTGGTAAGGCTGGGTACAGTTAGGTTGGAATCGGGTAGGTTGAATCCTTTGTTGGACGATAATGGTCCGCCAGCTACAACCTGGGCTTTTAAAGTAGTTTCGTTCACTTTTTCGGTGAATTCCAACGATACTTTACCATCGTTGAGCAAAATGCGCTCACCGGGTTTGCAGTCCTGAATGAGGCGTTTGTAACTAACGAAAAGCACTTCTTGTGTTGAAATTTGTTCTTCGGTGGTGACCAAAATGGTATTTCCTTCTTGGAGAATGAATTCACCATCTACTTTGCCAATTCTGAGTTTGGGTCCCTGTAAATCCTGAAGTATAGCCACATTGCATCCCAAGCGCTGGTTGATATTTCTCACCCGGTCTATCACCTCTTGGTGTAGTTCGTAGGCGCCATGTGAGAAGTTGAGTCGACACACATCCACACCGGCGAGGATGATTTTTTCCAACATTTCTTCACTGCTGGTGGCGGGCCCGATGGTGGCGACGATTTTGGTTTTGTTGAATTTTCCTTTGTACATGTTTTGTCGGTGCGACTACAGATGACTTAGGGCATTGATCCAATTCAGTTTGCCGTGTTTGTCGGACGGAAACGTGTAAGCCAGTTGAACTGAGGCGATGGTTTTGATACCCTTCAGCCATTCCTCAGTTCCGCCCATGTCTTCAGCGCCGCGCATCAGCAACCAGAAATCGGGTGTAGGTTTGCCTGTGTAAAGCATGCCTCCGCTTCCTTTGTTCTCCACGATCCACATTTCACAGGCGGTTTCATTGCCTTCCCAGTAGTATTCTACATGCCTTGATTCTGTATTCTGAGACAAAAATACTGAAAAGGGAGGGTCTTGTCGCACAAATTGGGAAGAAAAAGTGTCATCTAGACACCAAGCCATCAAATGTGGCGGTATTTGGGTATGTATGGCAATGATCTCTAGGTCAATGCTAGCCCCTAGGAAGGTCGATTTGTAGCGTTTGATGGACAAAAGAATTTTTACAAAAATAATTTTAATGTGGTATCTCATCAAAAAATTGTTTCTTTGCAACTCAAATCAAAAAATAAGATCATGTCAGAAATTGCAGAAAAAGTAAAGGCCATTATCGTAGACAAGCTTGGTGTTGAAGAAAGCGAAGTAGTAACCGATGCTAGCTTCACAAATGACTTGGGTGCCGATTCACTTGACACCGTGGAATTGATTATGGAATTTGAAAAAGAGTTCGATATCAGCATTCCAGACGATCAGGCTGAAAAGATTCAAACTGTTGGAGAAGCAGTTCGTTACATCGAAGAAAACAAAAAGTAAGCCATGCAACTCCGGAGAGTTGTTGTAACTGGACTGGGTGCGTTAACGCCTATCGGAAATGATGTTCCATCATTTTACAAAGGTTTGCAGTCCGGTATCAGCGGGGCGGGTTTGATTACCCACTTCGACACAGAAAAGTTCAAGGTGAAATTCGCCTGTGAGGTGAAAAACTTCAATCCTGAAGATTTTTTCGACCGCAAGGAGGCGAGAAAAATGGATCCTTTTACGCAATTCGCCATGGTGGCGGCCGATGAGGCGATAAACCATAGTGGACTGTTGCAGCAAACCTACAATCCGGATCGCATAGGTGTGGTTTGGGGCGCCGGTATCGGTGGTCTCACCACATTCTTCGCAGAAATTGTTGACTACGCAAAGGGCGACGGAACGCCTCGTTTCTCGCCCTTTTTCATTCCTAAAATGATCGTTGACATCGCCCCAGGGTATATCAGTATCAAACACGGATTCCGAGGTCCCAATTTCTCTACCGTTTCAGCTTGTGCCTCATCAACCCATGCATTAATCGATGCTTTCAACTACATCCGTTTGGGAAAAGCTGATGCAATCGTAGCAGGGGGGTCTGAAGCTTCAGTGAACGAGCCATCCGTGGGTGGTTTCAGTAACATGAAGGCCTTGAGCGAGCGAAACGATGACTTCCTCACCGCCAGCAGACCTTTCGATAAGGATCGCGATGGATTTGTGATGGGGGAAGGAGCCGCCGCCATGATCTTGGAGGATTACGAACATGCCAAGGCTAGGGGCGCGAAAATTTATGCAGAAATTGTGGGTGGCGGAATGACCGCCGACGCCTATCACTTGACCGCACCACACCCAGAAGGGTTGGGCGCCTGCAACGTGATGAAAGCAGCCCTTGAGGATGCGGGAATGACGCCGGCCGACATAGATTACATCAACGTTCATGGTACCAGTACACCATTGGGTGATATCGCCGAGAGCAAAGCCATTCTATCGGTGTTCGGTGAACACGCCTACAACCTCAATATCAGTAGCACAAAGAGTATGACAGGTCACTTGTTGGGTGGCGCCGGTGCCATTGAATCATTGGCCTGCATAATGGCTGTTAGTGAGAATGTGATTCCTCCTACAATCAACCACTTTACCGATGATCCAGAATTCGACATCAAACTGAACTTTACCTTCAATGTCGCGCAGAAACGAACAGTTCGCGCTGCCTTGAGCAATACTTTTGGGTTTGGTGGACATAACGCTTCTGTGATATTCAAGAAGTTCGAAGGTTAATATAACACCCCATTGGTTCAACTCTTCTCGCGATTTTCTGTTAGCAATCACCTGTCCAAACAAGTGTATCGTGTGACTGGTGTGAAACCCGGTAAGTTGCGTATTTATCAGGAAGCTCTCAGGCACAGTTCGATGTCTGATTATCACAACAATGAGCAAATCGTCAACAATGAACGCCTGGAATTTTTGGGTGATGCCGTTCTCGATGCCGTTGTAGCAGAACTCCTTTTCAAACAATTTCCCAAGAAAAACGAGGGCTTCCTCACCGAGATGCGCACGCGCATTGTCAATCGGGAACAATTAGCCTACCTCGCAAGTAAGTTGGGTTTGGTTGAAATCATGGATATCAAGCGCGATTTACATCAAAATAGAATCGCCCTAAAAACCATCGGCGGCAATGCCCTAGAAGCGTTGATTGGGGCCATCTACCTTGACAAAGGTTTCAAAACCGCTCGGGATTTTATTGTGAATCGATTGGTAGGACAGTACTTGGACATCGAAAAGCTGATGACTACGGCCGTCTCGTATAAAGCGTTGGTGATGAAATGGGCACAACAACAAAAGAAAACCCTTCGTTTTCAGCATGAATTAGCTCAAAACGGCAGATTGGAGTTACACGTAGTCACTTTGCACATCGAAGACGAAGTTTGGTTTACCGAGGAGAATCACAGCCGAAAAAAAGCCGAGGAACTTTGTTGCGAAAAAGCCTATCGCAAACTCAATTTAACCGTTTAATTAGCCCCCTGCGGCAACATCATCGCCCTCTTCAGTCAAAGGCAACAATACCATTTGGTCTGTTGATTTGGCAAATCCACACCAGTAACAGCCCGCCGTTCCACAGCCGTTCATGAACTCTAATGAATTGAGCTTGTCGTTGGCCTGCACAATCCAATGTTTGATTTTTTCATTGTCGGCATCGTCGAAGTGTAATTTTATCAAAGGAAAATCACCGTTTTCATCCTTTTCTACACAGTCGATCATAGCCATGTTGCAGTCCCAACTTTTTCCCGCTTGGTTGTTGGTCATCAACTGATAAACCCCCAACTGAAACCAATAGGGATTGGGTAGTTTGTCGGCCGTTCGCGGACCAGGGGCTGCTGCCTTTTTCTTGGAATTGTCTGGCTTGCCAGTTTTGTAATCAATCACCGTAGCACGATTGCCATCGAAAACGATTTTGTCCAAAAAACCCGTGATGTGGATGCCTTCGATGACCGCGCTGATGCTTTTTTCGGTTAACACCACTTCGTATCTCCGGAATTCGTCGGATCGGGCGGCGTAATACAAGGGCAGCAAATCTTTTCCCTGTTGCATGCGCAGTTTGAATTGTTTTTCATTGAATCCATGTCGCTGACGGTACATTTCGCGCTCAAAATGTTGAATAACTTCTTGTAAACTGAGCCACTTTTTTTCTTTGGTCCATGCGTCTACCCAGTGTTTCATAGCGGCGTGCATGGCGGTTCCAAAGGCAGCGGCTGGCGAAGGGGCATCAGGAACCCTCACGACCCGGGTGAAATAGAATTTCAATCCACACTCTAGAATGCTATACAAGGTTGAAGGAGAGAATTTGAAGTTGTTAATTCTGTTCTTGACCCAGTCTATGCGATTTTCATCAAGCTTTGGCTTTGCGGTTCGTTTCAATAGCGCCTTCTGAACATATAACAAGTGCGCGGTGTCTGGCGTATTCGGTGTCTCTGGTAAGGGCAAATTCAATTCAAACAAAAAACTGGATGGTTGTGTATCTGCAACTTTGGTGGGGGTGATTTTCTTCTGATTGTGGCTCAGATGTAACGACTTTTTGGCACGGGTGATGGCAACATAAAATAATCGCCTGCGCTCTTCGATATCTTCTTCGGTGCTTGTGTTGTTGGAAAGCTTAATTTCTTTCCCCTGTAATAACTTGGTGATGCTGAAAGGCATGCGACCGGCCTCGCTGTCTTCCCATTCCGGACGGTTGCAACGAACCACAAAGACATGATCGAATTCCAAGCCTTTGCTAGAATGTGCCGTAATAAATTGAACCCCTTCGGCAGTTCCAATGCGTTTTTCAAGGGGCACGGTTACTTTGTTGTTTTGCATTTTCTTCACGATGCCCAGAAATTCTGGGATTTTCATGAAGGGATTTTTTTCGCTCAAGCGAATGGCGAATTGCATGAACGTTTGCAAAACCTCCAAAGCCCATTCTTGGTCCTGCGATTTTAAAGCATAGGCCAGATAACCGCCTTCACTGTACATCCGTTGTATCAATTCGGGCACCGTAATCCAACTAGTTTCTTTTAGCCAATTTTCAATGTTGTTCCAAAGTTCTCTCAAGGCAACAGTGGGCGGCGTAGAGAACATATCCGTCTGCTCCGGAGCCTGTAATTTTTCTCCGATGTGTTTTCTCCAAGAATAGGTCTCTCCCTGTAGGTTTGCGGTGCTACGCTGATGATAAATGTCTACCGAAAGTTGATTTACCTCGAAACTGCTTAGGTCGTATAACGGACTCATCAGCAACTTATAAATGAGGTGCTCGCCGCTGTTGGCCAACTCCAATTCCAGCGACAAATATTCAAGCCAAGTGAGGAGGTGGAGTATGATGTTTTCGTTGAGGACGTCTGCCGAGCGATGAATCACAAACGGAATGTTCAACATCTCAAAGGCATCTGCCAGCGTAACCGCATGCTTGTTCAAGGGGTACAAAACGGCGATTTCATGGGGTTTCTCCTCTGCGGCGATCAATCGCTGAATTTCCTGACCAATACCAACCGCTTCGTGAAACTCATTCACAAACAGGCGAGCTGTGGGTTCGATGGCGGGGTAGGATCGATTCTCGCCGCTGGCCAAAAGCGTTTTGCTCAATCCCGGAATTTGGGCAATCAAACGTAGTTGATTGTTGTCCACCAAACTCTGTGCAGCATCCAATATGTGCTGGGTACTTCGATAGTTTTGTGTGAGGACAAAGGTTTTTAATCCCTCATCGTATCGCTTGGCGAAATCGAGCATGTTGCTCACTTTGGCTCCTTGGAAGGCGTATACGCTTTGATCGTCGTCGCCCACAACAAAGCAATTGGGTTCGTTGCCCCAATAAGAAATGAGTTGATGTAAAATGCGGTTCTGTAAACCACTGGTGTCCTGATATTCATCCACCAAAACATAGTGATATTGCTCTTGTTGATCGAGCAACAATTCGTCGTCCGTATCAAAAGCGTTAGCTACCCAATCCAACATGTCGGAGAATTCATATAGTCCTGCAGACGCTTTGGCTGATTTGTATTGTTCGAAAAGATCCGCCGCCTCTTTGGCACGGGACCAGTTTTTCTTGTATTTGTCGTACTCGCCGGGTTTGATGTCGCCTGCTTTGTTTTCCCCGCGATTGACTTTGAACACGGCGTTTGGGAACGCCAATTTAAACGCCTCGGGCTCAAGCAATCCATCGGCCCATGTGTGGAATTCATGGGCTGTGATGCCCTCAGATTGCATCAATTCCCAAACCTTTGACAGGTCTCTGCGGGTTGATTGGGCATCTTCTTGATAGGTTTTTAGCAGGGAATTTGCCGGCAGCGACTCAATAATGCCCTGAATTAGGTCAATTTTGTCTAATTCATCCATCACGCGGAGTTCCTTTCGGGCGAATTTTTCGGGACGTTCCTGGATGATTTTATTGCACAATCCGTGAAAGGTGTGAATCGGAATTTTAAACGCATCGGCCCCCATGAACTGACTCAAGCGCTTTTGCATGGCCGTGGCACCAGCTTCGGTGTAGGTGAGACACAGTATATTTTGGGGCTGCGAATCGGTTTTGGTGAGAATGTTGAGAATGCGCGTTGCCAAAATCTGCGTTTTTCCGGTGCCCGGACCGGCAATCACCATCACCGGACCTTCGATGGCATTGACCGCATCTTGTTGTTGTTGATTGAGTTTGACGTAGAGATCTTGGAACGACTGCATATTTGCAATATAGCCATTATCTTCGCATTTTTATGAGCCAAACGAAACAAGAATACAACGCCGTTTTAAGTGCCTGTAGCGAGGTTTTTATCAAGAAAAACGATGATTACGGTACCTCTTGGCGATTGTTTCGCCCTTCTAGTCTCACCGATCAAATTTATATCAAAGCACAACGCATTCGTAACATCGAGGAGTCGGGAGAAAATGCGGTGGGCGATGACATTCGCGGCGAATTCATGGGCATCGTCAATTATAGCTTAATTGCGCTCATTCAATTGCATTACATTCAATTGCAAAAAGACCCATCGGATATCAGTGAAATTGCAGGGGTGTACGATATGTGGGCTGAAAAAACGCGCGATCTGATGTTGTTGAAGAATACCGATTACAGCGAAGTGTGGCGAGATATGCGAATTAGCAGTTTTACCGATATGATTTTGGTGAAAATTGCTCGCATCAAACAAATTGAAGACAACCAAGGCAAAACATCGGTTAGTGAAGGGGCTGACGCCAACTACCAAGACATCATCAACTACGCGATTTTTGCGTTGATTAGAATGTAAGGCTCCGTTTGTCGCAATTTATCGCAAAAATTTTCGTCCCAACAGGGTACATTTTGCATTCATAGTATGGTTGCAGTATCTTGCAAAGACGAAAATCGCCCATGAGAATTCCATACTTAATTGCCAGATTTTTGACCGGGGCCTTGTTTGTGTTTTCCGGTATTGTAAAGCTCAACGATCCCAGCGGTTTTGGGATCAAACTCAATGAGTATTTCGATGTGTTTGCCCAAGATTTGGCCACGCCCCAAGATTCTATGCGACTTGTGGTGTATGGTGGGGGCCAGAAGCTGATCGATCAAAAAACCGTGCTATACAGTTTTGATACCGAGAAAGAGATGGTGTTGGAGGCCCGCGGTGTAGAAGAGGAAGGTGATTCAGGGTCCACGTTGAGAAAGATCAACTTGCGATGCTATTGGGGTGGATCATCCGTTGCGGAAACAACCCTTGATGTAAAATTACCGCAGTCAGAATCGTTGGGTTTTGAATTTATGGCGTTAACGCCAGGATTGGAATTGCTGCCGCCATCGAACCTACCCAATGAACCCCAAACGGGTGGACATTTAACGTTCCCAGCTGCGGTGGAGGATATGATAGAGGGCGTCGATGGGACTGGAGATTGGTCCGATATCTCCGTTTCAGAGAGTCTTTCGTTGAATGTGTCGGCCTATGCCAAACCCAACGGCGTACTGTTCGATTTTTTCAAATGGTTTAAGAATTACAGTTTGTATTTGAGCGTGTTTTTCTGCGCACTTGAGGTTTTGTTGGGCTTGGCGATGTTGATTGGCTGGAACATTCGTTTAACAATTGGCATCACGGCCGCTCTGATTGTTTTCTTCACCTTCCTCACCGGGTACAGTGCCTACTTCAACAAAGTCACCGATTGTGGTTGTTTTGGGGATTTTCTCAAATTGAAACCCTGGCATTCTTTCTACAAAGATTTGATTTTGTTGGGTTTGGTATCGGTAATGATGCTGGGCATGAAGCACAATGTGCCTTGGTTTTCGAAACCCTTTGGCGTGAAATTGATGGGCGTTTTTACCGTGTTAACGGTTTGGTTTGGGGTGTATTGTTACTTGTATTTGCCTGTATGGGATTTTCTGCCTTACAAAGTGGGGAATAACATTTTGACCATCATGACAGAGGTGCCTAAAGGACAGCGGGCATCAGACAGCATAGAAATAACATGGGTTTTGTACAAGCCCAAAGCCAATGGGGGCATCGATTCCATTACCTGTACTGCGGCTGAATTCTCCAAGAAAATGGAGGAGGGGTATCAATATGATGATCAAAAATCTCAGCGCAGAAAGTTGGTCATTGAGGGTTACAAGTCGCCCATTCACGATTTTGCCATCAACGACGATGCCACAGGGGCCGATATGAAAGATTCTTTCCTGCGGACCTCTGCGTTTCAATTGGCTTATGTGATACCGTATCTCGAAACTGCGAATTTGTCGGAATTGACGCAATTACAAGCAATCCTTGCATGGGCCAAAAAGAAGGGAGTTAGGGTATATGGATTGAGCGCCGTTTCTCAAGAGCCAGCGACAGAATTTCTTCAGAAGCACAACTTGCCCATGAAAATGTACTCAGCGGATCAGAAAATGCTCATAACAATGGCGAGGTATAATCCCACCTTGTATTTGATGAAAGGGCCGGTGGTTTTGGGTAAATGGAGTGGGGTAGATTTGCCATCGCCGAATCGACTCGATAAACTCAGGAAAAAGGTGCTGGGTAAAAAAACTGGACTTGCCAAGGTGCTGTCGGGCCTCAAGAAATCATGAAGCCGTTGCTGAAAAAGTCGGGGTTTTTACTGTCGGTGTTGCTCGGGTTGGTGTTGTTTATTTTTATTCTGTTCCAGGCCTTACCCAATGCCGAGGAGATGCTTACTTCCCAGCGGGCCGATGCCAAAACCAAGCAGGCGATTGTGGCGGAGTTGGGGTTGGATCAACCTGTTCATTTGCAGGCCTTATATTATTTAAACGATTTGTCTCCGATTGCTTGTTATGACACTGCCTCTGCAAAACGTCGCTACCTCACCGGATTTGCTATTAGGTCGGGTTCCATGGAATGGTGGTTGAAATTGCCGTATTTGAGAATATCATTTCAAACCAAGCAACCAGTGGGAGGGATGCTGTTTCAGGCGTTTGTTGGCACAATGATATTGGCTCTCGCGGCGATGTTGATTGCTTTGGCGGTGGGTATTCCTTTGGGGGTGATGGCCGCAATGAAACAAGGAAAATGGGTTGATCACTTGATTGTAGGTCTTTCGGCGATTGGGATTTCCATGCCCAGTTTTTTCTCGGCGATGTTATTTTCTTGGTTGTTTGGATTTGTATGGCATGCTTACACGAATTTGCCCATGACGGGAAGCTTGTGGGAGGTGGATGCCTTGGGTGAACATAAAATATGGGTTTGGTGTAATATGATATTGCCGGCACTGGCTTTGGGGATCCGACCCCTGGCGGTCTTCGTCCAACTCACAAGAAATACCATGGTGGAGATGCTTGCCCAAGATTTTGTACGCACAGCCAAAGCAAAAGGGTTGTCTCAATGGCAGGCAACATTCAAGCACGCATTGCCCAATGCGTTAAATCCGCTGATCACCAGTGTTGGCGGGTGGTTTAGCAGTTTATTGGCGGGGTCGTTTTTTACAGAATACATTTTTCAGTGGCGGGGATTGGGGAAGGTTACCATTGAAGCATTGCAACAATCCGATTTTCCGGTGGTCATGGGCGCAGTTTTATTCACAGCTTGTGTGTTTTTCATTTTGCACACATTAACGGAATGGTTGTATGTTTGGATAGATCCTCGTGTACGTTATGAATAAACTCTATCTCGTTGGTTTGCCAGCATCCGGAAAAACAACCACTGCGCAGTGGCTTGCCCAAAAGTTGGGCTGGACCTTTTTGGATTTGGATGCGTTGATCGAGGCGAAAATGAGCATGGGCATCGCTGAGATTTTTGTGTCGATGGGAGAGGATGCTTTTCGTGAAATTGAAGCCAAATGCCTGCGCGAAACGGCGGGAATGTCCAACGTTGTTGTGGGCTGTGGCGGAGGTACCGCTGCTTTTCATCACAACATGGATTGGATGAAATCACAAGGTCTTACGGTGTTTTTGAATACTTCCGTGGATGTTTTGGTGCATCGCATTGCTGAAAAAGCGTCGCAACGTCCTATGTTTTCGGGCTGTGGACGACAAGAAATCTTGTCAAAACTCACGGAAATCGCCGAAAAACGCCATATTTACTATAGTTCTGCCAAAATAATTTGGAACAAAAGCGAACCAAGCGATTTTCTTTATCGCGCTGTAAATCAATTAGTTAGCGTTTAAGGCGCTCCGTTTTTTTACAAATTGTTAATTTCTCGTGTAAAAGTTCATGAGGCCAATGGAAATGCAGTACTTGACAAACTGAATCCCTTGTTTACTTTTGGAACACTAACAAAAACTAAATTTATAATCATGAACAAATCAGATTTAATTGGAAGAATCGCTAGCGATGCTGGCATTACCAAAGCTCAAGCTGCTTCTGCATTGAACAGCTTCACCACCGCTACTGCTGAGGCCTTGAAAAAAGGTGACAAAGTGATTTTGGTAGGTTTCGGAACTTTCTCAGTTAGCGCGCGTAATGCACGTACTGGCCGTAACCCACAAACCGGTGCTGTAATCAAAATTGCTGCTAAGAAAGTAGCAAAATTCAAAGCAGGTGCTGAATTGAACGCTGGTATCTAATACTACTTTCAACAAACCTTTGAAAACCCCGCCTTTGCGGGGTTTTTTTATGTCCATCCAATGTTGCCTACCTTTGTGGCATGCATTCTTTTGCCCGACAGACGTTTCTTGAAAACATGGCACAAACCAGCCCAAATCCCTTGGCGTTGCATGTGGTTCGTGCGGAGGGTAATTATCTGTTCGATGTAGACGGTAACAAATACCTCGATCTCATTGCCGGTATTTCAGTTTGTAACATTGGCCATCAGCATCCCGCCGTGGTGCAGGCTGTGCAGGCCCAAGCCGCTGAATTTATGCATGTAATGGTGTATGGCGAAACAGTGCAAACACCGCAATCAAACTATGCCAAGCAATTGGTTCAATGTTTACCAGAAAATTTGAACTGTTGCTATTTCGTAAATTCTGGTGCAGAAGCCATCGATGGCGCCATGAAGTTGACCAAACGCGTGACCGGTAAAACACAGTTTGTGGCCCTCACGGATGCCTATCACGGCAGTACTCAAGGTCCATTAAGCCTGATGAGTAATGACTACTACAGTCAAGCCTACAGGCCGCTGTTGCCATCTGTTCATTTTGTCAATCAAAACGATTTAAGTGCCATCGATAGTATTCCTTGGTCAGAAATAGCCGGAGTAGTGGTAGAAATCGTGCAGGCCGAACGCGGAGATCAATTGTCGTCAAGAGAATTTTTGCAGGCACTCCGACGAAAGTGCGATCAGCATTGCTGTTTGTTAATTTTTGATGAAATCCAAACCGGGTTTGGCAGAACAGGCACTCTTTTCGCTTTTGAGCAGGTGGGAATTGTTCCTGATGTCTTGGTATTGGGGAAAGCCCTGGGTGGCGGAATGCCCATGGGCGCTTTCATCGCCGATCGTGCTTTGATGTCGACCTTGTCTAATCAACCCATTCTCGGCCATATCACAACCTTCGGCGGTCATCCAGTGGTAGCCGCAGCTGGCGCTGCGGCACTCAATGTGCTGCAATCAGAGGATTTAATCTCTGCGGTGTTTGACAAAGAAAAGTTGTTTCGTCAATGTCTGAAGCACCCCAAAATTCTGGCCATACACGGACGTGGATTGATGTTGGCAGTACAACTAGCGGATTTTGATTCTGTGCAACTTTGTATTCAAAAAATGTTAGACAAAGGATTGTTTTCAGATTGGTTCCTGTTTGCCCCCAATTGCCTGCGAATTTCGCCACCGCTCACCATCTCCAACCAGGAGATAGAATCTGCCTGCCGAAGAATCTTGTCTGCCCTAAAAGAAAATTGAACTTTTTTGGGGGTGAAAGGCACTATATTTGTTGATAAGTTGTTGTTTTTGCGAAAATTGCAACAAAAAACCAAGCGCATGAGAAGTTCGCAACTGAAAATAGGCATCATATTAACCATGCCATTCATTCTTTTGATTAGTTTCTCTTCTTGTGAGCGCATTAATCCTAGCAGCAACAACCGCGAGGAAATGGTTACGGACATAGCCTTGGTTACCACAGAATTGGCTTCGATATTGGAATACTTCGACGAAGCCGCCGATCAAACCACCGGAAAAGGCACGCCATCGTTTTTTGAAACCCGGAATTTCAGCAAGGAAACCAAGATAATTCCTGTAGATACCAGCTATTATGACGGTGATGGGGTTGAATTCCTGATCGATTTTGGTCCAACCGCCACCCCTTTCAAGCCCACCCAAAAGTGTTTGGATGGCAGATTTCGTGGTGGTGTGGTGAAAATAACCTTAGAAATGCACTACATTGAAAACACCTCGAAATCACACATCATCGTCAACAGCGATCGGAGTTTTGTAGTCGCTACTGAATCCAAGACTTTGGTGGTGAATGAATTGGAGGTGAATGTAGAACGAAAACTCCGAGAGTTGTTGAATTTCGAGGTGAAAAATCTTGAAGTTGACAAGAATTCTTTAGATTTTGATGGCCTCCTTACTTTGGAGAAAATCTCAGGGATCAACACCCCCGGTATTTTTGGTGACCATTACTTGCTCAATGGAAGTGGCTCCGCGGATGTGGGTGATGAGGAGTTTAAGTGGGAGATCCGCTCTCCTCTCAAGAAAAAAGTGGAGCCTGGTTGTGGCATGATTCCAGTGAAAGGGTTGTTCAATATTACTGTGGAAAAATCCAACCAGAACGTTACCAACGGCGATATTTTGGTTGATTTTGATCCTTTTGAAAACGAATCCTGCGACCGTATTGTTCGGATCGTATCTGCAGGCAAAACCACCGACGTAGTGCTGGAGTGATTTTATCGTAATTCCAGACTTTCTGGTGGAGCGATCAAGTGTAAATTTCCATTTTGTTTCTCAAACCATGCATGTTGAAGGCCATTGGTAATCCACACGAATCGACTGTCTAATTTATTGTTATATGTAGCTGCTTGAATGAGTGTATTGCGGGTAATCTCCACTGCTGGTGCCTTGCATTCGATCAGCAGAAAGGGTTTGGCATCGCTTGCAAATACAACAATATCAAAGCGTTTGCGTAAACCAAAGGCCGCAATTTCTCTCTCTACCGCAATCATGCCCAACGCAATTTGGTAATGGTTGAATAAATGGGCAATGCAGTGCTGACGAACCCATTCTTCAGGGGTAAAGGGGATAAATTTTTTACGAACGGGATCAAAAATGACTTTTTTTTGCTCCTGTTCCTGAATACGCAACCCGTACGCTGGAAATTGTAATGCCTGCACCGCGGTAAAAATACAACCCATGGCCAAAATGAGCGATACCATATCGAATTATTTGGATTTGCGTCGTAAGATTCAATCCAAACAGTATTCGCCAGTATACCTGCTGCATGGGGAAGAAGTGTATTTTATCGATGCGCTTACTGAATTGTTAGAGAGGAGTATCCTTCCAGAGGCAGAACGCAGTTTCAACCAAACCTTGATTTATGGCAAAGAGGTGAAAATTCACGACCTCATCGCCATGGCCCGCCGATATCCCATGATGAGCGACTACCAAGTGATTTTGGTGAAAGACGCACAAGACATCAAGGAGTTCGATAAGTTGCTATCGTACCTTGAAAATCCCATGCCTTCAACTGTTTTGGTGTGTGCATTTCGGGGGAATAAAATGGATATGCGGACAAAAATCGGGAAGCAAGCAGACCGATTTGGTGGGGCTTATTACGCAGCGAAACTCCGCGATTATCAGATCAAAGATTGGCTACCTGAATATTTTAAACAACAAGGTAGAAGCATAGATACTGCTGCCATCCAAATGATTGTGGAATTGTTGGGCGCTGATTTGCCCCTAATTCACAATGAACTGGATAAGTTGTTTATCAATGTGAAAGACGAATTTATCCGTGCCACGCACATTGAAGCAAATATCGGATTCAACCGCGAATACAACGTATTTGAACTGCAATCGGCTCTGGGTACCAAGAATTTCAACAAGGCCATTCAAATTGCCCATCACATGGGTCAAAGGGCGGAAAAGGGTGAAATCTTGCGCATAGTAACCAATTTGCACAATTACTTCGGTAAAATACTCTTAACTCAACAAATGGGGAACGGAAGTAAGTCAGAATTGGCCAGCGCGCTTGGTATTAATCCCTTTTTCTTGGATGAATATTTGGGGGCTGCCCGTTTTTATTCACCAACAGATTTAGAGCGTGTATTCAACCAAATTAAACTGCTCGATTTGCGCCTGAAAGGGGTTCATCGGGGATCGGCTACAGACGGAGAATTATTGATCGAAGCCATCGTAGGAATACTTCGCACCCCACAGAGGGTTTGATGCGATTTTTCGCATAATTTTTCTTTTATTTGTAAATAATAAATTTACCCTATGAAAAAACTATACGTGTTAACCATTGCGGCTGTTGCTACTTCTTTTGCATCAGCGCAAGTTGCTGCGTCGTTGGATGGTGCCAATCAAGGCGCTCCCCAGACGTTGACAACATCAAAAGTCTTCATCGATAAAGCCGATAATGGTGGATACGGTGTTGCTCCAACCAAGAAAAAGCCTTTGAGTGCCCGTGGGGTTGACTACAAAAGCTTCGTGAGAATCGGTTCTACCTACTACGATTTGCAAACCAACTTTGCCATGCCTCACCGTTTGGCGTTGCATTCAAATGGTGCTGTTTCAGCCACTTGGACAACCGCAAACAGCGATGCTGCTGGTTTTTCAACCCGTGGATCTGGCTACAACTACCGTAACGAATCAGGCAATTGGAACCCATCCGATAGCTCTCGTGTTGAAAACGTCCGCACTGGATGGGCCAACATTGGTATTTTGTCGAACGGATCAGTATTCACCATCGGTCACGATGCCACAAACGGTGGGTTCTACATGGCCAAGAGTGCTTCATCAACTTCACGACCTTCAACGACCACGAGCATCTTGAAAGAACCTCCTTACAAACCCATTTGGGCTCGTACCGCTAACAACGGCGATGTGATCCACTTGATTTGCTCATACACCGATTCTGCCGCTCCAGGCGAAGCGCGTGCCCCAAGAAGAAAAGGCATTTTTGCCCCCATGGTTTACAGTCGTTCTAAAGATGGCGGTGCAACTTGGGACAAGCAGCACATCATGATGCCCAATTACGATAGCACTTTGACCAACAACGGCGGTGCCGACCAATACAACATCGATGTAAAAGGCAATACCGTTGCCATCGTAAACGCTGATTTGTTGCAAGGCGTTATCGCTTGGAAATCTATCGATGGTGGGGACAACTGGCAGCGCATCATTGTTGACACATTTAAATATGCGCCTTGGACAGGCAAAACCGAAATGTTGGATACCCCTTTTACCAACGACGGAACCGTAGATGTGATCATCGACAACAACAACAAACTACACGTATTCTTCGGTTTGGGTCGTGTAATAGATAACGATACTACAGATGAAAGTTATAGTTTCTACCCTGGTACCCAAGGCATGATGCACTGGTCTGAAGCAACCGATAAAACTACATTGATTGCCTCTGGTAATCAGTTTGATCGTACTGAAGATGGTTTCAACTCATTGGAGCAGGCTACCTACAGTGGGCTTACTTCAGGTAACGTACCCTCTGGGTTGAGCACTGTTGCTCGTTTGGGTAGTACATCAGCGATGCGTCAGCCGGCCTCGGCCATGGATGCCAACGGCAATTTGTATTGCTTGTTCAGTGTTCCCATTGAGCAGGATATCTCTGATTTGGGTGCCAACTTCCGTGATATCGGGGTGGTTTACTCTACCGATGGCGGTGCTACTTGGAGCTTGCCACAAAACGTGACCCAAGTTTTGGGAAGAGAAGATGATTTTGCGTCTACCTGTCGCGTAGCCAACGGATTCTTGCACATGACTTGGCAGCAAGATGAAATCGCCGGAACCAACTTGCAAAACAACTCAGGTTCGTTTGGTAACCACCCAGTAGTTTTGAACTTGATCAATTACCAAGCCATCCCAGTTACTGAAATTTTGAATGGTAACATCGGTATGTTGTATGGTGTAAACGTGGAAAAACCCAACACCGGCGAAGTAATGGTGGTAAACCAAAACTATCCTAACCCATTCAGCAACTCAACCAACGTGTTGGTTTACTTGACTAAGCCTGGCGATATCAAAGTTGAAGTGCGCAATGCCATGGGCGCCTTGGTGAAAACCCAAACCCATAGCAACTTGTACAAAGGCAACCACGAGTTGACCATTACCGCAGAAGGTTTGTCGACCGGCGTTTATACCTACACCCTCATCGCAGGTGGTAGCAGTGTAAGCAAAACCATGATGGTAAAATAATTTTAGGTTAAACCTACGAATGAATTGAGGGGCCGACAAAACATTGTCGGCCCCTTTTCGTTTATTTTTGTACCATGTTTAGAACCAATCACTGGTACCATTGGATATCTGCCCTGGCCTTTTGGTCGTTCGCTGTAGTCTTTTATTCGAAAGGCAACATAGATGTTATAGGGTATGGGTCTACACCCATCGTGGTATTTCTTGTCATATGGGGTGGTTTTAGGGCCTTGAACGGCTATTTATTATACAAGAAGAACAACGAAGTTTCATGAAATTGGGTAGGACGAAAATGGATGGGTTTCAGTCGCGGATCAGGTCTAGGTTTATACTTGGCGTGTTTTTCGTGGCACTTACTTCCTGTATCGACATGGAACACAAAGGCCAACGCAATGACATTCCCACCAAAGGGGAGCTAGAAATCGCCATTGATATCAATGATAGCCTACTTTTCAATCAATTGATTGTGCGATTCCATGAGTTGTATCCCCAAGCCCATATCAAACCATTGTATTTACCCCCCGTGCAAATACTGGAAGGGGTGAGGGATAAGAAGATAACCGCCATGTACATCAATTACTTGTTCGATACAACCATGGTCCAATCATTGGAATCAAGGCAGATCAAGGTAAGGTCGCACATTGTGGGGAGCTCAGCCACTGCCTTTGTTGTAAACCCAAAGAATCCCAACGATGGATTGAGCGCCGATTCGCTCGGTGGTATGATGTCTGGCCGCATCAAAGGTTGGACAAACCTAGGCACTGTTCCCTTGGTATGGGTTGTGGTGAAAGGGGATTTGGCTTACAATTATCTCAATGAATGGTATGCACAACGTCAAGGGGTGGGAAATCCAAAACCAGCCATCCCGCCGAAATTTGTTCAAGTGAGCAACCCTCAGGCACTCTTTCGATATGTAAATAAAACCCCCGGAGCGCTCGGATTCGTGGGCATGAACTGGATCGCCGACCGTGGTGATACCCTGGCCAGAAACCTCCGACATTCCGTAAAAGTTTTGGCCGTTCAACAGGATTCAACCAAACAATATCACTTGCCATACCAATCGCAAGTCTACGCCAATCAATACCCGTTCATCACCCCGGTCATGGGATATGACCTCCAAGGGTATTCCGGATTGGCCCAAGGTTTTTTGGCTTTCTGCTGCGATCAAGGCGGACAAACAATGTTGAAGAAATCCGGACTTTCCCCCGCCATACCGCCAACACGCACCATTCAGTTATTTAATTGATGGTCTTTTGGAACAATTTTTGAAATTCGTAACACATATATAACAATTAGATAGTTTTTTTGCACCAAAATGAAAAAGATAACCGTTTCACTCCTACTTAGTTCCGTGTTGTTGATGACATCGGCTGTGGCTCAGACATTGGCTGAAGGTCAGCGTTATTCCCGCAACGAGGAATATGAAAAAGCCGAACAGATTTATGCCAAACTCATTGCCGCGAAACCCAAAGTGGGCGACAACTACTACTGGGCTGGTCTGAATTTCTTGGCCAAAGGCGATTCATTGAGTGCGTTGAATAGTTTCAATGCAGGTCTTGCCATCGCACCGCTTTCTCCCCTTAACTTGGTGGGTAAAGGTCACATGGAATTGCGCAAGCACAACGTTCAAGGCGCTGAATCTTTCTTCGTTCAAGCCTCTGCTGCGAAAAAGAAATTGCGTCCTTTAATCAACAAAGAAATCGCACGCGCTTATTCGTTGGTGGAATATGGCACAGCAGAGCAGTTGAAAAATTATGGAGCCCGCGCCATTGACTATTTGAAAATTAGCAACAACGATTTTGAAGCCAAAATTTTGTTGGGTGACGCCATGATCATCAACAACCCAACCAACTCATCAGATGCCATCCAACAGTACATTGTGGCTGGTTATGATGCGCCCACTGATCCTAGACCTTTGATGCGTCAAGCTAAAGTGTACGCACGCGCAAACGCTGAAACCTTGGCCATTAGCAAATTGGATGAAGCGTTGGCCTTGGACGTGAACTATGCCCCCGCATATCGCCAAAAAGCAGAAGTGTTTTCATTGATGAAAGAGCGCGACTCTGCCGTTATTTACTATGAGGAATACTTGAAGCGCAACGACAATATCACCGCGCGCAAATTTTATGTACAAAACTTGTTCTTGGGTGGCGACTTTGATCGTTGTATCTCGGAGGGTAAGAAATTGTTGGAGAAAAAATCCATCCCCGTGATCTACGCTACCATTTCGTATGCCATCGCCTCAAAAGAAAAATCCAAACGTCGGTTGGCCGATTCAGCCCAAATTGACTCTGGATTGAACTACTTCTTCAAGAACTATGAAAATCTGTACATCAAACCCTTGAACCGCGATTTGCTGCCTAGTGAAAACTACTACAAAGGCGTTCTGACCTACCGCTATGGTTTGTCAACCACCGATTCAGTGGCAAGAAAACTGCGTACCATCGAAAGTTATAACCTAATGACAATGGCGTTGATGGATACTGCGCGTGCCGGTGCCAACACCTATCAATTGGCGCAAAAGATGTACTTCGACGGTAAAAATTACGAGCAAGCTTATGGCATCATTGAACTGAAGCGCAAAAAGCAAGCGGGTAAATTGAACTCTGTGGACTTGTTCTACGCGGGTCGCTGCTTGGCAAACATCAAACGCCAAAAAGAAGCCCTGAACATTTTCAATGAATTGATCACCCAAGATACCAACTACTTGTCGGGCTATTATTTGATCGCCACCACATGGGCAAGTTTGGATCCCACCGATTCGTCTGGCAATGTAACCCGTGCTTTCGAGCGTTGGATGGGTAAATTGGATTCAGCACAAAAGGTGCGTTTTGTTCAAGACCGTGAAAATGCCTATCGCAACATGGCCTACTACGCCCAAAAGAAGAAAGATTACGAAAAAGCGAGTTACTACTATGGCAAAGTGATTGAGTTGGTGCCCGATGATCAAGTCACCATCGATGTGAAGAAACGTTTCGATGACTACGTGGCCAAGGTAAAAGCCAAAGCCAACAAGCCAAAGACCGCAACTTCAGGAACCACTACAACCGATGGAGCGAGCACAACATCAGGCGGAACAACGGGAACCACCACGCCGACAACCACTACCACCCCGTCGAGCACAACCCCCGCCGGTGGCAAATAAGTAAGAATATTATCCTTTTTTCATAAAATAAAGCCCCGATCTGCGATCGGGGCTTTATTTTTGACTACAAGTCAACTATGGTATGGGAATCAAGCAACGAATAGGAACCGTGATTTTGGCGCTAAGCATTGGCTTTCCCTCCGCTGAAGCACATTCTTTGTTGTCTTCACAATTGTCACAGACATCGCCCATCGCGCAGCAAAGCGATAATAACGAGCCCGCCCATGTTGCTTCCATCGTTTTTCCCGAATTGCCCCAAACCCATTTGATACACTGTCGCAACCTCTCTTGGCTGCAGCAACAATTGCCCAAGGCAAAATGCGTGGATCAATCGTTCGGTCTTTTCCAAATCAATGCCACAGAATCGCAAATCGATGATTTGAAGAAACGAGCAGAAACAGATGGTATCGCCCTGCAAATTCAACCCGAACACATCTTGCAACGCAGAAGTTGGCTGCCCAATGATCTGTTGCTGTCTAATCAGAAATACCTAGACGTTATCCAAATGCCCAAAGCGTGGGATATGGGACGAAATAGTGTGAATCGCCAAGGCGATACCCTGGTGGTGGCAGTGCTCGATGATGGACTTGATACCTCTCACCCCGATATAAAGCCCGTGATTTGGATGAACCGGGGCGAAATCCCCTGGAATGGCAAGGACGATGACGGCAATGGGTACACCGATGATTTTTATGGCTGGAATGGCGGAGATTCATCGGCGGAAGTCTTTAATAAAGAGTCCATTTTTTACGGTCATGGCACCAGTGTGGCTGGGGTATTGGGTGCGGCAACCAACAACCAATTGGGTATCGCGGGGGTGGCTTATAACGCCAAAATTATGCCCGTTCATTGTTATGCGTCTAAAGGGTTATCGAGCGATCTTGGCGTGATTCGGTCTATGCTGTACGTATACCGACAAAAGAAATTGTGGCTCACTACCAACAAACAAAAGGGTATCAACGTGGTGGCTTTGAATATGTCGGTTGGACTTGATGCTACTTTCCCGAATGAAACCCCCATGTGGTGCGAGTTGTTTGACTCCCTGAAAAGTGTAGGAATCATGTCTGTGAGTGCCACTACCAATGCCGACAACAACGTAGAAGTGGTGGGTGATATTCCGACGTTGTGTCCCTCCGATGCCCTGATTGTTACCTCAAGCACCGGGTTGGACAAGCAATGGGTGAAATCGGGCTATGGGAAAGTATCCGTTGATTTGGCGGCTCCGGGCGACAATGTATACACCATTTCGCCGGTACAAACATCGCCGAGCAATCCATATCGCGGGGAATCGGGGACTTCGTTTGCGACGCCCATGATTGCCGGGACGATTACGTGGTTGAATTCGGTGGTTTGCAAGACGTATTTACAACTCATGCAGCAGAACCCCGACAGTGCATTGAAGCTGATGCGCGGGTGGATATTGGGTTCCGTAGAGCAGAACAGTTCTTTGACCGCGAAAACGGTAACTGGCGGTGTTTTGCAAACTTACGGCGCGTGGACAAAAATGGATGCTTGGTGCACTTTGCATGAGCCCACTTACAGCACAAATGGGGCGGAGGCGGTAGCGCTTGCGATGTATCCCAATCCAACGGACGGACGTTCTTGCGTATTCCTCGGCGCTCAACCCGGTGTACTATCGCTGCGGTTGTTGGATGCGGTAGGTCGCGAAGTATGGCGTGGTGAAACCAGGCTGAATGAAACAGTGAGGGTACCTGAGGGGGTATCAGCCGGAACCTATCAATGGGTGATAGGCAGCAGCAGAGGTACTGTGGGATTGACGTGGGTGCTGCGTTAAGTTGATTGCTGTTGGTGCGTATTAGCACACGGGTTTAAAGCCTTCAAAGGCGTTCAAGCAGTTTTTACAGTAGTGCATACTGCGACACAGGGTAGGTCCGAATGGGGTTTGCATCTCTGTATTTCTTGAATTGCAGTAGGGGCAGGGGGTATCGCTCAGTACGTCCAATTCAATGTATCCGTCGTGTTTTGGTGGCGGTGCTAGGCCGTGTTTTTTGAGTGCAGCGAGGCCTTTTTCTGTAATCATGTTGGTATTCCACTGTTTGTTAAACGTGGTGGTTACCTCGATGTGGGTGTATCCTGATTCGGATAATTTGTCGTGAACCAATTGTTCCATGATGCGCAGTGCGGGACAGCCACTGAAAGTGGGTGTCAGCTCTATTTTGGCATGGCCAGGTTCGGGGGATTCTATGCCTGTTACGATGCCCAAATCCACGATGGAAATGGTGGGGATTTCGGGATCCATGACGGTTTCCAGAAGGGCTTTGATGGATGTGGACATCGTTTGGCGTATTGTATTAATGGGTTGTGGTGGATTGGGTTTACCAATCGGCACCGGGATCGATGCTAAATACTTCGGTCATTTCATCGAGCAGGGGTTGTAGGTTGGGTGTATGCACACCTTTGCGCCCGCCGAAGGCGGGCTCTACCGCGTCTACCGATGGAACCATGTATCCATAAGAAGTCAACAACGGTACAACCTTATCCAACCAGCGTTGTTGCAATTCGGCTTCACCACCAAAAATGCCCGCTTCTATCAACTCAGCTTCGAAATCTCCAGGTTCAAACATCCCCAAAGCCAGCCCGAAATTTTCGTTGATGGCCTGCTGCATTCTGCCAAAGCTTTCTTCGCCACCCGCTGCCAACTTCTGCATGAAAATATCGGCATGCATCGTGTGGTATTTGATTTCGCCCTTGAATTTCTTGGCCACCATCGCCAAAGGTTCAAAGACCGTCTCACTCAACATCTCGAAGCGAATCGCTTCGGCATGGTCGAAAAAGAAATGACGAACCATCGAAAAGTCGTACTCGCCAATCGGCAGTTCTACCAATTGAGAGCAATGAAACTGGGGGGCATTGCGTGTAAAAGCCACGGTGTCTGGGTCGCTTTCCCCCAATTCGTGTAGCAATTCAAACAGCGCCAACGACTGACCAATTTTGTCTTGAGCCATGCTGCTGAAGGCGATGTCTTCCTCCAACATTGGACCCAAGCCAGTCCATTCGCTGTTGCGGTGACCAATGATCAACAGGTCGTCGGCCATTTTATAAAGGAGTTCTTTCAATCCTTCTACGTGTCTTTCTGTAAATTCCATGATAGGGTATTAAGCGTTGTTGGTTCTGGCTTTGAATGCGTTGATGCGGTCCATTACTTTGTAGCTGTTGGGGTCGCGATACAATTTGTCTTCAGTGGTTTCAAAGATGTCGGCGTCTTGGTATTCAGTTACGAAAACATCGGCTGTTTTTACCACCCACAAATTCACGGCAGCCCCACGTCGGCAGTATTGCTCTTTGGCAAACAGCATGGCCATTTCTGCGTTGGGAGCATGCACATTGCCCACATGTTGGTGGTGCGTGCCACGCTTGATCTGCTGAAATACTTCGTAGGTTTGGAAGTGCTCGCTGCCGTGCAATTCGCCAATTTTGGACTCGTCGTCGAGTTCAGCCCTACTAATCCTTGGATCTAAAGAATTGATTTTCATTTGGGTGTTATTATGCCAATGGCGTTACGTATGCGTCAGATTTGCTCAACAAGGCTTTGCGTACCCAGCGACCTTTTTCCTCGGCCATTCTGCGCACGGCCAAACGCTCTTTGTTGCAAGGGCCGTTTCCGTTAATCACCTGCTTGAAGGTGTCCCAGTTGGGTTCGGTGTATTCCCACTGACCGCTTTCTTCGTTTTTGCGAAGGTTGGGGTCGGGTAGGGTCAATCCTAAATCCCAGATTTTGGGGACATACATGTTCAAGAAGGTTTGGCGCATAGAATCGTTGGATCCCATTTTTACCTTCCAACGCATCAGGATTTCAGAGTGTTGAGAGGCTTTGTCCGGCGGACCAAAGAAGTGCATGATGGGTTCCCACCAGCGGTTTAGGGCTTCTTGCACCATTTGGCGCTGCACAGGCGTTCCGGTGGCCAAGAAAACCACGTTGTCGTGTCCGTATTTCAAATGGAACGATTCTTCGGCGCAGATGCGATCCAAAGCGCGACAGTAGGGTCCATAAGAACCTTTGCTGTTGGCCAATTGGTTTACGATAGCACCCGCATCAATCAACCAAGCAATCACGGCACTGTCGGCCCAAGTAGGAGCGGGGTAGTTAAATACGTTGGAATATTTGCTTTTGCCATTGATGAGGTCGTTAACCATGTCTTCTCTACTTTTTCCCAACGTTTCTGCGGCACTGTAGAGCAATTGGGCATGGCCCACTTCATCTTGTACTTTCGCCATCAAGGCCAATTTGCGACGGAATCCGGGGGCGCGGGTAATCCACGTGCCTTCTGGCAATGAGCCGATGATTTCTGAGTGAGCGTGTTGCTCAATCATTCTCACCAACTGCTTGCGATACTCTTTGGGCATCCAATCTTTTGGTTCGATTTTATCACCCGCAGCGATGCGTGCTTCGAACTCTGCCAATTTGATTGGATCTTCGTCGGCCAAAATGCTGTGCACTTTGCTACCGTCTGTTTCGATGTAAGCGTTTCCGTACATATGAATGTGTTTAGTTTTTTTGTAGTCCTGAGAGAATGAATTGGGTTAGTTTCTGGGCGATTTCTTTCGGTTCCATATCGCCTTGAGGCCTGTACCATTCACCCACCCAGTTGAGCGAGGCGAGGATGGTGAGGGTGGCGAATTTTGGGTCAACGTTTTTGAATTCCCCTTCTTCGAAACCAAGAATCACAATGTCGCGAAATTCTTTTTCGTACAAGTCACGACGTTGAATGAATTGCGCACGTTTGTCGTCTGATAAATGTCGCCATTCATGCACGAACAAGTGCGATGCGTTGAGGTCCTGGGTAAGTGCTTGGATGTGGTTGTGGATGGCCATGGCCAATTTTTCCGCAGCGTTGAAGTAGATGTCGTTCACTTCTTTGATGCCCATTTCCAAAGTTTCCGCCAATCCAAAGCAAGTGTCGATGAGGATCTCTTCTTTGCCTTTGATGTGGTTGTACAGGCTCGCGGCTTCCATATTTACGGAGCTGGCTATGTCGCGCATCGAGGTATTTAAATACCCTTTTTTGCGCATTAAGCCCAAGGCCGTTCCCATGATTTCTTGCCGACGTGTCATTGTTAACAATACAAAACTAACTAACACTTGTTAGTTTTCCAAATATTTTGTAAAATTGCCTGAATGGGCGATAGGAATTTTGCTTGAATTTGGATTTGGACCAATACAGTTGGACTTTTTGTTTTTATTAATATTCAAGGTTTTGATGATAGTATCAAATGATATTATCTGGTTTGAAACGTCAAATCGTATTTCAAACAAACCTCAGTGCTTTCGCTACATCCTCTGGCGTGTCGATAGCAGGGGAGGCCCAAGTGGTTTCTTTTACCCCAATACCCATCCCGTTCTCCAACCAACGCAATTGCTCCAACATCTCTGTTTTTTCTAATGCGCTGGGCGATAATTTAGCCAACGTGCGCAATGCTTCGGTCTTGAATGCATACATTCCAATGTGACGGTAATACTGAATTCCGGAATTCTGTAATTGCCCATTTCGATCAAATGGAATCGCTGACCGTGAAAAATACAAAGCCTGATCGTTCACATCACACACCACCTTCACCACATTCGGATTCTGAATTTCTTCCACCTCTTGAATCGCAATTTTTAACGTGGCGATTTCTGTTCTTGGATTCTCAAACGCCGATACCAACAACGCCACCTGCTCCGGCTTGATGAATGGCTCATCGCCCTGTAAATTCACCACTACATCGCAGTTCCAGCCTAGTTTTTCTGTAACTTCCGCACATCGGTCCGTGCCGCTGGGATGCAATTCACTGGTCATGACTACCTCACATTTGGATTGAATGTGCTGGGCAATTCTCACATCGTCTGTGGCCACAGCTACACCAGCATTGGGATTGGCCAAAATCGCCGCTTCAACCACGCGCTCGATCATCGTTTTACCGCCCACATCTTGCAAAGGTTTGCCAGGAAATCGGGTACTCGCATACCGCGCCGGAATGATGATGCCGAAGGATGTGCCGCTCATACCCGCAAGTTATTTCTTTTTGTTGGGTTGCTCAAGGAAACCTCTGATTTTGAAAAATACTTGCGTATTCTGGTATGATCCCCCAAAAGACTCAGCGCCCGGACCGTAAGCAAATACGGGTACCGGAATTCCTGTGTGCTCATGGGTGGAAAAATTCATCACCGATTGCTTTGCTTTTGTATCCCATCCCACCAAACTCAATCCGCCCGTTTCGTGATCCGCCGTAATGACAATCAATGTTTCTTGGTTATCTCTTGCCAATGCCAATACTCGCTGTATCGTAGCATCCAAATCGGCCAATTCAGCCAGCAAGTAGGCACTGTCGTTCTCGTGACCAGCCCAATCCACCTGAGATCCCTCTATCATGGTGAAACTGCCCTGTGGGTTTTTAAACATCGTCTTTAAAATGCTCTCACTGGCATCGGCCAAAAAGGGTCCCTGATTGTTTCTGCCTTCATGGGCTTTTGGGGGGTAAGCGCTGTCGTTATAAAAAATTACGCGACGGTCAACATCTTGCAACTGTTTCATGGAGCCGTAGCCAGTGCCAATGCGATACCCGTTTTGCACCAGGGCCTGGGTATCGAAATATATTTTTCCACCGCCAATGGCCACATCGATGGCGCCCCTTGTGGTTTTCATCAAGTCGATACCGCTATTTTGTTCACCATATTGCAACACACCGAACGGATTGTTTTTCATGCCATTGATAAAATCATTCCCAATTTCATGCATCATTTTTCGCGAGGGTTGATGGGCAAAAAACGCCCCCGGCGTAGCATGGGTTAATTCACAGGTTACCGCAATGCCCGTAGATTTTCCGCGCAAATGAGCGATTTCTGACAACGATAACGGCTTAGAACTGTCTGCCGCCATGCCCACCATGTAGTTGTTCGCTTTTTGTCCGGTCGATAATGCCGTGCCACCAGCACCACTGTCGGTGATGAATTTATTCGCACTCGACGTAAAACTCAATCCCATCACTGGAAAGTCCCTAAATACCACTGCGGCACTGTCCATGCTATTTATGCCTTTGGTTTTGGCAGCGTTATAGGCGCTCCACTGGGCCAATCCAGTGCCATCACCGATGATTAAGACAATGTGTTTGGGTGGTTTAGGTGCTTTTGGTTTTGCCGCGGTCAGGCAAGGAGCTACTAGGCTTAAAACAGCCCATGCAAAGAGGTTCGAACGATTCACAAGACAAAATTACACAGGATTCATCACTCGTTCTGCAATTAACACAACCTTAATCACCCAAAACACAGATTTTAGGTCGTATTTTTGCAGAAATAAGCATCATGAACGGAACATTTCATATCCCACAAGCCATCAATGAACCCATCTACGAATACGCTTCAGGAACTGCAGAGCGTAAACAATTGCAGGCAGCACTCAAAGAGGCTCGCAGTAAAGTGGAAGACATTCCCATGTACATCGGATCAGAGGAAGTGCGTACTGGCAACGTATTTGATTTGTTTCCACCCCATGATCGTCACCACAAAATCGGACAGTATCATCGCGGAACCAAAAACCATGTGCAACAAGCCATCGATGCTGCTCTTGCCGCCAAACCCATGTGGGAGTCTATGCCCTGGGAACAGCGCGCGGCGATATTCTTGAAAGCGGCCGAATTGATGGCCACCAAATACCGTTACGTGCTCAATGCCTCTACCATGTTGGCGCAAAGCAAAAACGCTTTCCAATCAGAGATTGATAGCATTTGTGAAATGGTTGATTTCTTGCGTTTCAATGTGCAATACATGGCTGAAATCTATAATGAGCAGCCGCCAGCCAACGCCAAAGGCATCTGGAATCGCTTGGAATATCGTCCGCTCGAAGGATTTATTTTTGCCCTCACGCCGTTCAACTTTACGGCCATTGCCGGAAACCTGCCCACAGCACCAGCCATGATGGGCAACGTCATCGTATGGAAACCTGCCGATTCTCAGATCTATAGCGCCAATGTGTTGATGCGCATATTCAAAGAAGCGGGATTGCCCGATGGCGTGGTGAATTTGGTTTACGCAGACGGTCCTGAAACCGGTGAGGTGGTGTTTAATCATCCAGAATTTTCAGGCATTAACTTTACGGGTAGTACCGGAGTATTCCGTCATATTTGGCAAACCATCGGCACCAACATCGCCAAGTATCGCAGTTACCCCCGCATCGTGGGTGAAACGGGTGGTAAAGATTTCATTTTGGCGCACAGCAGTGCCCAAGTGGATGTGATCGTAACCGCCATCATCCGTGGCGCATTTGAATTCCAAGGACAAAAATGCTCGGCTGCGAGCCGCGTGTATATGCCCCATAGTTTGTGGCCTGCCGTAAAAACAAAATTGCTGTCAGAAATGGCAACCATCAAAGTAGGTCCAACCGAAGATTTTACCAATTTTGTGAATGCCGTGATCGACGAGCGAGCCTTCAATAAAATCAAAGGGTATATCGATCAAGCCAAAGCCGATGGCGTTGAGGTGTTGTGGGGTGGAAATTGTGACATGTCGAAAGGATATTTCATCGATCCCACCATTTTGATGGCCCCATCAGCGCACTATCGCACCATGTGTGAGGAGATTTTTGGTCCCGTGGTTACCATTTGGGTATACGCCGATGCGGAATGGAACGATATGTTCGACGTGGTTGACAAGACCAGTGAATATGCGTTAACTGGCGCGGTTTTGGCCCAAGAAAGACAGGCCATCACCGATGCAACATGGGCGTTGCGTCACAGTGCCGGCAATTTCTATATCAACGACAAACCAACTGGCGCCGTTGTAGGTCAACAGCCATTTGGTGGGGGCAGAGGCAGTGGAACCAACGACAAAGCAGGGGCTAAAGTTAACCTGTTGCGTTGGGTGAGTCAGCGCACCATCAAAGAAACCTTTGTTCCGCCAACCGATTATCGCTATCCCTTCTTACAAGCGGATTGATACACACAGGTGTTTACCGCAAAGTAACGCTAGAATCCCAGATTGAGCTGGTCGTGAAGAACCTTCGCCACCGCATGTCGCAATGCCTTGCCCTGGAAGTTTGCTACCCAGCGTAGGCCGCGAGTGGCTGAAGTGGTGAATATCTCTTCGGCGGAGGTTAGGTCGATTTCCGACAACGGCCTTTCCTGCACACTGTATCCATAGGCATCCGCCAAATGTATAACCACTTTTCGCATGACCCCATCGATGCAATATTCCGACACGGGCGGGGTGATGATAAATTCGCCTTTTACCACAAATAGGTTCGACGCAACCGTTTCACAAGGCCTTCCATAATCGTTGAAGATGACCACGTCGTTTAAGCCATGTTCTTTCGCGTAAATTCCTGCCAAGGTGTAAGTGAGCGATGAACAGGTTTTTAAGGTGGAAGTAAAGTTGTTGTTTTTCGACAATTCTTTGTAGGTGCCGAGGGTTAAACCTTGTTCGTTCCAGGGGTAGGGACGGTTGCCATGGGTTTCGTTAATTTCAGTAACAACTGATGCTTCCATCTGGTCTGGGGTATACAATCCTGCCGATTCACGGAAAAAAGTGAGTCGAATTCTGGCCGATTTCCAGCCCGCTTCACTGCACGCTTTCAAGACCGAAGTTTCCCAAGATATCTCATCCCAACTGCTCGGAATATTGATCTTTAACAACAGGGCTGATTTTTTAATCCGGTCCACATGCAACGGCAATTGTAAGATACGACCTTGCCACAAAGCACAACTTTCAAAGAAACCATCCCCATACCGATAGCCACGGCTGTTGGGTGTGAAAAAAGGAGCGTATTCAGCGATTATGTTGTTGTTAATCAGGTAGATAGGCATAAATAGAAAGGGTTGATTTGCGTAGAAACGACTTCCCAATGGGCGTTATTTCCAACGCGAATAGCGAAAATAGGTATTCCCTTCCTGTATCACCAACGAATCCCCGGAAAAATGTTGAATCCTGAAATTGCGGATAGGTTCGGGCGTGGTGGATCCTTGGTCGTAATAGAGCGCCAATTGGTATCCGGTTCTGCAAAAGGGTAGGCTACAGGCTTCCACCCGCGCACGCCCCCAAGCTTTTTTCCCGATGGCGACTATCGCATAGAAAAACGGACCGTTTTCAGCAATTCGTAGGGTGTCGTTCGATGTTAGGGCTAGGGGAACCAATTTCCCTTCCACAAGTTTGGCTGCGGTGTAAATCCCGCCGGGTCTATTGCCCAATCCCAAATGAAATGTGTCAATACTCCGATAAAGCCATGTGCCGGCCAATTGCTGACGGGTAATTGTGGGTAGGGTGTCGCCCGATATGCCACTTGGTAATCGATGATTGATTTTGCATCCGTCGCGATTTTTGTCTGGCGAGCCCATTGAACCGCTGCTAGAACCGGCGATGAATAGGGTGAGGACGCCCAAGGCAATTACCCATGTCAAAACGGATTTTTGCTGTAGAACCATCATGATACAATGTTAACCGTTTCTACGTTTGATTTCGTCACGTATTTTGGCCGCCTTGCCGTAGTCTTCGTCGTTGATGGCATCCTCTAAGAGTTGCTCCAATTCATCCATTGACAATTTGGCATAGCCCGAATTTACATGACTATTGGCTTGGGGTTCCGTGAGATCGTCAACCAATTGCCCTGGCATCTCTTCCTCCTCGAAGTCCTCGTTTTGTTCGTCGTTGTAGGCTGCTTCCTCCAGTATTTTTTCTACGCAATAGATCGGACACCGAAATTTGATACCCATGGCAATGGCGTCGCTCGTTCTGGAATCCAGAACCACCAATTTGGAGGTGGAATCATTCACACACAAACAAGTAATTCCCGCATAATAAATGCCCTCATCGAGCTGTTGAATGTTGATCTCCGTGACGGTGATGTCGAACTCTCTCAGTGCGTTACTGAACAGATCGTGTGTCATGGGACGTGTGGGTTTCATGCCTTCAAGTTCCATTGCGATGGCTTGTGCTTCGAATCCACCAATGATGATGGGAAGTATGCGATTTCCGTTGAGTTCCTTCAAATACAGGGTATAGGCACCGTGTGAATGTGCAGGAACGATATTCCTGATAACCATTTCTACGCGATTGCTCATGAATCTGTATCTGGGATTAAATTAGTTTTTGGCAGCGGCAATCAATTGAGGCAATACCTCAAAAGCATCGCCTACAATACCATAATCAGCGGCTTTAAAGAAAGGGGCTTCGGGATCTTTGTTGATAGCCACAATGACTTTGCTTGAGCTTACGCCGGCCAAGTGCTGAATGGCGCCAGAAATTCCCACAGCCACATACAAGTTGGGTTTAATGGTGATACCCGTTTGTCCAACGTGTTCACTATGCGGACGCCATTCCATGTCGCTCACAGGCTTTGAACAGGCGGTGGCAGCGCCCAACGCTGTGGCTAAATCCTCGATCAAATGCCAATTCTCAGGTCCTTTCAAACCACGTCCACCACTGATTACCACTTCGGCTTCTGTGAGGGGGATTTTGCCCGTTACTTTGTTTACGGCATCGATGGTTAGGCCGCTATTGGATAGACCCACGCTACTATTTTCAACTTGGGCAGATTCGCCAAAGGTTTTGATTTCAAATGAGTTTGGGGTGATGGCCAAAACTTTGTTTGTTCTGGTAAGGTTCACAAAAGCGAAGGCTTTTCCTGAGAATACGCCACGTTTTACGTTGAATCCATCTTGTGTGTCGGGCAAGCTTACGACGTTCGAGGCCAAAGAGGCGCCCATTAACTGCGCCAATCTTGGCGACAGAGATTTTCCTGTGTAGGTATTGCTCACAATTACCGTGGTTGCGCTCACTTCGTTTGCCACACCATGAACCGCCGCCGCATACGCGTCGGCTGTAAAGGCTTCGCCCACAGAAATTGTTTTCACCTGGTGAGCCCCATACAAACCCAATTCGGATCCGTCTGCACCCTGTCCGATGGCTACAGCCACAACCTTACTTCCCAATAAGTCGGCCACTTGACGACCGTATGACACGGCTTCAAAAGCCGCTTTTTTGAATTTTCCGTCGCTGATTTCAGCAAATACTAATACTGACATGTTAGATGACTTTGGCTTCGTTTCTGAGAATATCAATGAGTTTACCCGCTTCGCTGGGGTCGATCAATTTAACACCCGATTTAGGGGCAGGCAATTCAAATGAGGCATACTGACTGTAACCACCCGAGGTCTTTGCGGGCACTACCTGCAAAGGTTTGGTTCTTGCGGCCATGATGCCACGCATATTCGGAATTCGGGGTTCACACAAGTCTTTTTGTGCACTGGCCACGCAAGGACCGGCACAAGAAACGGTTTCGCGTCCACCATCGATGTCGCGGTCGAAACTGAATTTTCCAGCTGCGTAATCGATGCGGGTTACCACGTTGATGGATGGGATACCCAACATCGCGCCCAACAAACCACAAACAGCACCGCCGTTGTAGTCAATGCTCTCCCGACCTGTTATGATCAAATCATACCCTTCGGCAATTTTTGAAATTTCCTCAGCAACATGCTGCGCGTCCATGGCTTCCGCATCGATGCGAATCGCCTCGTTAGCTCCCATGCTCAATGCTTTGCGAATGACCGGTTCAGCGTCGGCCTTTCCTACGTGCACAATGGTCAACGTACCTCCATTGGCCTCCGCAATCTCCAAACCGCGGGTTACCGCCAATTCGTCGTAAGGATTCAAGATGTACTGAACACCCGCAGTGTTAAACTGGGTGTTGTTATCGGTAAAGGTAATTTTTGTAGTGGTATCCGGAACCACACTGATGCAAGCAAGGATTTTCATTCCGGTCGTTTAATATTTTACAAAAATAGCAAATTTTCACCGGCTTTGTTTGATTCCCACCCGCCAAGTTGGTAGTTTCGTTTTTTCAATTCATGAATTATCATTTCATCGCCATCGGTGGGGCCGTTATGCACAATTTGGCCCTGGAACTCCAACACAACCAACATCACATCACCGGTAGCGACGATGAGATTTTTGAACCCGCCAAATCGCGGCTCGCCCTTGCCGGTATTTTGCCACCTGCCCATGGATGGTTTCCTGAAAAAATACACCCAAACTTAGACGGAATCATTCTGGGGATGCATGCCAAACAAGACAATCCAGAGTTGCAACGCGCCATAGAACTGGGGATATCCATCTACAGTTTTCCAGAATTCATCTATCACCATGCCCAAAACAAAACCCGTTTGGTGATGGCGGGAAGCCACGGCAAAACAACCTGTACGGGCATGTTGATGCATATTCTCAAATGTCTCCAAAAACCATTCGATTACTTGGTGGGTTCACAATTGCCAGGTTTTGAGCGCATGGTGAAATTGTCAGACGCCCCCCTCATGGTGATCGAAGGAGACGAATACCTCACATCGCCCCTGGATCTCAGGCCCAAATTTGTCCATTACCAAGCCCATGCCGCCATGATTACGGGCATCGCCTGGGATCATGTGAACGTGTTTCCCACCGAAGAAATTTATCACAATCAGTTTTCATTGTTGATTGATACGCTTCAGCCGGGCGGACATTTGTTCTGGTTCAACGGCGACGAAGCCCTGAAAAACATCGCACAAAAAAGTGGATTTCCTCAACAAGCGATTTACGATGCGCCCCAATATCAAAATGTCAAGGGGGGCACCGCAGTAACCGTGAACAACCGTGTGTATACGTTGCCTTTCTATGGCCGACACAATCTACAAAATGCGGCGGGTGTGGTGAAAATAGCCTCAACCATCGGGATATCAGAAGAAGAAGCTTGGTCGGCCTTGCAGTCCTTTCCGGGCACGGCCAAACGCCTTGAGCCCATCTTGGAAACGGAAAACTTGACGGTGATTCGGGATTTTGCCCATGCCCCTTCCAAAGTGGAAGCATCGGTGTTGGCGGTGCGCGAGCAATTCCCCAACCACAAATTCATTGCCGTGTTTGAAGTACACACTTACAGCAGCCTCAATTCAGAATTTATGCAACGATACCAGGGTACACTCAATCCCGCCGATGCCATTTGCGTATTGTACGATCCCCATGTTTTCCAGCTCAAACGCATGGAAGTACCATCGAAAGAAACCATCGAACAGCGTTTTGGGAAAGGACAGGCCCTGAGTGATTTATCATCGCTAAAAAATTGGCTCAGCAATGCTTTGGAGACCCATCAGCCCGCGGTGGTTTTGTTGATGAGCAGTGGGAATTTGTGCGGTTTGTCGGTAGATTATTTCACCGATTCCAGTCGCTCGTAAATCGTTTGCAGCAATTGTCCACGGAAGCCCTGTTGAGAAATTTTCTTATTCCATTCGCTCGGGTAGGTACGATTAGATAAAAACACGAAAGTGATGCCATTTGCAGGGTCGCACCAAGCCCACGTGCCTGTGTAGCCACTGTGTCCGAACAATGTGCCCGGGGCGCCTTCAAATACATTGGCCTTGTTGCCCTCTTTGCCATTGGGTTTGTCGAATCCCAGGCCGCGGTAACCCTTTTTTGTGGGTCCTGCGTGAATTTTGGAAAACAATTCAACCGTGGTGGGTTTCAACATAAAACTACCCGTTTTGCTTGAATATCCGTGTTCTTGAAACAAATACATGAGCTTGGCCATGTCCATGGCCGTTGAAAATAACCCCGCATTGCCCGCAACGCCCCCCAACATCATGGCGCTGGGGTCGTGCACAATCCCCCGAACCTCACCCCGAGGCCACAGAGAATCAATCAACGTTGGCGCGATTCTGTGGGGTGAAATACCCTGCTCCAAGGGCTTGAAACTGGTGTTGGTCATTCCAATGGACCGATAAAAATCACCGTTGATCAACGATTGCCAAAGGGCAGGGTTTCGTTGTTCAACCCACTTTGCCAATAAAATCATGTTGATGTCACTGTAAACGTAAGATTTATCGGTTGACGGCTGGGTAGACAACATCCACTTCCATGCCGAATCAGACCATCTCTTTTCCAAACATTGTCCCATCGAAATTTCGAATTGGGTTTGGATATTGTCGTTCTCTCCAACCACGAGCGAGGGGGTGGTTGTTTTTGCCTCATGCAGTTGACACCCCACAGACTTTGCGCCCATTTTCATGGCCCTTTGCTGCATGGGTAGGAAGGGGGGTAAACCACTTTGGTGGGTCAGTAACTCGCGAAAAGTAATAGACGAGAGTGCTTTGTTTTGCGACGACAGTTCTGGCCATGTTTTGCCGATGGGTGCATTTAGGTTTAACCCTTTGGTATTCTCATATTGCTTCATGAAAGCCAAGGTGGTGGCGGCGATTTTGGTGATTGAAGCAACGTCATAAACATGGTCCTGGGTGGTTGGTATCTCATTTCCGAGTAAATCCTTGACAGTTCCCACATTGATGTTGGCCGCAATCCGACCATCCTTGAGAACCACCAATTGCGCAGAGGGAAACAGCTCCCTTGCCAATCCATCGCGCATCATAGAATCCAAAACGGCATGTAATTCGGGATCGTAACCATGAATATGGCCATGGGCATAGTCGATATCGTCAATGTGAGCGTTTTGACCGCTGCTACAATTTTCTTGTAAATGCGTCAATCCGATGTTGTTTGTGCCGTAATGATGTGATTTGCCGAAGACCATCCGCAATGCGCTGTTGACGGTATATGGGTTGTATTCGTGCGCAATCAAAATATTACAGTTGTTGTGCACGCTCAACAAGGGTTGTACCGCGTATTGATGTCCAAAATGGATGTAGAAATCGCTGAAACCAAGATAGGCGTGCTCAAGGTTTTTCTGGGGGTTGTTGGAATGTTGAAGGGGACCTTTTGCAAGAACCCGTGTCCACGATCGGGGGATCGCGCGTGATTTCAATTTCCAGGTAGGCCAATCGAGTCCAACAAATAATCGTGTGTTGTTGGCAAGTTTGGATAGTGTAGTATCAACGCTTGTACTGTCTGCGTTCCAAGGCAATAAAGTGGTTTGAATGCTGCCCAATAGAAACTGTTGCAGGTGTATGGGAAGGAGATACGGAATGCTATCCCCAATGACAATAAGTTGCAGCGTGTCGTCCGGTGAACCAGCATCCAAAAACGTAGGTTTGAAGGTGCTTTGTTTCACATCACAAGAAAGGTTTGCATGCCGACAATAAATCATCGATTCATCGGCCACTTCTTGGCCATACAAATTGTTGAATTTGACTTTAATTTGTTCCAAATCGCTGAGCAGATTGTTGGGGTTGACAAAACGGTTTTCGAATAGACCCAAATCATATTTTGTTGCCAATAAACGAATGACGCGTGAAGCGATCTCTGCACTGTCTATCTCCCCCTTGGTTTTTGCCTTTTCCGCGGAATCCAGGAATCCAACAACATCCTCAGGGAAAAGGATAATGTCGTTACCTGCCTTTAATGCCATCAAGGCAACATCGGCAGGACTTCCCATTTTTGCTACACCCTTCATATTCAGGGCATCTGTGATAATCAAACCTTGAAAACCCAGTTCTTGACGAAGCCATGTTTTAACAAAAAACGGGGAAATGGAGCAGGGTAATTTTGAAGTGTCGATGCTGGGTATTCTGAGGTGGGCGACCATCACTGAGGCTACGCCTTGTTTAATTTGTTTGATGAAAGGCGGAAGATCGTTTTGCTCGACGTCGGATTTGCTTTTTAGCACCACTGGCAGATCCAAATGTGAATCGGTTTTGGTATCGCCATGTCCCGGAAAATGTTTGGCCGATGCAAGTAAGCCCCCAGTTTGAAGTCCTTCCGTTAATCCACTTCCCAAGTTAGAAACTTCTTCGGCATTGGATCCAAAACTCCTAAATCCGATGATTGGGTTGTTAAGCTCGGTATTGACATCCACGGAGGGAGCGAAATTGATGTGAATTCCCAATCTTTTGCATTGGGCAGCCATGGATAGACCCATTTGATAAGTTAGCTGTCTGTTTCGCGTTGCCCCCAACGTCAGTTGGAACGGATATTTCTCCATGCCCGTTAATCGCATAGCCGGACCCCATTCGCCATCAATGCCAATAAGCAGAGGAATGTCGCTTTCTTGTTGAAAGTAATTGGTGAGGTAAAGTTGAGACAAGGGATTTCCTTGGAAAAATATCACACCGCCTACGCCACAGTCGCGGATTTGATAAAGCAATCGCTTTTGAAATTGCTGGGAGTCGAGCATTTCATCGGCCCGAAGTTCTCTGCTCCAGGCGGGTACCATCAAAGTCTGGGCAAGCTGTTTTCTAAACGATAAACCACGAACGGTTGCCTGTGCGAATTCAAGGGCTTCTGTGCTGTGGTAAAAACCGGCGCCGAAATTGGGCTGAGACTGAGCCATCGCCCCATGGGTCAAAATTGCGTACAACGCCACTGCAACTCGCTTGATCCATGATACCATCCCACAAATCAACGGAATCGCTTTCAATCTATGGAAACATTTTCTCCCTCAAAGATGTGGAAAACGATGGTTTACTTTCCGATATTGCGCCCAACAAAAAAAAATCGAGGTGTCAAGCCACGATATGTCAGGTATTGTTGTCTAACCCAAAGCATTAGGCAATGTAGCATGTACTTAACAAACTCGAATGACGGAACAAGAACTGGTAGATGGATGTATTCGCGAAGATCGAATTTGCCAGCGCGAGTTATGGAATCGCTACTCGAGAAAAATCATGTCGCTTTGCCTGAGATATTGTAACAGCCAAGAAGAAGCAGAAGACGCACTCATGGAAGCCTACGTGAAAATCTACGACAATCTGTCAAAATTCCGGTTCCAAAGTTCATTGGAAACCTGGATGCGTAGGGTAGCGGTGAATTTGTGCATCAATAAAATTCGGGCACGGAAGCACATTTGGACCTCCATCACCGAAGACGAATACCGTTTGGGTTACAACGATGATGCCTTTGAACATTTGGAGGTAAACCAAATCATGAAACTGGTTGAAGCTTTGCCGGTGGGGTATCGAACCGTATTCAACATGTACGCGATTGAGGGATATTCTCACAAAGACATCGCTGAAATGTTGGGCATCGACGAAGGAACCAGCCGTTCTCAGTATGCCAAAGCAAGAAAAGTACTTCAACAACATATACAAAAATCTGAAGGAGGGTCGCTGGCCCCATAACATGGAGAACCAACGTTTGCATAGTCAGTTACGCGATAAATTGCATGATTTGGAGTCGCCCTTCAATGAGCGTGTTTCGTTCGAGGCCGTCATGAAAAAGCGGGAACGCAAGAAGCGCAGAATGATTTTGTGGATTCCATCGATGGTGGTGGTTGCTGGATTGTTTGTTCTGGGTGGTTTGGGATTGTTATGGGTTCAAACCGATCAGCAGCCCGAAAGATCCAAGCAGGTTTCTGTAGCGAAATCGATATACAAGCCCGGGAAAGCGAAAAAATCCTTGCTGATGTCTCAAAAAATGAGTTCATCGGGAGAGGAGAAAATCGCACAATCAACAAGACAACAAGAGATTGGGATTGGTCGAAGCAAGGGGTTGTGGATGATTCCAGAAGCAGATGTCACTGCTGATAATAGTTTGGAATCGCCAGTGATTTCGAGCGTTGAGGCGGTGATTACAGACGAAAGACCGAAAGAAACGGCTGCTGTGAGCCCCGTGACTACATTGGCCGCCCCAGTGGAATTGGTAGAAGTGCCAGTTGAACTGGTTCAGACAAAGGATGCCGTGCCCTATTTGAATCTAGACATGCTCTGTGATCCTCAAGGCATTGAAAAGACCCAGTTGGGCATCTCTGTTCCTTTGAAAGATCACGCGGAAATTCCTGAGGGAGAATATGAAGCGCAGTGGGATCCTGCCTTGCTAAAATCAAAGTGGTATGCTGAATTTTCGGCCACAACGGGTAGCAGTGTCGTGATTAATTTCAATGAAGACGATCGCCTAAGTATTTTAGGGAATATATACCATGCCAATTACCATGGTTTGATACTGAAGGATGTGGGTAAAGGATTCATGGTTGGATCGGGATTGAGCTACGGCGAAATGGTGGGTACAGGAGAATGGCGGGTAAGAGAATTTGAAGAGCGCATGAGTATTGATACTTATGACGTAGTTGTGATGCTTCCACCCATTCAAACGGTTCGTGTTTATGATACCACGTATTCTCAAGTTCGCGTTGAAACTGTAGGGATGTTGAATTTCCGCATCGATAAATACGCCATTCCAATGGCCGTTAGGTATAATTTCATGTTGGGTAAAATGGCATGGCGTGCCGCGGCTCAATTGAACCCAGGTCTCACCATTAAAACGGCAGGGGATTTCTTTACCAATAACGAGTATACGCCCATCGCGTCGCAGAAAAACCTTACTTTAGATATGAAATTGGCGGTTGGCCCAACCATATCCATCTTTAATAATTGGTTTTTGGTGTTGGAGCCCAATATGATGCACCACACGTTCAGGGATATGAAATCGGGTGTTACCAAAGGGAAAACACTCACCGGATTTGGGGTGAGCGTATTGCACCACTTTTAATTTACGGACTGTGAGTTGCGCAGTTAAACGCGCTCGTTCCAGTTGAAAATGTCTTCGGTTTCTCCCAATCGTATACCGTCGAGCCAATTTTTCACTCCGTCAGATACCGATGAATCGCCTTGTTCGAGAACCTCGTGGTAATGACCTGCATGGCCGAAACCCTGAATGCGTATGAGTGTGGCCGCCGTACCGGTGATGAAAATTTCTTTCAATTCCCCTGCTTCGAGGCGGTCTTTTAACTCCCTCACCGATAATTCACGTTCGATCACAGAATGTCCTAGTTCGCGTAAACCTTGGATTACACTGTCGCGCGTGATACCCGCCAACAAAGTGTTCCCCATTTTGGGGGTAATGACTTCATTGTGAAAAACGGCGAAAAGATTGGTGGTGCCGGTTTCTTCCACCAACGTGTGCGTGAGCGGATCTGTCCATAAAACCTGGTCGTAACCTTCTTGCTGTGCACGCAAAGTAGGATACATGGCGGCGCCATAATTGCCGGCACATTTGGTGAAACCCACACCCCCAGGAGCAGCTCTGCTAAATTCCTCTTCCACTTTAATTTTTAAGGCTTTGGTGTAATAGGGCCCAACCGGACAGCAGAAGATAGCGAACGTATAGGTTTCTGATGGTTTTACCCCGATAAAATCATCGGTAGCAAACATGTAGGGTCTTATATATAGCGATCCACCTTCTGTTTTTGGTACCCATTCTGCATCCAATTGTATGAGCGATTTGAGTCCGTCCATGAATAACTCCTCAGGAACAACGGGCATAACCATGCGTTCGGCGCTGCGGTTGAGACGTTTCCAATTTTCACGAGGTCTAAACAAGATGGGTTGACCTGTTTTTTTGTCGGCGAAAGCCTTCATGCCTTCAAAAATCGATTGGCCATAATGGATGGCACTGGTGGCAGGACTTAGGCTGAGCGGACCGTAAGGAACGATGCGGGCGTTGGTCCACTCGTTCCCATTCCAATGGGCGAGGAACATATGGTCCGTAAAAATCTTTCCAAAACCAATATTTTTTGGATCAAATTGACCAATTCTACTGTTTTGTGTTTTTTCAATCGTAATTTCGAAACCCATCTAGTACAAAATTAGAGCAATTTCATTTCCAATGTCAGAAAATCGCCAATTTGTTGAAAATCCTTTGTTGCTCACGGATCTGTTTCCCAAGGGCATCTATCATTTCAAAGAATCGAACGATGAAGCGATTGAGGTGCCTCAAGTGGCTGATAGTGAATCAGAAAAAGAGGTGGTTTTCGCTTCCGCAGCGTTAGCAGAAAGTCCTGAAATCGCGGTCGAAAAAAATGAAATCAATGCGCAAATATCGACAAGTTACAATCCAGAGGAAGATACCATGATTACACTCACCATCATCAACCTTTTATTTGATGCCACTGATGCGTCATGGGATGAGGCTACCAAATTATCCTACGATAAGTTGATGTCGGCCGTTAAAGTAAACCAAGAATCGGTTCTGTCAGAGGACATTGAAACGGTCATGGCAGTGGGAGAGGCCGACTATCACCCCGAACTGCTCGGTGATCGATTGTCGCCCGTGATTTTTGTATGGTCGGATCGTGATATTGCACAAATCCCTGCATTGTACAAAGCCAAACCCACCGAGAAAGGGGTGATGGTCAGATTTCCCTCATTTGCGGCCATGTGTGCCAATGTGGAAATGAAAAAAATGGTTTGGCAGACTATGAAACAAGTGTTGAAATTTTAAATTCAACTTTGGGTTAGGGATATTGTCAATACATACTGGTTTTTTTAACTGGGCTAGGCTGCATTTTATGTAGGTTTTATGTCAAATAAACTGTGTAAACAACAGTTTATTTGTAGTTGCGAAAAATGCAAAAAAAATGCTTGTAACTACTGTGAAAGTCAATTAATTTCGTAATCGCTGTAACATGAAAAAACGCTACCCACTTTCAATTTTCAAAGGGTTTAAGCTCTTCTTAATACTATTTTTTGCTTTTGTATTTGCGCCCTCAGCGAAAGCCGACCACGTAATGGGCTCTGACATGGGCTATCAGTGTTTGGGCGGGGGAAAGTATAAAATCATTATCAAATTCTACCGCGATTGTAGGGGTGCCAGCGCGCCTCCGAGCTGGAGTTTGTTGTACTGGTACGCGGGTAACAACCAAGGGGCTGGCACATCACGATATTCCATTTCAATGACACGGACGGGTATTCGTGACATCACCCCAAGATGTTCAACTGCAAGTTCTCCCTGTTCTCCCACCAATACCAGCTATACTGGAGATGGGGTTGAGGAGCATACCTATGAAGCCAACATCGACATTTCCAAATCGCCATTTACAGGGGTAGGGTTGGGTTCTACTTATTGCGATTTAACCTTCGCGTACAACCAATGTTGTAGGAATGCGGCAATCACTACGGGTGCTACTTGGGCCGACTTTTGGACAACGGCTACAATCAACGTGTGTAACGTGAACAAGATGAAAAGCAAGTGCAATACTTCGCCGCAATTGTCGAACGTGCCCGTGGGCTATGCGTGTTGTAACCAGGCCTATTATTACAATAACGGGGCGATAGATACGGTAGATTACGATTCCATTTCTTATAGAATGGTGCCAGCGCTCGCCAGCGCGCCCAATACCTCAGTGCCATATTCTAGTCCCTTCACTGCACAATATCCATTGACACCTTACTGTGTTCCGCCAACCACCATCAAGTGTGCGCCAAACACAAAAACGAAGCCACCCCGTGGATTTTTCATGGATACGGGAACAGGAGATTTGATTTTCACCCCAACCAAATGCGATGAGGTGGCTGTTTTGGTGATGGAAATGACCGAATGGCGGCGAGATACAAACAATGTCTGGCGGTGGGTTGGTAAGACCCGGCGTGATATGCAAATTGTGGTAAAAGACGACTGTGGATATAATCATGCGCCAACCATAGATGGACCGTATTCATACAAAGTGTGTGAAGGAGAAACCATTAAGTTTAAGGTTCAGTCCGATGACGAAACCTTTTCACCTTACCAAACCATTCCAGATACAACCAACTTGAAATGGAACAAGGGTATTCCCGGAGCCAAATTTACTGTGGCGAACAAAGTGGATTGGCCCGAAAAACGGAAGGCCTACGCTGATTTCGAGTGGACACCCTCTGTGGGTATGGCTTCAGACGTTGCCTATTCTTTTACGGTGACAGTGAACGACGAACACTGTCCAAAACCCTCCATTTCTATTCGTAGTTTTAAAGTGAAAGTGAACCCTCGGGCGTTCTCTACACGTAAATACACGACCCTGAAGTGTGGTAAATTTGCGATGGCCGCCGATGTAAAAGCTTCTTTTAAAGGTGTGCCACAGTTCAAATGGAGCGTTCGTGATAGTTTGG
>VGFS01000009.1 GCA_016868785.1 Bacteroidota bacterium
CGCTACCACGGCAACTATAGAAACAATGTATTCTAGCCAATCAATGCCCCTTGCACCCAAAACATACGCCAATGGATCACCCACTGCCAATGATTTGTATGGAACCATTCCAGTTAACACCAAGGTGATGAAGATGTAGAGTATCGTGCAGATGAGTAAGGAATAGAACATGCCTCTTGGGAGGTCGCGCTGTGGGTTTTTGGACTCCTCAGCCAAAGTACTTACCGCATCAAAACCGATGTAGGTAAAGAACAGGGCCGAAACGCCTTTCATCACGCCTTGAAATCCCTCGGGCATGAATGGTTCATAGTTCTTGGTATCGATGTAAGCAACCCCCACGGCAATCACCAAGACAATGGCCACTAATTTTAGGACGACCATAACATTTGAGGCATTTCTTGATTCTTTAACACCCCGAAATACGAGCGCAGTTATCAGCAAATTAATGAGCAATGCAGGCGCATCAAATACGATGTGAAGCCCCATCAAAACCGGTGCTTGATCATAAGCGGCAAAAGCTTGTTGATCGGCTTGACTGTAACTTCCCAAATTCATTTTGGAAGCCACGTTGTGAAACACCTCAGAGGCGGTGGAGTAATCAGTAACCATCCAACGAGGCAGGTAAAGTCCCACTTGGTCGAGCAGATGGACTACGTAACCAGACCATGAAAAAGCGACATAAATATTTCCGATCGCATATTCCATGATGAGCGCCCAACCAATGACCCATGCGAACAACTCACCAAAAGAGGCATATGCGTATGTGTAAGCACTCCCAGAAACCGGGATGCGGGATGCAAACTCAGCATAACACAAAGCCGCAAACGCACAGGCAATGCCGCAGATCACGATTAAATAAACGCTCGCAGGTCCACCTTCCGCGCATGCCTCGCCAATTGAACTAAAAATACCCGCACCAATGATGGCTGCAATTCCAAAAAATGTTAAATCGCGAACGCCCAATAAACGTTTCAATGACCCAGACTCCTGATTTACTGGAAAATCGGTCTTGACCCTGAACAAATTACGCCAACTCATGATCCTCATGCGATAATACAAACAAAAGAGCAATGGATTGGAAAATTCTCTAACTTTGCATTGATGCGCAAATTCATGTACGTTTTTACCATGATTTTGGTGCTGCTTTCGAGCGGCGCAGCACAAATGGCGTATCACATTTGCGACGAAGACGGGACCCATATTTGGAGCGATACTTGTCATACCGAATCATTTGCTTCAGCGTCTAAACACGGCAGTTGTTGCGATGAAAAATCACAAGTGGGGTTTTCCGAAACTGCTTGTTGTAAAGAGGCCTATTTCTTCGCTTTAGCTCCCCTCCCTGTAACTCCCACCAAATTCCAACTAACCAAAACGACTCAGTGGTTTTCTGCCGCTTGGAGTCGAATTGTTACAGTTTCATTTCCACATTGCGGTGTCAGCAATCATTGGGCAAAGCTGGGAAAACATCCCCCCGATGCCATTGCAAAAAATCCCACCTCCGATGTAATTTGTGTTTGGATAATTTGATTTTAACGCAATACCTCGATCAATCAATTTTAACCAAACACAAAACAAAAATATGAAACAAAAATCAATCATACTACTCACAGCGATGCTGTTGAGTATCACAGGGATGGCAAACATCCATAGGTCAGCGGCCAACCCAAAACCAGTAAAAAAGACACTCATTAGCTTCGCGGTAGAGGCGAATTGCGGACAGTGTAAGGATCGTATAGAAAACGCCTTAAATAAAAAAGGAGTATACAAGGCCGTGTTCAAATTGGATAGCAAAATCCTCACGGTCACCTACGACCCGCGCAAATTGGAAGAAATTCAACTGCACAACATGGTTGCCATGGTTGGTCACGACACAGAAAAAGTGAAAGCCAGCAACGTGGTTTATGAGAGTTTGCCTGATTGTTGTAAGTATCGCCAAGACGACGACGAATGGGGGCCTCATCAACACTAATCACTTCGATTTGTGTCATTGGTATCTCTAGCTACTCCCAATTCATTTCTGCACAATCCAATGTAAATCCCCGTTCGGGGGAATCTACAGTGAATCAGCAGAGGACGGCGGCAAATGACACCAACGACATCGATACGTTATCAATGCTTGACATTCGCAAAGAACGCGGGGCTCACTTTAGTGGCAAAGGCATCAGTTTAACCGAAATACTGACCGAAACTGAATTCAAAAAGGCAGCATGTTGCACACTTTCAGAGAGTTTCGAACTCAGCAACACGGTGGAGGTAAGCAATGCCGATGGTGTATCAGGGATAAAACAAGTTGAAATGTTGGGACTTGCAGGTAAGTATGTGCTAATGTCGCGCGAAAACATACCCAGCATTAATGGCTTGGCCACGCTCAATGGGCTCAGCAACATCCCTGGCCCCATGGTTTCTTCGGTCCAACTTGCCAAAGGCGCTGGCTCTGCCACTTTGGGCGCGGACGGCCTTACCGGCGGGTTGAATTACCAAATGAAGGCTGATTTGAAGGACCCACGGTTGTTTTTTAATGCCTACAGTAATCACCAAGGTCGGGCCGAAGCAAACGCAATCACCAAATCCATCATTGCCAACAAAGCCATTTCGCATACTTATTTACACTCTGGTGGACAGTATCGCACGACCGATATGGGCAAAGATGGGTTGGCGGATATGCCTTTGTCTCAGCGAGTTTTGGTGAGTAACCACACCCAAATCCCGGGCAAAAGAGCCGAATCACAATTAGGATTTTTGGGATATCGCGATCAGAAATTGGGCGGTACACTGGCTGCCGGTTCCTTCAAGGAAATCAGTAGCGATCCCATGGCAATGAAATTCGATTTCGACGAATCTCACATCGAAGCTTATGGCAAATTGGGATTGTTTCTATCACAAAAAGGCGATAGAAGTTTGGGCAACATCTTTAACGTGTCAAAACATCGAATTGAGTCTGTGTTGAACTCACTACAGAATCGGAAATACACAGGGACCGAGGAGCGTTACTACTACAGCGGCATTTATCAACTACCAGAAAAAAACGAAGCCAATTTAAAGGTAGGCCTATTGCTTCTTGGGAGTCATCTCAACGAATCCCTGACCAACGACAATGGCGATAGTTTTCGATTAGACGGCTGGCAGAAATCGGCTGGCGCATTTGGAGAATACACCCAGGAAGGAGAGAAAATATCGGCCGTTGTAGGACTCCGAGCCGATTTTCATTCAGTTTATGGACTTTACGCAACGCCTAGGCTACATCTGAAATGGACAGTAACAAAACAGCACCGCATCAACGCACAAGGTGGACTTGCCAGGAGGAGCAGTTATTTCTTAGCTGAGCATCTGCCCCAATTCATCAATGGTCGTACCTTGTTTATTGACAGAACTCAACTGATTCAACAAAAATGGATGCCACAGGAAAAAGCTTGGAATTATGGACTGAGTTATTTGGGCAGTTTCATGTCGATGGGTTACCCCGCAACCTTTACCGCAGACATTTTCGAAACCCGCTTTTTATCTCAAATGGTGGTTGATCGCGATGTATCGGAAACCGAAGTTATTGTGCATTCAGTTTCTGGAAAACAAGCTGGACGTACCCTTACGGCCCAAATGGACTTTTCGGCCTACTTCCAACGTCGTTGGAGTTACAAGCTTAGTTATCGTTGGATCGATTCTCGCAGTTGGTTGGACAGTCAATTCATGCAACAGCCACTCCAATCGGTACACAGGGCACTATTTGTTATGCAATACAATTCGAGAAACAAATGGTATTTTGATGTCGTTACCCACTACAATAGCCGCAAACGACTTCCCTATTTTTCCTCTGTAAATCATCCCAAACACCCGGGTTACAGTCCCTCCTACTTCATTTTTAACGCCCAAATCCGAAAGGTCATGAGCCCTGCCTTTGAATGGTATATTGGCGGTGAGAATTTGGGGAATGTGCAAAACCATCATCCTGTCATGAATTGGGAAATACCCGCCAGTCAGCGGTTTGATGCCGGTTATGCGTGGGGACCAACCAACGGTTTCTTCATTTATGCTGGTCTGAGATACAGTCTATTTTAATCCGTGTTGGGTGCATCCGCATCGTTGTCGTTGGTTCGATGGTGGATGTACCCAGACATGACGTTGTAGATGTCTTTCAATTGAGGATGATTCAACAACAAACTTAGATGCATTTGCTGCGTTTGCAAATCACCCCGTTTCGCCGGACCTGTGAGCTTCATCCATGGATCGCTAGCACCTAGATTTTCCGCGGTTTTGACGAGAATAGGCCTAATCCAATCCTCCCCAAGACCTTCAGTTTTTAGGATATCATGGGCGATTCCAGCCATTGCAGTGGTAAAATTATTGGCAAATACAGCGGCCATGTGTAAATTTTGTCGGGAAGAAAATGAAATTTCTATCCATCGCTCCACGCCCAATAAGCCGGCAATATTTTTTAAAACACCGGGCTCCACATCAGCCGATGATTCTGTAAAAACTGGCACCTGAGACCAATCAATCTGTGAATCTGCAGTGAAAGTCTGCAGCGGATAGAACACCATTGAGGCTGCTTTTTCAAGGGAAATACGAGGTGTAGCACCACTGCAGTGAACGACGGCTACTCCGGCAACATCGCATTGCGCAGCCAATGCGGCAATGGCACTATCTGAAACCGTCAATAATACAACATCACCCTGGGTCAAGTTTCCTGAAGGATTTGAAAGAATTTGATTGCCTGATGCCCACTTAACCGAAGGGTCTAGTTGGGTGGGTCTGGATTTTTCGCTCAACACCCATAATTCGTCAAAGCCGTTTGATTGGCCAATATTCGTTGACCAACGTGCCATACACTGACTCGCTATTGCGCTACCAACACGGCCGTAGCCCCATATCAGTAGCCTTGCACTCATGATGTAAGCTGCTTTTGTTTGTTGATGCGATTCAATACGGCCAATACAAATCCAATCACCATGATGATGGTACCTGCCCAGACCAAATTGATCCAAGGAAACTCAATCACTTGAATCACGATATAGTCCCAAACAGGCGTTTTCTCCCCGGTTTGAATGACAAAACGAATGTTCTGCGTAGCAGGATTGGGGTCGATAATTTCCAAGTTTAAAATGGCCGCCATGATGCCAAAACGATTGCTTTCAGCAGGAAGCATGTCGAACGATCCCGTCTGTTCATTGATTAAAAATTCAGGCCTCAACCACACAGAATCACCCAATCGCTTGGCTTTGATGGACAATTGAATTCTGAGGCCATTGGAATCTTTGCTGCGATTGATGCTATCGATGGTCATCACCACTTTGCCTGTTTGGGTGATAAAAGGTCTGAAAAAACCAACCGTATCTATGCGGAAATTGCTGAAAGGCTCCTTTCTGTCTAGGCTGCTTTCATAATTCACGTGGGTAAATACATCTTTATAGATAAAATGTCGCGTTGAAGGCTCAGCCAAGAGACCCATTTTGGCATTGTTTTGGGTTTTTGGCTCTAACACAAAACTATCCACCGTTTTTCCTTGGTCATCCTTTTTAATGAAAGCCACCTTAAAGTATTTGTCGATGCTATCCACGCCAGTGCCTTTTCTTTCATCGATATATAATGCGGTGTATTGTTGAATGGGTTGTGGCTTGCCTTTATACAACAACTGGTTCTCGCGGTTAAACTTGATGCCTTTTGCGTCTTGATTTCCTTTTTGATCAACTTCGGGCGCTAAATCGATTCCCTCTTTGCTGGCCGACAGGATGTTTTTATTCACCGATGAAACCAGAACGCCCATGAGCAGAACGCCGAATCCAACGTGGGCGATGTTTCCACCCCAACGCAGCCATTCGAATTTTTTCTTTTGGTAACCATACACGGTATTGGCCAAAACCAAAGCGATACTCAACGACAAGAACAATACAAACTTGAACTCTTTGATGTCAAATCCAAACATCAGCAGCACGGTTAGCACTACTACCCCAATGCCCAACTGAATCATGGGTTTTTTGATGGCAGACCATTCAGTACCACGGAATTTGAACCAATAACCCAAACTCATCAACAACATGATGGGCATCGCCAACCACAATTGAACACGGTTGTAATCCGCTGCTGAAGGAACGGCTGTTTTATAACCAAACAATTTATTGAAAACAGGAATGCTGGTAGCTGCAAACACTTGCACCAGCGACAATATCAGGAACATAGAGCCCAAGAACATCCAAAATTCCCTGGAATCAAGCTTTTCCTCATCCATTTCCACTTTTGTTCGTTGATACAAGGCATACACATAGTAGACCAACCAACCCAAAAATAACAAAGTACCAAGTCCTTTCAGCCACTGATAAAATGTTTCAACCGTTTCAGGGGTATGGATACTGTATGCCAACAACATTGGCACCAACAAAACCGCGGCAATCACATACAGGGCTATCCTGCGTTTCCCCCCTTGCAATACCACCACCAAACCGAGCGCTAAAAACGCCAATAGGAACAACAGCAGCTGCCCCGACAAGCCTAAATCCGTGAATGAATGCACACTGGCTTCTCCCAAGATACCACTGCGCGTTAGGAATGTGGCATACAAGACCAACCAAAACGCCAATTGCGTGAGCAAATGCGAGGTGAACAAGTGTCGGCCCGTGGCTTTGGTAATAATCAACATATGTGCCGCGCTAGCCATGATAAGCCACGGCATCAGGGATGCGTTTTCTACTGGATCCCAGGCCCAATATCCACCAAAAGAAAGTGCTTCATAGGCCCAGAATCCACCCATGATGATTCCCAAACCAAGGATACCTACGCAGACCAACCCCCAAATGAGCGCATGAGCGATCCAACCCCTATCGTTGTTTCTCCAGAGGGCGGCAATGCTATAGGCAAAAGGAACAATCGCTGTGGCAAATCCCAAAAACAAGGTGGGTGGATGTATAACCATCCAATAATTTTGAAGCAATGCATTCAATCCATTCCCGTCTTTGAAGACTTGTAAATAATTGCCAACACCCAACTGCCCTAAAATGGGGATATTCAGGAAATCGGGACGTTGTTCACGCAACAGATCAAATGGGGAGCTACCAATTTTCAATTCGCCCCAATGGAACCCCAACAACATCGAACCCAACGCAATTTGGGCAAAGGCCACAACCACCATCACCGGAGATTCCCAGGTCTTAGCCGTTCTCTGCAATACCAAGCCTATCAATGCATTCCAAAATAGCCAAAGCAGAAAGCTGCCTTCTTGACCTTCCCAAAAACAGGAAATCATGTAATAAACAGGCAAACTGTTGCTTGAATGTCGCCATGCATAATGAAATTCATATCGATGAAAGAAAATGATTGAAAACAACACCACGAATACCGCTACGATGGCGGCCGCGTGGATTTGGAAGAACCGCTTTCCCCAAATTAGTCCTGCAGACAATTGATTTTTTTCGTGTTGAAAATAAAAAATGGCCGACAATATTGAGGCGATGAACGACAAAATCACGAACACATGACCCAGGTTTCCCAACCACAGCCATTCTCCGTTAAATACAATTGGGGCTTCTACCGGCTTCATCTTGATGCAGTTGTAGCGCCCGGGGCATCCTCGTATTTAGAAGGACATTTACTCAATATTTCTGTAGCCAAAAAATGGTCTTTGTCGTAGCTTCCGATCAACACCATTTTTTCTAAATGCTCAAACTGAGCGGGTTTGGGCTTGGTAAAAACCACTTTGCTTTCATTGTTCAGGGAATCAAATCCATAAAACTCTAACCGGTTGGCGTTGGTTTGCGCATCATACACAATGGGTTTTGCTTTGTTTAATTTACATACCACATGTACAGTTTTTCCCGGATTTTCTTGGGCGATGCGCTGTGCATCAGGAAATGCCACATATTGGGTTGTATTGCCGTACATACTAATCACCGTGGCGATACCAATCCCGGCGAGGACCAACAAAATGAGGTGAAAGGGTTTCATGATTGCTTTTCGATTTTGGATACTTTGCGATCCAGTCTAACTAAATATAACAATATGCCCACGAAAATGATGGCCAATACAGCGTATACGGCGTTCATCAAATTGTGTTTTGCCAAGAGCTCAGCGGCATTGGCGTCGAATTGCTCAGTGATGGTTTGTTTCATGCGTTTAGTTCTTTTTCTTTAAGGGTAGCGATTCTATATCGCAAATTGGCAATCCAGTAATATAATGCGATCCATCCTATCACTGCTGGATAGAAGAACAACCGCATCGTTGAGTCCAAATCATATTTATTAAAACCCACAGTGCCCCCAGAACCCGGATGCAATGAATTGGGCGAAAGTTTGGGCATAATGACAATCAGGGCGATAAAAATTGGGAAGATGAATACCGAATACACTGCAGTAATTCTTGCCCTTTGGTATGGATCTGTTAATGTAGAGCGCAGCAACAAATACGCGAAATACATGGTCATTCCTATGGCCACGCCATTGAGTTTGGGATCGGCCGCGGGCCACCAAGACTGCCAAGTTACCCTTGCCCAGGTTGCACCGGTGATACATCCTAAAATACCGGCGAGTATACCCACCCTAACCAACGAATCCGCAAACATATCGTCTTCCAGATGTCCGAATCTCAAATATTTGATGGCATACCAACAGGCCATTCCTAACAGCGCCAACATGGCAAACCACATAGGTACATGGTAAAAGAGGTTTCTTACACTCTCATTTAAAACCATCCGATTGGGAAAACTCATTTCAAAAATCTCTCGATCACCACGGGCTTGGGTATTTTCTTCAGCAATAAAGTCTGATTTACCCGCGGTATCATTGGCACCACGCTCCAAATAAATCGCCTCTGGCAACCCCAAATATTTCCCATTGCTCAATTCAATAAACACAGAGTAATACTCGTTTGACAACTTGGACGACCCCATATTTAGGTTCATACTGGCCAGCAATTGACCATGATCTCCTGAAAATTTAATGGCAGTGGTTTGAAATTTGCCCATCGTCCCTTTGGAAACCAACATCACTTTGGTCGGGATTTGATAATTCCCCTGTCCGATTTCTTTGTCGTTGAATGCATTTTCCTTCAACCAAGGTGCATTATAAACATTGATTTTCAGCGTTTGTGATCCACCGGAGGTGATTTTTACCGGTGAAAGCCCAGTTATTCCGGACTTCAATGGCAAAAACAGCCCGCCCAACACAACGTAGAGCAAGAACAATGCGGCTATCCACTTATACCAGTGTTTTTTCCAATTCATGACTTTCTACGTTTGATTTCTGCCTCAATCAGGGCCAATTCCCGGCCCATTTGTCTAGCCATACCACTGTTTTCTTGAGCACGGCGTGTCAAGTACGGAATCACCGACAAAACAGGACCATATGGCACATATTTACTCACTTTATAGCCACTGTTCGATAAATTAAAACTAATGTGATCACTCATGCCCAACAGCTGCGAGAAAGATACATTCCAATCGCCTTTTGGCAATTGATGTTTGTTCAACAATTCCGTCCCCAATAGTGATGACTTTTCGTTGTGGGTAGCGATGCAAACCGACACCCGATTATGGTTTTCAAGGCAAAAAGCGACTGCTCTGTCGTAATCTGTGTCCGTGGCTTCTTTGCTCGGTTGAATGGGGTCTTGGTATCCTTTGGCTGCAGCGCGGGCTCTTTCTTTTTCCATGTAGGCTCCGCGAACCAGTTTATAGCCGTAGTAAAACTTACCTTCAGCCACTTGTCGCTCCAAATACGCCAATCGATCGTGTCGATACATCTGAAGGGTATTAAATACCCAAGCTTGATCTTTGTTCAACAACTCCATCGCGTGGGTCGCCAAAAGGTCAATGGCACGTTGTAACCAGGTTTCCTCAGCATCCACAAAAATTCGAACTTTACTTTGTGCGGCGCTGCTACACAATTGCATAAATCTGGCCATCGACTTTTTCCAACCCTCTTGCAATCCCTCGGGCAAACTATTCTCCACCAATTCGATGTCAACAATTTGGTTTTCTTCAATCATCGATGATGCCGCTTCCAGCACTGCTGATGAGCAAATACCGGTGGTTTTAAATACCGAAAACGGAATATTGGGATTTCCTTTGGCTCGTTCAATGGTTCTGAGTACCTCCGCACAAGTTTCATCAAATGTAGCCTCACTCTCTTCGCCTTCTACAGAGTAATCTAAGATGGTTCCGATGCCACTGTTCGACAAATTCTCAATGGCAGTATCACACTCTTGAATGTTCTCACCCCCACAAAATTGCTGGAATATGGTTTTTTTGATGGTAAACTTCAAGCCCAAAAAAACGGCGGCTTTGGCCATGGTTGGACCATAGGTCAACAACGCTGGATAATTAAACGAACGAAATAGCCAACGGGCTTTTGCGAGGTCACCATTCGACTTGTGGGCAAAGGCCACAGAGGTGTTTTGGAAAGAAAGATCCGTCGTGGACATCACCCACAAAAATAACGAAGAATCTTCGGTGTTTTAAGCCAATTTTCAATTAATTACGGCAAACGCAAATGCAGTGTTTCCAAGGCTTCAGCCAAACCGGGATGTTTTTTCATCAAATACTCCAGCTTTTCTTTGTCGGTATAGGGCCTTCTCTCCTGCACTTCTATTTTACCCACCACGGATTGTATTCCTTGGATATTCAAATGAGGAATTTGTGTCCGAAGGGCTTGCATCATTTGAGGTCGGATTTCTTCGATGATGGATTCTTGATGGGATGCATTCAGTGTAATCACCAATACATTGTCTTCCACAGCGTATTTCAACCCTTTCAAACAAGTAAGCACCCGTGAGGTCTGGGGTTGATAAAAGTCGATCCAAAATTCATCCAGCGTTTTGGGTGCTGATGGCGACATTTGGGCAATTGGCGCTGCCCCAACCATGGTGATTTCTTGCGCAAGCACCGTTTTATTGGATTCAGGCAATACATCCCCCCCATCTGAAGCAGAATCTGTAACGTCAGTGGACTTTATTGACGCTGCTTTTTTCCTTTTAAATTCTTCAAAACTCCCTACATTCAGTCGGGTTGCAGCCACTTGACTCACCTGTTTCGGGTCGGCGGCAACGAAAGATTTTTCTGTCGTATTGGGTGTGTGATTGGATGGCGTAGAATCAGCCTCCTGAGTTTGGGACTGAATGCTCGATGATTCAACGGCCAAGGGCTCAATAGAACTGGATATGGACGTAGATTCTTGTACCGGCAAATCAGACGTTGCGCTCACCAAAGACGAGGCAGGAACCTTGGGTTTATCCTCAACAATTGAAGGTGAACGTTTAAACGTTGCGGGCTTTGGGCTGTCGCTACTCTGCCCTATTTTTTTTTTTACTTCTTCAAGGGAAGGGATACTTTGAATGAAGGAATTCAGATGCCCCAATTTTATGAGCATCAACTCCACCAATAGCCTAGGATTTCGGGATTGCTTGTATTTCTCTTCAGCCTCAGAGACAGAATTCAATCCGTTCAAGATGAAGGCGAATGAAAGGACGTTTGCTTGCTCTAAATATTTGGATTTGAACGACTCCGACACATCCAACAGCGATTGTGTTTTGGTCTCTTTACTCACGGCAAGGTTTCTGAAATGTGCTGCCATTCCACCCAAGAAGGTTAAACCATCGAAACCTTTTTTAATGATTCCGTCGTACACCAACAAAGCATTGGCAATATTCGATGAAGCCAACATTGATGTGACATCAAAAAACGTATCTAGATCCAACACGCTCAAAATATCAACCGCTGACTCATAGGTGATCTTCCCACCGCCAAAGCTCACCAATTGATCGAACATCGACAGGGCATCACGCAGTCCACCATCGGCTTTTCTGGCAATTAAGTGAAGAGCGTCTTCCGAAGCTTCGATCGATTCTTTTTGGGCGATACCTTTCAGATGCTCTACCATGTCGCGGGTCTCGATGCGATTGAAGTTAAAGACTTGACAACGAGAGAGGATGGTTGGTAAAATCTTGTGTTTTTCGGTAGTAGCGAGGATAAATATGGCGTAGGACGGGGGCTCTTCCAAAGTTTTCAGAAAAGCACTGAAACCGGCCGTTGAAAGCATGTGTACCTCGTCAATGATGTACACCTTGTATTTTCCTACTTGGGGCGGAATCCTCACCTGATCAATCAGGTGTCTGATGTCTTCAACCGAGTTGTTGCTGGCCGCATCCAACTCGAAAATATTGAAAGCATAATCTTGGTTTGGGTCGCCACCGTCTTGTGCGTTAATGACTTTGGCCAAAATCCTGGCACAGGTAGTTTTACCAACGCCCCGAGGACCGGTAAACAGAAACGCTTGGGCTAACTTGTTGTTATTGATTTCATGCATCAATGTCTCTGCCACTTGGCGTTGCCCTATTACATCTTCAAATGTGGTTGGGCGATACTTTCTGGCTGAAACAACAAATTGATCCATGTCTATCGCAAAGTAACCGCAAAGCAAGCATCTTCCCAAATTATCACGCCAACAAAAAACCCACAAATGCACATCCAATTGCGTAAATTGCGATTAATTTCCATCACATGAATATCGGCGAAACTCTGAAACATTTTGAATTAAAAAGCACCACAGGTAAATTGGTAAGCACCTATCACTTGGCCGACAAAAGTGCATTACTTGTGGTTGTGACATGCAACCATTGTCCATACGCTCAAGCCTATTGGTCGCGGTTAATTCACTTGGCAAAACAATATGAAGAAGACAATTTGGGGGTTTTGGCCATCAATGGAAACGATGTCAATGTTCAACCAGCGGATTCCTACGCCGAAATGCAGCGATTGGTAAAACAGTACGGCGTGCCTTTCCCTTATTTGCACGATGAATCGCAGGCAATCATGAAGCAGTTGGGCGCACAAAAAACCCCGGAAGTTTTCCTTTTCAACGCAAGGCGAGAATTGGTTTACAAAGGAGCAATCGACGACGCTTGGGACAATGAAGCTGCAGTGATGCAGGTTTATTTGGAAGATGCCATTGAGTTTGCCTTTGATGGGTTGGAAATCGACTACCCTGAAATTCCACCGGTTGGATGTTCCATCAAATGGAAATCATAACATGCAAAAGCGTGTTGTTCTCATTACTGGGGCGTCATCTGGAATAGGTCGAGCATTGGCCATTACGGCAGCAAAGCGCGGCTATTTGGTTGGGTTGATGGCCCGATCCGCCGATGGACTATCAGAAACAATGGTTGCATGTAAACAGGCATCCCCGGAAGGTCAGTCAGACAACCAATTTGTTTCAACCGTAGGCGATGTAAGCGTTGAAGCTGATTGTGCGCGATTTATTACCGATGTAGTTGCTGCTTGGGGTAGAATCGATGTATTGATCAACAATGCAGGGATTTCGATGCGGGGCATTTTTGCTGATACGGAATTGTCTGTACTGCACAAACTGATGGACACCAATTTTTGGGGCACGGTAAACTGCACCAAACACGCGTTGCCATGGCTACTCAAAGCAAAAGGGACTGTTGTTGGGGTTTCCTCGATTGCGGGATTCAAAGGACTACCTGCTAGAACGGGTTACAGTGCGAGTAAATTTGCAATACAAGGGTTTTTGGAAAGTTTGCGTTGTGAAAATTTGGAAACGGGTCTTCACGTTTTGATTGCTTGTCCAGGTTATACCGAGAGCAACATCCGCAAAACCGCATTAGACACTCATGGATTTCAACAAAATGAATCGCCATTGAAGGAAAATAAATTGATGTCGGCCGAGGCGGTAGCCGAGGCCACGTGGAACGCCATCGACAAAAAACGACAATACCTGATACTCACGTTACAAGGGAAAATGGCGGTACTCATCAATAAATGGTTTCCGAGATTGGCGGACCGACTCACCTACAATGTGATTAAAAAAGAACCCAATTCTCCATTCAAATAACACCTCTTCCCGAAAGCCCCGATGCTCAATATTCAAGACTCCATAACCGTTGCATTCACCCTTTTCGCCGTGATAGACATGTTGGGCTCCATCCCAATTTTAATTTCATTGAAAAAGAAATTGCCCGATATTCATGCGGGAAAGGTCACCCTGGCCTCAGGTGTTTTGATGGTAGGATTTCTCTTCGCTGGTGAGTTCTTTCTCAAATACTTAGGGGTTGACAAAAGTTCTTTTGCCATCGCGGGTAGTATTGTCATGTTTATTTTGGGCTTGGAAATGGTGTTAGGCATCGATATTTTTCGCACCGATCCCGAAGTTCCCTCCGGAAGCATTGTGCCCATCGCTTTTCCACTTATTGCTGGCTCTGGTACTTTAACCACCATACTTTCATTAAAAGCAATTTACAGTGAATGGACGATTTTGCTAGGAATCATTCCAAATTTGATCGTGATATTCATATTGGTCAATGCCACAGATTTCTTTGAGAGAAAAATAGGCAAAGCCGGTCTTTCGGCCATGCGCAAATTCTTTGGATTGGTTCTTCTCGCCATCGCGGTTAAAATCTTCAAAGCAAATTTCTAACATGATAAAAATAGGTGCTTTCTTTTTTTGTCTACTGTCATCAGTGTTTTTAACAGCACAGGTCTTAAATACCGCATTTATCGATTCTGTGGGTGGTGAGAAGGTCGGCAAATTGAGCATTTCCGGTTGGATGGACACCTATTACGCCCAATCTACTTATAGTGATTGGAACCAACCAACGATTACTCCCGTGATTCCCGGCTTGGTCTCTAATTCATATTACGGTTTGGTCGATATCAATTTGGCTTACGTGGATTTTAGGTATGCTACTGACCGACTAAAAATCCGCTTGGTACCAGCATTTGGTAGTTACATGGACAAAAACTACTCGGGCACTAACACCCTCAACAATCTCATGGAAGGCAGTTTGGGGTTTAAACTTTGGAAGAAAAAGGAAGTTTGGATTGAGGCTGGTCTCATTGGATCGCCATTTACCAATGAAAACCCCGTTAGCCGAGACCACATCATGTACACCCGTTCATTGGCCGCCGAATACAGCCCTTACTACCTCACGGGTGCAAAAATCTCATCGCCGTTACACAAACGGGTGAAAGGAAGCATGTATATCCTCAATGGTTGGCAAAACATATACAAACAGGCAAATTTCCCCCCGGCTTTTGCGAGTCAAATCGAATTCACCCTCGACAACAACAACCTCCTCAATTGGAACGTTTATTACCAAAATCGGATCACCGATACACGACTATTTAGCGACATTTATTGGATTGGCACTCACGGAAAATGGAAATTCACCAGCTGTTTTTATGCAGGGAACGACGAAACAAAAGCGCCTTTACCTACCCCTTCTACCCCGTTGTTTCGGCGTCATGGATTTTGGTGTAATGCCAACTTTGCAACGAGTTATGACATCACTTCAAACACAAACCTAAGCGCCAGAGTTGAGTATTTCCAGGATCTACACAAAAACATCAATGGCAAAGTATTAGGCACCTCCATCGGCATCAACCGCAAGTTATTCAATCAATTGTATTGGAGAACCGAATGCAAATGGTGGCAATCCGCCAATCACTTCACGGGTAGAAAAGTGGATATTTTCAACGCCATGACTAGCTTAGGTCTGGGATTCTAAAAATTTATCAGCTCCGAATAAAGACTTATCCATTGAGCTGCGATGGATTTTGCCTCTACTTTTTTCAGCAACAACTCCCTTTTTACTCTCTGATGGGCTTGGATTTCTAGGCGGGTGATCGACATCATAGCTGCTGCTAATTCATCGGGCTTATTGGGATGAAAATACTCCGGAAGATCTTCGACCAACTCCTTAAACACCTCGATATTAGAAACCGCCATGGGCAAATTCGCTGCCAATGATTCCGCCAATGGGATTCCAAATCCCTCATTCAGACTGGGATAAACAAACCCAGAAGCACCTTTTACCACTGAAACCACCCTGTCTTTGGGCTGGTCGATCAAACAGGTAATTCGGGACGACAATCCCATTGATTCAATCTGTGCTTCAACCGAAGGCAAAGTAGACCCGTTCAAACCAACCAATTTCAAGTTCCAATTTGTTTGCTTTTGTATCCTCGCAAACGCTTCGATCAATATTGCATGGTTCTTTCTGTCGGTAAAACTACTTTGATACACAAAATAGGGCGCCTCGTCTGAATCAGACAAAGACAATTTCTCCATGGAATAGTACGTCTCATCTACAGCTTGATAAATGACCAACGACCGCCCTTTTGCTCGGGGATAATACGCTTCCACTTGTTTCTGTGTGGTTTGACTGGTTACCACCAAATGAGAAGCAACTTGCACTGCTCTGTTAGTTTTCCAATGATAAATGGCCCTATCCCACCAGCGATAATAACTTGGAAACACCTTGTAAATCACATCGTGAATGGTACATACAGATATGATATGCTTAGGTAAATCCAAGGGCAGTTCATTCGATAATCCGTGAAATACATCAACCCCATCCAATGCAGCCCTTTTACCCATTCCCCAAACGCGCCACCATTTGGGTCCGTCTACCATCACCAATGTAAAACAACGGGCTTGTCCACCTGATTTTTTACCATAACGATCAAGAATTCGAAGCGCATCGGGGTGGCCTTTATCATTGGCATCCAATCGATCCACGTACAGGATATATTCGTTTTCGGGAAAATGCTCCAACAAAGATTCGATGAGCTTGCGCGAATAATTCCCCAAACCGGAATGGTTGAAGAAAAATCGCTTGGCATCAAATCCTATTTTCACGGTCCCGTGGGTTTAAACGGCTACATTGTGTTCACGCAAGGCATCATTGAGCGATGTCTTCAGGTCCGTACTCGGCTTGCGTTTACCAATGATTAACGCAGCGGGAACATAAAAATCCCCACCGGCAAAGGTCTTTTTTATATTACCAGGAATCACCACACTTCGCTCAGGAATATAGCCTCTTGGCAATTCTTCACCTGTCTCCACATCAATCACTTTTGTACTCATTGTGAGTGTTAATCCCGCACCCAAAACGGCCTCTTTACCTACCCTCACACCTTCGACCACGATGCATCGACTTCCCACAAAACAATCGTCTTCAATAATTACAGGCGCTGCTTGAACAGGCTCCAAAACACCCCCAATGCCAACACCGCCGCTCAAATGCACATTTTTACCAATTTGAGCACATGAGCCCACCGTAGCCCAAGTGTCTACCATCGTTCCGGCATCCACGAAAGCACCGATGTTTACATACGAAGGCATTAAAATCACACCCGGTGAAATGTATGCACCATGTCGGGCCACTGCGTGAGGAACAACCCGGATGCCCAATTCGGCATAATTTTTCTTCAACGGCATTTTGTCGTGAAATTCCATGGGACCCACATGAAAGGTTTCCATGTTGCGCGTGGGGAAATACAAAATCACGGCTTTTTTGATCCAATCATTCACCTGCCAGTTGCCATCAGACAGAGGCTCAGCCACACGCATTCTTCCTTTGTCGAGTTCTGCTATGACAAACTCAATGGCTTTCAATGTGTTGGCATCTTTTAACAAAGATCTATCGCTCCAAGCGGCCTCGATTATGGATTGTATGTCAGTCATCTGATAAATTTTCAGCAAATTTGCGATAGAAACTTCTGAAACCCTATTTATGAACCGCATTTCTATCCGCATTTTTTCCATCGTCATTTGTTTGGGCACGCTTGGACTTCATAGCCAATCCAATACCCAATCAGCGAAGTTATCCGTTACCAACACCAATTCCGCCAACAAACTCACGATAGAAAATTGTTTCAACCCCAAGTTTTACCCCAAAAATGCGCGTTTATACGGGTGGATCACCCAGCATCAATTGGCAGAAGTTGTGGATGGTGTTTTGTATACGGTGGATGTCCGCTCGTTATCAAAAACTCCATTGATTAAGGTTGATTCTTTCATCAACATGGCAAAAACTGCTGTGAAAGCCACTGCGGGAGAAGAGATTCAACTGTTTGGCATGCCTATCATCAACTGGACCGGAGATTACCAAGGTTGGTTTGAAGCAGGCCGATTTTTACTGTCTGTGGATTTCAAAAAGCCCTTGAACGACAATCTCATGGCAGGGCCCATTCAGATTCGTTATACTTTCCATGCAGCCAAAGACGAGGTTCAGGCCACGGAGTTTTCTAGCAACGGCGCCATGGTGGGCGTGGTCAAAAACAATGACTTATACATTACTAGGAACGACCCCAAAGTATTGAGTTCTGATATACGAGTTACCGATGATGGCGGCAATGGCATCGTTTACGGTCAGAGCGTTCACAGAAATGAATTTGGCATTTCAAAAGGCTTGTTCTGGAGTCCTTCCAATGACAAATTGGCTTTTTATCGCATGGATGAGCAACGTGTTACCGACTACCCCATGTTTGGAATTCAACCGCGTCCGGCCAAGGCCAACAGCATCAAATACCCCATGGCGGGCGACAGCAGTCACACCGTTACGGTAGGCGTTTATCACTTAGAATCGAAGCGATTGGTTTATTTGAATACCCAAGGCAGTTACGATCACTATTTAACAAACATTACGTGGACACCCGACGGCAAATACATTTATGTGAGTTGGGTCAACCGGGACCAAAATAAGATGGAACTGCGCAAATATGATGGCGTTTCTGGTGCGTTGATGAGCGTTGATTATCAATTGAGTCACCCCAAATATGTGGAACCTGAGAGCGGCCCCATCTTTCTGCCCAATTCAAACACCGATTTTGTGTTACAAACTGAGGCTGATGGCTGGAATCACTTGTATTTGTTCCGTTTCATCAAAGGCAAACCCGTCATTCGTCAAATCACCAAAGGCCGTTGGGAAGTAACCGAGGTATTGGGCTTTACCAAAGATGGTAAGTATTTGTTGTTTGAAAACACGATGGCCTCGCCTTTAGAGCGACATGTGCACGCCTTGGACTGGGCCAACAGCAAAGTGAATGCGCAAGGAATGGCAACACCCATTGCCAAAGGCAGTAAGGAAACCACTTTCGAGTTGACACCTTTTGCGGGTACCAATAAATGTAGTTTCAATCAGCAAAACGGATATTTATTGAATATCTACAGCAGTTATAACACGCCACGACAGATTTTAGCCATTGACGCCGTAAAACACATCGCGGATTACCACGGCAAAACCTTCCAAGCGCCAAGCGTGATATTCGAATCCCCCAACCCTATCTCCAGTTTGGGATTGGGCAAAATTGAGGTTAATAAACGGATGGTTAACGGCACCGAACAATATTGCCGTATTTTCTATCCCAGCAATTTCGATCCCAACAAGAAGTACCCTGTGGTGGTTTATGTATACGGAGGTCCGCATGCTCAAATGATTACCAATACTTGGCTGGGTGGCGGCAACTTGTGGATGCATTACATGGCAGAAAACGGTTACATCGTTTACACCCAAGACAACCGTGGCTCAGCCCATCGTGGATTGGCTTTTGAAAACGCGGTTCACAGACAATTAGGCACAGCTGAAATGGCCGATCAATTAGATGGTTTGGCGTGGTTGAAGTCTCAATCTTGGTGCGATTCAACCCGCGTTGGTATTCACGGTTGGAGTTTTGGTGGATTCATGACAACAAGCTTGATGACGCGCACTACGGGCAAATACAAAGTGGGTGTTGCAGGCGGACCTGTGATCGACTGGAGTTTTTACGAAATTATGTACACCGAGCGATACATGGATCGTCCAGAAGAAAACCCCGAAGGATTTAAAAACAACAATCTTTTGGGTTATGCCGATAAACTTGAAGGTCGTTTGTTAATGATTCACGGAGCGGATGATGATGTGGTGGTATGGCAGCACAGTTTGATGTTCGTAGACAAAGCCGTTAAAGCCCGAAATGCACAATTAGACTATTATGTATACCCCGGCCATAAGCACAATGTGGTGGGGCCAGATCGCGTGCATCTATACAAGAAGATTAGTCAGTATTTCTTCGATTTCTTGTAGTAAATTGCGGCATGACGATGACTCACGGACTCACTTTGGTTGAATGTCCGAGAGATGCTATGCAAGGCATCAAAACCTTTATTCCCACTGCGGTCAAAGTTTCCTATTTGAAAACGCTGTTGATTCAAGGGTTTGATGTGCTTGATTGTGGAAGTTTCGTCAATCCCGAATCCATCCCCCAGATGGCGGATACTGCCGAGGTAATTCAAGCTATCAGTGAAGTTGAAACCGATACAAAATTGTTGGTCATTGTGGCTAACGAGCGTGGAGCTCTCAGAGCCGTAGCTTTTCCGAAAATTAAATATTTGGGGTTTCCCTTGAGTGTCAGCGAAACATTTCAAAAAAGAAACACCAACGCATCTCGGGAGGAAGCCTTTCGTCGCCTAGCCCGCATTCAAGACATAGCGTTGGCTTCAGGCAAAGAGGTAGTTGCCTATTTGAGTATGGCTTTCGGCAATCCCTATGGCGATGTTTGGAGCGCCGAGGAAGTTGCTGACTGGGCATCTAAAATTGCCTCATTGGGTATTAGAACCCTCTCATTGGCCGATACAACAGGATCCGCGAACAAAGAAGTTTTGGGAGAATTGTTCGAAGCCATTCAACAGCGCTTGCCCCATGTTCACGTTGGTGTGCACTTACATGCCAATCCTGCAGAAAGTTTGGAGAAAGTCAAAGCCGCGTATGAGCACGGTTGCCGCAGATTTGACGGCGCTTTGGGTGGCTTTGGAGGCTGTCCGATGGCCAAAGACGAGCTGGTGGGAAACATCCCCAGTGAAATTGCTTTTCCTTGGTTGGCAAAACAGGCCAACAGAGAACTCGACAATGAAATTGACTGGATAGGACTGACCGAAGAAGCCCTAAAAACCTATCAGTCTTATTAACTAGTCGATTGTAGCATACTTTTCAGCACGCAACAATTCGATGATGGTGTCTAATTTACCCATCAAGTCTGCGTAAGAGCCAGAATTTGCCGATGGGATTGCACCCAGTACTTGGGAGGTATCCATGTTGTCATCGAACAAATCAACCATGGTAATTTCCAATGTCTCGCAAATTCTCTCCAGCGTATCAACACGCATGGTTTGCTTCTTCAACATATAATGAAAACCTTGCTCACTGAGGTCGCATCTAGGTGCCAATTCTTTTATTGGAATACGTTTGGCTACAGCCAGGTTTTTAATTTTGTTGTAATCAAGTTTCGACACAGTAGTAGTTTTCTTTAATTATCAGTTTAAGGGTTAGTCCTGTGAGGGTTTGCATCATAAACTGATTCTATTGCCTTTTATTTTGTCCATTATTTCGCGAACAAGTATCTTTATGACACTAAGGATACAATAGCAAACCAAACAACTATCTATCAATAAGTTAGAATTGTCAAATTTGTGTAAAAACGCGAAATGAATTGTAGAAAAAAGTTCTACAAAGAGGCAATTTGAAGGTTTGGCAGCCCTTTTCTTAGCGAAGTCGCGTCTTCTGAACGATGGACTGCACCAAATCTTTGTAATTCTTACCAACAGGCAATTGCTTCCCCCCGATCACCACTGCATTGTTTTGGATGGCTTCAATTTTGTTCTTGGCTACGATAAAGCTGCGATGAATCCGGACAAACAAATCACTGGGCAAGGACATTTCCATGTTACGCATGGTTTGAAGGGTAACAATTCGTTTCTCGTTGGCTGTCCATATTTTTACGTAATCGGCAAAAGCTTCAACGTATTGAATGTCGCTGTAATTCACTTTTTGATGTTGCCCATCCACTTTCACAAAAACAAAATCCGGCTTGAGTAACACCCCATCATCGCCACCCTTTTTCATTTGCATGTATTCTTCAAGGCGTTTCACGGCTTTTTCTAAACGATCGGGGGAAATAGGCTTTAGCAAATAATCCAACGCCTCAAATTCGAAAGCATCTGCGGCATAATTGGGGTGGGCGGTGGTGAAGATTACCGCATGAGGAGAAGGATATTGATTTTTCACCAAATCCAATCCCGATATACCTGGCATATTGATATCGGTAAAAACAGCATCTACAGTCTGATCTTTCAGCCATTCTAGTGCGTCTAAACCATTGCCGTAGGTATTTACCACTTCAATGTTTTTGTGCGCCGATAAATGGGCTTTTAATACCTCAAGGGCCAACGGTTCGTCGTCGATGAGAATACAACGTATGTTCTTACTATGCATGTGACAATGTGAGTACGAGTGAAACGGAATATTTGTCGGTATCTTGTGTAATGTTTAATTGATATTTTCCCAAATAAATGAGGTCTAATCGCTTGCGAAGGTTAGATAAACCAATGCCTCCCGCTGTTTTTGGTTCTATTATTTTTGATATGGAGTTTTCGACGAAAAGCGCATATCCATCTTTGGTTGAAGTGCCTTTTATTTTAACCCAACCTTCAGAAACTTCTGATTGTGCGCCGTGTTTGAACGCATTTTCTACCAAGGTTAGATATAACAGGGGCTCAATTTTGAAATCATCGTGGGGTTCTTCCAGGTCCAATTGCACCACCACCCTGTCTCCCAACCTCAATTTTTCTAATTGAATAAAGTCATGTAGATGCTGAATTTCCTTTTGAATATCCACCTTGCCGGCACTGGATTCGTAAAGGACATATCGCAGAATGTCGCTCAAACGAAGCACAATTTGGGGTGCCAAGTCCGACTTCATGAGCGTTAATGCATACAAATTATTCAACGAATTAAACAGAAAGTGCGGATTGATTTGAGATTTCAAATACATCAATTCCGTTTGAAGCTGAACTTGTTTCAATTCTCTTTTCGATTGTTGATCCTCATACCATTCCTTTAAAAATTTCAAGGTCATGGAGAGAATCAGGCTAAAAAATAATCCAACCGCAATAAGAAAGAGAAAAAACGACGACCACACTTCATCTTGAATTACCTCTTGCGCAACCAATCTATGGGTTAAAATGGCCAAAGGAAACGTTGCACCCGCAATCAACAACAGAACCGACAGAATGTAGGTGAAATAATTCCTCACCAACAGCAACTTGGGTAAAAGCACATACAAGTTCACGTATACAACCAAAGCATGGGTTGTTAAAATGGGCAACTGTCGCTGGAATGAATCGAACCAAGAATTACCGATACGAATTACCGAGGCCGTGAGTGAAGCATATAATAACCAGAACAACACATGATACAATTTGTGTTTACTGATAGACTTCTCACAGTCCGAAAAAAAAGTATGGAGAGAATTTTGAAAACCCAATATAGGCCTCCTTCAGCGCTAGCGGTTCTTCTTCAACAAATCGATGCCCAATTCCAACCATTTGGATGGGGCAATCATTTTGGGATTGAAAGAAACGGTTTCTAACAGTATCTGAGTACTGAAATGAGTTGAACCTTTTGTTTCTGAGAAATAGGCTTGGGCAGATAGAAAACCAACCACATTCATCAGCAGTAAAAAGGCAATCAGTGTGAAGTTCTTTTTCAATCTTTTACGCATGTTTAACTTTTGTCAAATTTAATGCCACAAATAGATAGACGTAAAACCCATCCAAAATGTTACATCATTTCGAAAAATATTTGCGAATAATTTGCGATTGAAGTCCCAATACAATGGAATCAGAGGCTGTCGATCGATTAAATCGATCCAATAACAGGCTGTGCCTGAAGCCCGTAGCGCTGAGAATCGCTTTTCCATCAATAAAAGAAAGCGCCATTCCCGGGTGGTTGGCAAAATACATGTTTCTTGAAAATGGCACGGTACCCTCGTTTTCTAGTAACTGCTCTGCCAATGTGGCATAGATATCGGTCTGACTCACAACCAAATAAGGCGCAACACCACGATACATGTCGCGGATAGGTCCACCAGTAACAATGATCGGAATTCTAAAAAACTCTTGTTCGTAATCTTCCGTTACTGGTAAGCCCACAGTTTTACCGTGGTCTGAAACAAAAATGAGCACCGTTGAATGATACAAGTTTGCGGCTTTCAGTCCCATCAGCAATTCTCCAATGGCTCTGTCTGTATACTCTATGGATTTGCGTAGTTGTTGGGCTTGGGTGAGTCCTTTTTCTGTTACTACCTCGTAGGGCTCATGACTACTCAGGGTAAGCCACGCTGAAAAGAATGGTTTTTTCGCCGATTTGAGATGCGATATTACCCTGGGTACCATTTGTTTGTCGGGCAGTCCCCAGCTCGACAATTCCTGAGTTTCCGGGGTAACAATGTTTTGAAATCCAATAAATTTTAGGAACGAGCCCATGTTGGCGAACGAAGGATCTCCGCCATACAGGAAGCTGGTACTGTAGCCTGCGTGCTGAAATTTCGCGGGCAATTTCTGGTTCGATACCAAGTTCCATTTGCTCGGTTGGAACAACAATCCTTGCCATGGCTGCGAGGGCCATGCAGTAAAAATTGAGGCCAGTCCTTTGTCGGTCCGATCCCCAGTTGCATAGGCTCTTTTAAACCACATCCCTTCTTGGGCCAATTTCACGAGGTTTGGCATGGCCGATTTACTGCTTTCCCATTGATTTTCACTTTTGGTATGAAATCCATCGAGGTATTTGGATGGTGTTGCGGTTGCTTGTCGGCTTTCGAGCCAATGTTGATTGATGCCTTCGAGCACTACAAATAGGACATTGGAACCTCTACGGATGATTTGTGGCATTCTCCGAAGTCCGCCCGGAAACGTATCCGGACCGGTATAGGTTTTCAGGGCAAACGCCTCTATGCCAGCATTCATAAGGGCTTTATCTGCCCTTACTTTGAGGGAGGGTTGTTTTGAAAGGGCGATGATATTCCAATTGGGATTGGTGGCGATGGCATTTAAAAGGGGATCGGTTCCGAAGTGTGCATCGGCCGTGTTCAGGGGGATTTTTTGCCATCCACCGCGGGCAGCCAGGGCCAAAGGCAGCAAGAGCATAATTGGCCAGGGTGAAAATTTCCATTGCACATCGGGGGGATTGAACAGAATGGATAAGCCTTTGGCTGCAAAAAAGGCCAAGACACCTAAGGCCAACAGGAGCAACACGGCCGACCAAATTTGGCCATTGGATAGCGATTGCAAGGTAACCTCTGGGAATTGAAGCATATTGAGGGCCATGAGATTGAACCGTGAATTCCAAGTTTGCAGCAGGTGAATATCTATGGCAACGAGAATACCCTGGGTGAGGATAAATATGGATTGGGCAATTTTAAGCAGGATGAGTCTGTATGGCAGGAGCGAAAGGACCAACATGACCAATGAGAAATAGGCCGAGACTGAAAAATCTTGCGGCTGTCCGGCCGATTGAATGGTATCTGTGGGTAATGAATAATCTACTTGATGTTGGATAATAGTCAGGGTAATGGATCGCCCGAGCCGTTGCGTTAGCAAGGCGAGGGCGAAGGACCAAATGGCCAACAAAAAAAACCCGTTTTTCAACGGGTTTTTAAAATTCATTTTGGACAACCAACTCAATGATTAACAATTAATTTGGTTTGAAATACGCCCCCAGTGTTATCGGTAAGGGTGATAAAATAGATACCGGAAGACAATGTAGACACATCGATGTCGCTTCCTTGGGTTTGCAATCGAACAACCGCACCGCTCGATGAAATTGCCGAGGCATCGACCACGGCATCAATACCCTTCACAGAGATTTTATCAGTTGCTGGGTTTGGGAATAACGTAACAAAGGATTTATTCAGTTGCTTATTGGCGTTCGCCGCAACCGTAATGTAATTGGTCTTTGTCTTTTGGTCAGTACCTCTGGCATTGGTCACTTTCAGGGTTACAGAATAAGTTCCAAATGCGTTAAACTTCACATCAATATTTTTAGAAGTCGACGTGGTTGCATTCAAATAACTAAAGGTTGTTGGATTAATGGTCCACTGCCATTCGGTGGGTGTATTGTCGCTCAAATCAAACAAACGAACTGTTTGAACATTGTTTGGCGTAACGATATCAGCCGTAAAATCACATACGGGATTCAAATTGGATGTATTCGAAACGTTGATGTAGTTCTGCTTTGTTACTGTTGTTTTGTCCGATGAGTTAGCGCCTACCAGAGTTATGGTGTATGAACCCGTTGCGCTGAATGAAACGTAAAGATCTTTATCGGTCAGTTTAGAGCCCGACTGCAAGGTATAGGTATTGGGCGTAATCGACCAAGTGTAAGAAGTAGTTCTGGAGCAGGAAGAAATCAAAGCCACAGTTTGACCCACGTTTACCGCTGTTTTGTTGGCGGCAAAAGCCACCGATGGAGGATCTTGGAGCGTAAGACGGCGGATGATGTTGTTAACTTGGTCACAAATGAAGAATGCAGAATCCGCTTTGCGATAGGTAAATAAGTTAATCAACCCAAATTTCGCATCTTTGGCAGCGCCATCTACATATCCAACCTCTGTCTCTTGACCTGCATACACTTTTACCGAAGTACCATCATATACTTTGATGCAATATTGATCGGCGATAAAAATGCGTCCGTTTACGGCCACAACATCGGTAGGAAAGTTCAATCCAGTAGAAATCACTTCTGTTACCTCATTGGTACTCAAATTCAATCGCTTGATCTTCTTGTTATTGCGATCGGCAATCAACATGGAATTGTCGCTTTCCAAGAAAATTCCTGTAGGTGCATAAAACAAGGCCTTCGATCCAACCCCTGTGGCGTCACCTGAGGTTTTGGGCTTTCCGGCAATGGTGGTTACTTTACCTCCAGAAATTTTACGAATTACTTCATTACCAAAATCACAGATATACATTTCACCAGAAGAATTGATGGCAATATCGGTGGGTGAGCTAAAATAAGCCGCCGAGGTTAGACCGTCTACGTGATCGCCTGAAAATGAATAATTACCGGCAACAGTAGTGAAAACAGTTCCGTTGGAAACATTGACAAACTGGGTTCCTTTGCGGATGAGGGCATTGTCAGTATCAACGATGTAAACGTCATTGGTATTCTTATTGACCTCAACACCTTGGGGGGTGTTAAACCTTGAAACCGTGGCCGTTCCATTATCGGTTCCTGTGGCTCCAGGCGAGGTTGGATCACCCAGAAAACCACCTCGGATGCGACTCAAACTGCCATCCAATATCATGATATTGTGTTGGTCGGTTACCCACATCCGGTTGTTATTGTCGACGCAAATTCCCAAAGGGTAACTGAATAATTCATCCAGTAAGTTATTATTAGAAGTAGCATTATAGTCGCCACTGCCCAAATACTGTTTACCAGCGTATGTCGTTACGTTTTGCGCCATTGCCATTCCGGCAAAGCCCAATGTAGTGGTTAGGGTGAGCAATACTTTATTCATCGCCAATGTTCTTAAGTGCTTGATTGATGCTGTTCTCAATTTGTATTTCAATGTTATCGTAGGACCTTCTTGCAAGTGGAGAGCCTGTCATGGCGCTAAACAATTCCTCGTAGCGTTCTGTGATGCTGTTCACAAATTCATCAGACATTGAGGGAATCACCTCCCCTTCTTTGCCTTGAAATCCGTTTTCCATCAACCACTCGCGGACAAACTCCTTGCTCAATTGACGTTGTGGTTCTCCTTTTCGTTGCAAATTTTCGTAGGTATCTGCATAAAAAAATCGGCTGCTATCGGGGGTATGAATCTCATCGATGAGCATAATATCACCGTTTCTCATGCCGAACTCGTATTTGGTATCCACCAGAATCAGGCCTTTTTCCGCTGCAATCTCGGTTCCTAGCATAAACAAGGCCAAAGAGATGCGATACAATTCGTCCAATTGACTTTGGGTCAAAATGCCTTTTTCAAGGATTTCATCGTAGGTAGTGTCCTCATCATGTCCTTCGCTGGCTTTTGTTGCTGGCGTTACGATGGGTGTAGGGAATTTGTCGTTCTCCTTCATCCCTTCTGGCAAAACATTGCCGCAAAGTGTTCTCAAACCGGATTTGTATACGCGCCAAGCGTGGCCTGTGAGGTAATTTCTCACCACAAATTCCACGGGAATGGCCTCACAGCGATATCCAATGGTGACATGTGGATCGGGCATCGATATTTTCCAGTTGGGAACGATCTCTTTGGTTTTGTCCAAAAACAATCCCGCGATGGCATTCAACACTTGACCTTTGTGAGGAATCGCCCTGGGCAATACATGGTCGAAAGCGGAGATTCTGTCACAGGCCACCATCACCAACAAATCGGTACCGATGCTGTAAACGTCTCTTACTTTACCTTTATAAAAGTGGGTTTGGTTTTCAAATTGAAATTGGGTGGCCGACAGTGCTTTCAGGGTCATATCGTAATGGTTACAAATTTATTGGGGTGCGACTATTTCTCGTTGGCATCTTTTTCACATTCCGCATCGCGATCGTAGGCGTGTACAATTTCCTTGACGAGTCGATGTCTCACAACATCATCCTTATCCAACTGAATCATGCCAATGCCTTTGATGTTTTTCAGCAATCTCAAGGCCCGGTGCAAGCCACTTTGCTGTTTTCTTGGCAAATCTACTTGGGTTAAATCGCCTGTGATAATGAGCTTGGCATTCGGCCCCATACGGGTCAAGAACATCTTCAATTGCAGATCGGTGCTGTTTTGTGCTTCATCCAGAATCACATAACAATTATCCAAGGTTCTACCGCGCATGAATGCCAATGGTGCAATTTCTACGGTGCGACTTTCGATCATGCTTTTCAGTTTGTCGTTGGGGATCATGTCTTCCAACGCATCGTAAAGTGGGCGCAGATAAGGATCAATTTTGTCTTTCAAATCACCGGGCAAGAAACCCAGGTTCTCTCCTGCTTCAACGGCAGGTCTTGTTAAAATAATCCTCCGAATCTCCCTTTCTTTTAAAGCAAGTACCGCTATGGCTACCGCCGTATAAGTCTTTCCCGTACCGGCTGGACCGATGGCAAAAATGATGTCGTTCTTTTGGGCAGTATTCACCATGCGCACCTGGTTTCGGGTGCGGGCTTTGATTTGCTGACCATGCGTGCCAATCAACAAAGTATCGCCAGTTGAAATCAGATTTTTTTCGGCATTATCGTCCGATTTCTCAACCACGAATCCCTCCAGCGCTTCTAGCACAATGTGCTCATTGAGCTCTTTATTTTTAAGGAACACCTTTTCTAAGTGACGCATGGCCACCTCAAATGCCTTAATGGAAGGCTCATCTCCAAAGAGTTTGATCTCTTGTCCACGCGCTACCACCTGCAGTTTGGGGAACTTCGATTTTACAATGGTTAAATTGAGATTGTTTGGCCCGTAAAACGTTTGAGGGTCGATGTGTTCGAGGGTGTAGATTTTTTCTGACAAGCGCTTGATATTTTATTACAAACCTAACGGAATTTTCGATGCTTTATGGTAGTAAACAAGCATCAGTTGCCCCAAATTTTCCACCATATTTTCCACGAACATGCTGAATCACACTCCAAACATCTTCACCGTATTCATTTGGAATATCACACACCATTTGTTTGAACAATGTAATTTTCGAGTTTTCATGTCGCCTTCTCACGGTTACAGCAAATATTTGTTGTAATTCTTCGTTGCATCGGAATAATATCAACCAACAATGCGCGTACAAATCTCAATCTTAAGCCTCTCGATTTTTCTAGTTTTCACGGCTTGTCAAAACAACCAAGACCCCAACAGCGACCCTCGATTCAATGGCAATCGATTAATGGTTAAAGTGCTGGACAGTTTAAATACCATTGCCGACCCCAACACCAACTATTATTTGAGTGGACGAAGGGCGGCCCAAATGTTGGAAAAATCGCATTCTTACACCAATCAAGAAGACATCATCAATTGGGAAACCAAGTATTGCTTTGAACTTTTGAATGCCGGCAACGTGGATGAATGCATAAAAACGCTCACCGCCATGATCCACAAATATCCTGACGGAGGTGAAGCGGCGTTGGCCGATCCCAATTTCAAAAAGGTCTTTGATTTATTGGCTGTTGCGTACTTGCGCATGGGAGAAAACGACAATTGTATTGCCAACCACAATTCAGCCAGTTGTATCGTACCACTAAAACCCAAAGCATTCCACAAAAACACCAAAGGTTCATTAACGGCCATAGAATTTTACACGCAAATTCTTAAGGTCTACCCATCGGATTATCAGAGCAAATGGCTCATGAACATTGCTTACATGACCCTCGGAAAATATCCTGCTGAGGTGCCCAAAGCGCATTTTATCGACTTCTCCGCATTTGACGAAAAGGTTACAGGATTTTTACCGTTAGAGAACTTGGCCATAGAATTGGGTGTAGACGTCAACGGATTGGCAGGTGCCGCGATCATCGAGGACTTTAACAATGATGGATTCATGGACATTTTTTGCTCTTCTTATGGACTGTTAGATGACCCCAATCTTTTCATGTCGGACGGAAAAGGCGGCTACAACGACGAAACTGCCAAAGCCATGCTCACAGGTCTTTCCGGGGGATTGAACGCCAAACAAGCCGATTTTAACAACGATGGTTTTGTTGACATATTGGTATTGCGAGGCGCTTGGCTCGACAAAGGCGGTGAATGGCCCAACAGTTTGTTAAGAAACAATGGCAATGAAACATTTACTGATGTTACTGCCTCGGTTGGATTGAACAAAATGATCTTCGCCATGGGTTTTAATTTTGGGGATTTGGATAATGATGGTTGGCTCGATGTATACACCGGAACAGGAGCATTTGAATTCAATTCATTGGTGCCCAACCGGGTATTCAAAAACATGGGGGGAACCCATTTTGCGGAAATCACCCATGGATCGGGTATCGGACATTTACAGAAAGGACATGGCATTGCCTTTGGAGACTTGGACAACGACGGAGACCAAGACATTTACACCACCCTCGGTGGCGCAGTAGAAGGCGACAACGCTCATAATGCTTTGTTTGCAAACCCCAACCACGGCAATCATTGGATCACGTTGAAACTGCAAGGGAAATCAGTGGCCCGTGATGGACAAAACTCCAGGGTTTTCATCCGTTGCAAGGATGGCAATAAAAGCCAACAATTTAATTTAACCGCTGGCAGTGGCGGTTCCTTTGGCGCCAGCAGTTTGCAATTAGAAGCAGGATTGGGACAATGTTCACAAATTGAGTCAATTGAAATTTGGTGGGGTGGAGATCCTCAAAAAAAGGAGATTATCAGAAACATATCAGTTGACCGGTTTTATACTATCGTGGAAGGCGACAAATTTGGTAAAGTAGATGAACAAAAAAAGACTCCGCTGAAGGGAGATAAGGTCGGCGGTGCCTGTTGCAAGAAATAGTTTTCTTTCGGGGCGAAATTTGTCGCCTAGTGGCATCGACATTGAATATATTTGCATAGAACCCCAATGAATCATCACGAATTGGGAATGCACTGAAAATCATGTCGATAAACGCCAATCAGCCCCATCCCCTCATTCACTTAATTTGTGATTTCAGGGTAGAATCGCCCGATTACACGGTAGCGATGGCGCGGATGGCCACAGAATTTTCAGCGTTAAAAACACTCATTACACCCCAGCCATTTAAAAAAGGCCACATTTTGGGTCAGAGCGTGTTCCTCAAATTGGTATTGAACGAATTTCCGGAAGGCACCGTGCACATTTGTCGGTTCGGCACCATGAGTAAACTACCCAATCGCTTTGTTGTGGCGAAACACCAAGGCAAGTTTTTTATGGGTCCAGATTCAGGATTACTTCCCTTGTATTTTGGGGAGGAAGAAGTGGAATACTACAACATCACCCCGGCTAACAATATCACCATATTTGATTCACTCAAAGAGGTGTACATCCCAGCGTTGAAGCAGCTGCATGCGTCAAACATGGATATTGAGCAGGCCGGATTCCCGCGCAAAGAGATGATGGTTCGTCCCGCAGCACCCCAACCACCAATGTCCAACGGGATGATGCGATTAACGGTGATTTACAACGATTACTATGGGAACGCTTATTTAAACATCAATCGCAGCACCTTCGAGGAAGTGGGACAAGGTCGTGCATTTCGATTGCTCCTGAACAGCACCATGGAGATTAATCACCTGAGTCGATCTTACAACGACGTCCCTGAGGGCATGGAATTGTGCATGTTTGGGCATGGCGATATTCTTCAAATTGCGGTCAACGCAGGATCCGCCGCACAGTATTTGTCGTTGAATGAGGACAAACCCGTGGTATTACAATTCAAAGAATGATCAATCGACTTGTGATAATGACTTTCCGGCCCGATTGTGTGGCTGATTTTATTCAAATTTTTGATGGGTCCAAAGACAAAATTCGGGCATTCCCAGGCTGTTGTGGTCTGAAATTGCTACAAACTTCCGACAAGCCCCATCAATTGTCTACCTACAGCCTTTGGGAGAGTGAGGAAGCTTTGAATGCTTATCGACATTCCCCATTGTTTGCCGCGACTTGGGCGAAGACAAAGGCGTTGTTTTCCGACAAGCCCATCGCTTTTTCAACATCTGTGATTCGTGATTTAAACGGAAATTAACCGAGCCATTTACCGGGATTGAGTATTCTTTTGGGGTCAAAGGTTTCTTTGATGCCTCGAAACAATTGAAAGTGCGCATCGCCCATCACAATGGGTAAATATGGCGCTTGAACCAAACCTATACCGTGTTCTCCGCTGATGGTACCTCCCACTGACTTACAATATTCGAAAATTTCTGTTATCGCTTTGGGTATTTCATGATGCCAATATTCATCTGAAAGGTCATTTTTCAGGATATTCACATGCAAATTCCCATCGCCCGCATGTCCATAACAAACCGATTGAAACCCATACTGATCACCGATTTCTTTGACTTTTTTCAGCAATCCTGGCATGGCGGACCTGGGCACCACAGTATCTTCTTCTTTGTAGGGCGATACTTGTTTGACTGTTTCACCGATGGCCCTTCTCACCTTCCACCAAGCAGCACTTGTATCGGCGTTGGGCGATGGCAATATATCTAGGGCATTGTGGTTATCCAAAATTCCGAAAATCCCTTCGGCTTGCGCAAACAAATCCTCCCCTTCGAATCCATCAAATGCGAACAATAAGTATGCTTCCGCGGATGGGTGCGTTGGAAAAGCCGTTTGGGTGGCTACCATGGAAATTTCCACCCCCGATTTTTCCATTAGCTCGATGGCGCAGGGTTTGTATTTGGAAAGTAAGACTTGATTGACCGCACGAGCACAGTCTGACAAATCTGCAAATGCGGCCACCATGAGCAATTCTTGGGTGGGTTTGGGAATGAGTTTCAACACTGCTTGGGTGATGATTCCCAACATACCCTCCGAGCCAACCATCAAGTGAGTAAGCGAAAACCCGGTTGAATTCTTGAGCGTGTTGGCGCCGGTCCAAATGATTTGTCCGTTGGGCAGAACAACCTCCAAGTTCAAGACATAATCACGGGTGATGCCATATTTCACCGCCCTAGGTCCTCCAGCACCATGTGCCAAATTACCCCCAATGCTACAACTACCTTGAGAAGCTGGATCAGGAGGGTAATACAACCCCACAGCTTCCACGGCTTCTTTTAAATGGGCGTTTACTACCCCACTCTCAACGGTGGCGGTGAGGTTTTGGGTATCAATGTTCACGATTCGATTCAGTTTTTTTGTACTCAACACCAATCCTTCTGAAACAGAGAGACAGGCGCCTGATAGACCCGTTCCCGCTCCGCGGGTAAACACAGAAATGTTGTGATCGAAACAAAACTTCATGACCAACGACACCTCTTGCGTGGTGGTTGGGAAACAGACGGCTGTTGGTGGGAAATACAAATCTTCTGTATAATCCGACCCATATTCTGATACTTCCTGTGATGAGAATAAAAATTCAACACCCCTTAACTCATTGGCTAATTGACTTATCGCTTGGGCAATCTGGCTGTCTTTCATCGAAACTAATCTACGGCAAGTTATCATGTTCAACTGAATTTTGCGACCTTTGAATCTGGGAATTTCAAAATTTCCTTTTAACCCATGAAACAAAGACAATTACTCACTGGCATTGCGATTTTCATCGCGTTGTATATGACAGCGGCATTGGGCTGGTGGACTTATTCTCTGCTTAAATACAGTGTAGCGGAATCAGAGTTACAGTTGGAGTTGCTCGAAAACAAAAAACTTTTATGCTACCAAAAATTCCAATCAGAAAATTCGGGAATTAATCCTCAAAAAACGACAGATTTTTTTAGTTATAAAATAAAAACTACAAGTTTCAATAGTGCTAAAAAAAGTGCTGAAGTATGTGCTAAATATTTTCAATTGGACCTTGAATTAGAGGCCGCCCCGATTGATGCAGATTCGATGGTTATCAAGGTGGTTTTCATCACACCGAAAGACACAATTGAACGAATCAACCGAAGACTCAATAGCAAACAAAAGGCTTGGCTTGGCGAGGGCGTAACTGTAGGACTCATCACATTGATTATCATTGGTTTGATGTATTACTACTTGGAGAAAATCATCCGTTTCAATCAACAAAAGACCAACTTCATGATGGCGGTAACCCATGAATTGAAAACCCCGATTGCGGCGGCCAAGTTAGCCATACAAACGGTCATTCGTAACAAAAACAGGGAAAACCAAGACCGGGTATTGGAGATTTCGAAACAAAGCATAGACCGACTTTCAGGGATGATGGAACGGGTATTACTGGCCACGCAATTCGAAAATCGGATCCCAGTAAAAGCAGAGAAATGGGTTCATTTGCATGATATTGTTTGCTCGGCAATTGACGAGGTTCAATTCACAGATGGGGAATTACTAAAAAATAGTTTAGTGGAGTCCCAAGATTTTTCAATCCTTTGCGACGAACATATGGTAAAAATCGTTTTTATAAATTTATTTACAAATGCAATAAAATATAGTGAAGAAAACAGCGTTGATATAAGCGTGAACTCATTCATCCGCGATGGCGTGTACGGTGTTACGGTTTCTGACCAAGGGATTGGTATACCTGTAGATGAGCGCAATCACATTTTTGAGAAATTTTATCGTATTGGCGACGAGAAAACGAGAAGCAGACAAGGTTCTGGCCTCGGTTTGTATCTGGTAAAGCAAATTTTACAATTGCACAAAGCCAGTATCAATGTCACCGCGAACACGCCAAATGGCTCAAAATTCAACATTGTATTTAACGCTAACGATTGTCGAATGGAATGATTAACTACCGAATCTTAGTTGTTGAGGACGAACAATACCTCTCAGAACTTTTAAAAATCAATTTGGAGTCGGAAGGCTACAAGGTAACGCTTGCGCCTCATGGTGCGGTTGCTATCAATAAATTGAAAACTGAAAGTTTTGATTTGATTATCATGGACATCATGATGCCCAGCATGGATGGGCTGACCGCCACTCATCACATCAGACTTTCGAGCAACAATGTGCCCATTCTTATTCTATCCGCAGGCAACACAGCGCAAGACCGAATCAACGGATTAAAATCAGGTGCCGATGATTACATGAGCAAACCTTTTGAATTGGAGGAATTATTGCTTCGGGTTCAGAAGATTTTGATGCGCGCCCACCGTGAAGACCCTGCCATCAATTTCATGGAGTTTCAGTTTGGTGGCAATTTCGTGGACTTCAATAGCTACAAGGCCCACGGCATCAATGGAGAGTTCAAACTAACCAAAAAGGAAGCTCAGCTGTTGCGTCTTCTCATTGAAAAAAAGAATCTGGTGGTAACAAGGGAGGAGATTCTGAAGACGGTTTGGGGCTACACGGTATTCCCGAGCACCCGCACCATCGACAACTTTATTCTTGCGTTTAGGAAGTATTTCGAAGAGGACATTAAAAACCCGAAGTACTTTATAAGTCACCGCGGTTTGGGATATAAATTCAACGATAAAGATTAACGGGCCAGTGCTTCGGCGGCGGTAGCCGCTGTTGACCATGCTACTTGGAAATTAAATCCGCCGGTAACACCGTCAATATCCAGCACTTCACCTGTGGCGTAAAGTCCGGGAACCCCTTTAATTTCCATGGTTTTTGCATTCACATGCTCGAGATCGATACCACCAGCAGTAACAAATTCTTCTTTGAACATCGTACGGCCGTCTGTTTCAAACGGCATTCGGCACAAGTTTTCAATAATCTTATTGAACTCAAATTTGCTCAAATCCGCTTCCAGCTTGTCAGTTGGGGTTTCTGCTCTCTGCAAAATATAGTCCCACAACCTGCGCGGAATTCCATCTACGGATACATTGTCGATCCGCTTTTTCCCATTTTCAATCAAAGTAGTTTTTAAAAACTCCCGCATCTCTTCCTCGCTTAAATTCTTCCACGACACCAAAGCCGTAGTGCAATAAGCGCGCTCATTCATCCACCGGGCTGCCCAAGCGCTGGTTTTTAATACTGCAGGTCCGCTCAGCCCCCGATGGGTTACCAACAGTGGTCCATGGTAAGTTTCTGGATAACCGGTTAATTTTACTTTGGCATCTTGCACAGACAGTCCGTGCAATGCATGAAGGGTGGCATCTGGAATGTTAAACGTAAACAACGAAGGTACGGGCGACACTATTTTCACACCCAAATGGGCGATCATGTTGTATTGAGACTCTTTTGAAAATCCTCCCACGGCCAAAACCACATCCGTGGCTACTTCGCTGCCGCCGGTATTGAAATTTAGTTGCCAGCGATAGGTTCCTCCGGCGGGCAGCGGGACTATGGTCACCACCGAGGCATTCGTCATCAATTCAACACCCAGTTTTTTGGCTTTCCATTCCAACAATTGGGCTACTGTTTCTGAAGAATCCGATTCAGGAAACATCCTTCCATCGCTCTCCGTTTTTAACGGCACCCCGTTCGATTCAAACCAGTCAATGGTGTGCTGCACCGACCAATCGTGAAAAATCTTTTTCAAAAAACTCTTCCCTCTGGGATAATGTTGCAGCAGGGCCGACACTCCCTTGCAATCATGGGTAACATTGCATCGGCCACCGCCGCTGATTCTCAGTTTCGACAAAATTTTTCCTGTCTTTTCCAATATCATCACCTCCACACTCGGATTCAACTCTTTCAACCTAATGGCAGTAAAATATCCTGAAGCACCGGCCCCAATGATTACAATGCATTTGTTTGTCATCTAATGCGAATAAAATTTTTATACTCTCCCACTCTCCATCCTGTTCTTTCCTCGATCCAGTGCAACAATCGGGCTTTCATACCGAAATTTTTCTTGGTTGGATCCACATCAAACGTCCAATCCATGCGGTCTATTCTCTCTTGCATTACCGCGGGGTGTGTTCCGGTGAAATGTTGCAATGAATCTATGCTGCCGTAATCAAATTCCTCCGCGCCCAGCACATTCTTCTCCATGTATTGATCATCGTGCCACAAACGATGGAATTGCGCTTGCTTTTGCTGTTGAAAGCGCGGATGTTTCACCCAGCCATAATGATAAATGCAAGCATCGATCTTGGCTACACGTAGCTTCTTGCCACCCGCTGTACGAAACCCCTGGGCATCTTTCCAACTTCTGATATTTCGGTGATTTTTCACGACCCTGATTTCTTGTCGATACCACCGTCGAGAATCTCCAACCATGGTGTAATTCCCATAAAAATGCAAATAATCGAACAGCAATGCATCCACTTCATCGTCGTGTAGATACTTTTCCATCGCCAACCTTACAGCGGGCAAATATTTCTCATGCAAACATTCATCCGCCTGAATGTAAATGAGCCAATCCGCCTCTTCTGAAACGCGATCCATTGCTTTATTGGTCTCATCCGCAAGCACTGCACCACCCACCCGTTTGGTATCGTCCCAAATGGTATCAAACAGCCGAATCTTGGGTTCTTGGAACGATTCGATGTAGGCCTTGGTATCATCCTGCGAATTGCCCACCGCAATCACCATTTCATCGCAAAGTGGCAGCACCGAATAGAGCGCTTCTCGCAGCGGATAATCGGCCTGAATGAGATTTCTAGCTATTGTAAAACCTGCGACTTTCATCTTTTCGTTCAACCAACCATTTATCGTCCAATTTTGGGGTATACACCACCTCCATGTCGTTCAGCATTTCCCTTACTTCATTGGTGAAATTCAAACCCACACTGGAAACCATCCTCAAAGTCATGTTTTCATCGGCATCGTAGAAGTTAAAATACAACGGGCATTTGCCGGGAAACTGCGACAGAACCTCACTCACAATTTGTTGCTTACCTTGTTCCAAATCCGAGGGGGTCATGTCGATTTGTATGGAGCGATACAGGTTCATGGGGTCTACGTCCGACACCAATTGAATGTGATGAATGTTCATCCGCATTTCATCTTTGGCTTTGGAATAGTCGGTTTGTCCTTGAATCAATAAAATATAATCTTTCCCTATCAAGTGCTTGAATTTTAGGAATTTATCTTTAAAAATCGACAGCTCGATGGTACCTGTGTAATCCATAAAATGGAATCTTACATAGGGATTTCCTTGCTGACTAATGAACTCTTTGGCACTGGTAATGATGCCCATCATCTGAAACACTTGGGGCGACTTATTTTCCAGCGCTTCGCGGTAATCTTTGACACTCCCCGTAACGATGCTATCATAGACAAATTTGAAATCGTCTAGAGGATGCTTGCTCAAAAATACCCCCACCAATTCCTCTTCTTCTTTGAGTTCTTCGAGCAGGGTTAGCTTTTCTACTTGTGGCAATTTGGGCTCTTCGTTAGTGAGATTGGCGCCACCACCAAACAATCCCATCTGACCACTGAACTTATCTTGTTGAATACGCTGTCCGTAGCGAATGGCCAATTCAATCCCATTGGTGCCGTTGGCATCTTCTTTTACATATTGGGCACGGTGGTAGCGGGGATCAAAATCAAACACACCCGCTTTGGCCATGTTTTCGATGTTTCTTTTGTTCACCGCCCTCAAATTCACACGGGTGGTAAGATCAAACAAACTTTTGAATGCGCCATTTTTATCACGTTCCACCAAAATCTCTTCTACCGCATTATCGCCTACCCCTTTCACTGCGCTTAATCCAAAGCGGATTTGTCCACACGGCGTAACGGTAAATACATTTTTACTTTCATTCAAATCGGGTCCCAATACCTTGATGCCTTGTCGGTGGCACTCCTCCATGTAAAAGGTTATTTTCTTGATATCGCCCATGTTGCTTTTCAACACCGCTGCCATGAATTGGGCCGGGTAATTGGCTTTCAAGAAGGCCGTTTGGAACGCTATCACCGCATAACAGGTTGAGTGCGATTTATTGAAGGCATACTGAGCAAATTCTTCCCAGTCCGAGTAAATTTTTTCGAGCACTTTCTCTGGGAATCCTTTTTCCAAGGCACCCGCCATGAAATCATCTTTCAGTTGATCGATGATGCACTTGTTCTTCTTACCCATGGCCTTGCGGAGTTCATCGGCTTTTCCCTTTGAAAATCCCGCCAACTTCTGGCTCAGCAACATCACCTGCTCCTGATATACGGTAATACCGTATGTCTCCCGCAGATATTCTTCCATTTCTGGCAAATCGAACACTACGGGCTTACGACCATGTTTTCGATCAATGAAATCTGGGATGTATTTCAACGGCCCCGGACGATAAAGGGCATTCATGGCTATCAAGTCGCCAAATTGCGTGGGCTTTAACTCACGCATATATTTCTGCATACCGGGACTTTCAAACTGAAACACCCCATTGGTTTCACCCCGCTGGAACAATTCATACGTTTTTACATCATCTAGTGGAATCGCATCCAGATCGATGATATCGCCGGTTGTCTCGGCAATCAACTTGATGGCATCTTTCATGATGGTGAGGGTACTCAGACCCAAAAAGTCCATCTTCAGCAGACCCGCTTTTTCAATTTGGGTGACATCATATTGCACCTGAATCCATTGAGATTCTTTCGACAAAGCCACCGGAACCAATTCATCAATGTTTTGAGGGGCGATGATGATCCCACAAGCGTGTACCCCTGTATTTCGGACGCTTCCTTCCAACTTTTCGGCGTCTTTAAGCACCTTGGCAGCGTCATCGTTACCATTATAAGCCTTTTGAATTTCTCTTACACAGTCGATTTCCTCGGGTTTGAGGTTCTTGGAATCGTCTTTGGCCAGCTCTTCAGGGTCAACATGAAGTAAAGTTTGCAGATTGAGGTTACCCACCACCATCTTCGCCAATCGATCGGTATTTTGCAATGGATACTGCAACACCCTACCCACATCTCGTATGGCAGTTTTCGCGGCCATGGTACCGTAGGTAATGATCTGCGCGATTCTTCTCTCTCCGTATTTCTGGGCAACATATTGGATTACACGGTCTCGACCAACATCATCGAAATCGATGTCGACGTCGGGCATGCTCACCCGTTCTGGATTCAGGAAACGCTCAAACAACAAATCGTACTTCACCGGGTCCACATTGGTAATTCCCAAACAATAGGCCACCAGACTACCCGCCGCAGATCCCCGACCCGGGCCAACCCAAACATCCATCTCTCTGGCCGCCGTGGTAAAATCTTGAACGATCAAAAAGTATCCCGCAAACCCAGAGTGCGTAATGGTGTTCAATTCAAAATCTAGCCGCTCTTGGACAGGGGTTGGTATGGTACCGCCGTATCGCTTTTTACAACCTTCGTATGCCAGGTGCTTTAAAAACACGTTCTGATCATCAAAACCCACTGGCAATACGTAGTTGGGCAATACGATGTCGCGCGATAATTTGGGCGGATCGATGGTTGAAATCAGCCGATTGGTGTTGTCCAATGCTTCGGGAATATCCGAAAACAAGACCTCCATTTCTGCTTGCGTTTTGAAGAAAAATTCATCGTTCGGAAACGCAAATCGAATTCCTTTACCACCCTCTTCGTTGCTGGCTTTGGGCGTGCTTTGAAACTCCCCTGTATTGATACATAACAAGATGTCGTGTGCGTTAGCATCCTTCTTGTCGGTATAATGCGAATCGTTGGTTGCGATAATGGGAACGTTGTATTTTCTGCCCCATTTGATCAATGTTTGGTTGATGTCTTCCTGCGAGATTCCCGTCCCATCCAAATTCTGTAGGCCATGTCGTTGCAGCTCGATGTAATAGTCCTCACCAAAAATTTTATGCCATTCGCAGAAGATTCTCTCGGCTTCCTCTTCGCCTTTCCACAAGATGGCTTGGGGCACTTGGGCACCTATACAACAGGTTGTTGCAATCAAACCTTCACTGTATTGTTCGATTAAGGCGCGATCCACCCGTGGATATTTGCTGTACAACCCTTCCAAGTATCCCAAGGAACACAATTTGCTCAAGTTGGCATACCCTTGTTGGTTCTTGGCAAGCAACAATTGATGGTATCGCTTGTCCTTGGTACCCTGGGTAAACGACTTTTGGAATCTGTCTTCCACCACGTAAAACTCACAACCAATGACCGGCATCAGCCCCTCATTGGTCACAGCCTGATAAAACTCAAACGCGCCAAACATGTTTCCATGGTCAGTAATGGCGAGGGCCGGCATACCATCGGCTTTGGCCTTTTTAACCAAACTTTTGATGCTGGCTGCCCCATCGAGCAATGAGTATTGGGTATGGACGTGCAAATGAGAAAAAACCGGCATAATTGGAAACAAACGAAGATAAATCAAACCAAAAAAACTCACGACCAATGTGGACAATTTGGAATAACTCCATCTGCCCAACGAAACCTCTATAACCGAGCAATTGATTTACTTTGCATTGTGTATTTGCAACGCCTACAATTGTTTAACTTCAAGAATCACAGCCAGCGGTCCCTCGAATTTTGCGATGGGATCAACACCCTCACTGGGGCCAACGGCGTAGGCAAAACCAACATCTTGGATGCGGTGCACTATTTGGCCAATGCCAAGAGTTATTTTAATGGGATCGACAGTCAAATCATTGAGCACGACAAAACCTTCTTTACGGTAAAAGGTCAGTTCGAAGGAGAGCTACCCGCCGAAATTCTCATCCAATTTGAAGGGGGCAAGAAAACCATCAAAAAGAACGACAAAGCCTATCCTCGATTGCTCGATCACATTGGAATGATTCAAACGGTATTCATCACGCCGTACGACATCGATTTGGTTCTTGGCAACAGCGAAGATCGACGGCGTTTTGTGGATTTGAGTTTATGCCAGATCGACAAAGCCTATCTCCAAAATCTCAGCACTTATAAAAAAGCCTTGGAGCAGCGCAATGCCCTGCTTAAAACAATGCAAGGCCGATATATAGACCCTGATTTACTGTCGAGCTACGACGCCAAACTCATTCCTGCCGGAATACTGATCCACCAAAGGCGCAAGGAGTTCATTGAGCACATACTCACTTTTTTCACCACCGTTTATCAAAACCTAAGTTCCGGCTCGGAAACCCCTAGCATTCAATACGATAGCCCACTAAACAATGGAGATTTCGCCACTTTATTGGCTGATACACACCGAATAGACATGGCGGCCCAAAGAACTTCTGTAGGGATTCACAAAGACGATTTGATTTTTGGTTTGGGTGAATTCCCCTTGAAAAAATATGGCTCCCAAGGTCAAATCAAGAGCTTTATTATCGCCCTAAAACTGGCGCAATACAATTACTTCCAAGCGGTTACAAAAAACCATCCCATTTTGTTGTTGGACGATATCTTCGAGAAAATCGACGAGGAAAGGGCACAGCGATTGATCGATATGGTGGGGGCATCGGGGTATGGACAAATCCTGATCACCGACACACATTCTAGTCGGGTGGAAACCCACTTCCAACCCATCGATGCAAACAAGTTGCATCATCACTTGTAAATCACATAAACAGACCAACCATCAGGTCGATGTCGTGGTATTTGATGGCAAATTTATCGGCCAAGTTTTTGTTGGTGAGGCTACCACGATACAGGTAAGTGCCTTTGCGCACTCCGGCTTTCATCCGTAAGAATTCGCCAAACCCACCCATTTGGGCCATTTCATCGAGCATGGGGGTAAACACATTACTTAGCGTGTAACTGGCTGTCCTACTAACTCTTGATGCGATATTTGGCACACAATAATGAATCACATCGTGTTTATGAAAAATGGGCTTTTCGTGATTTGTTACTTCGGAAGTTTCAAAATTTCCACCGCGATCAATGGCCACATCGATGATTACTGAATGAGGTCGCATAGACATCACCATTTCTTCGGTGATAACGATGGGACTTCTTGCGGTATTGCCTGCCAAAGCACCAATGACTACGTCGGCACTGGCGATGGCACTTTTAATCACTTGGGATTGGATGGTAGAAGTGTACAAATGGAATCCGAATGATTTTTGGATTCGACGCAGTCGGTACATGTTGTTATCAAAAACTTTCACATTGGCTCCCAGGCCAAGGGCTGCTTTGGTGGCAAATTCACCAACAGCACCTGCACCTATGACCACAACTTGAGTGGGTGGAACTCCGGCAAAGCCTCCGAGCAACTCTCCTTTTCCCACATGGGTATTGTTGAGGTATTCTGCGGCGATGAGTATGCTCGCCGTACCCGCAATTTCGCTCATGGCTCTGATGATGGGGCGCGTACCTCCATCGTCTTCAAGGTATTCATAGGCCATGGCATTGATTTTCTTCTCCATCAATTTTCGCAACAACACCGAATCCATCTGATTGATTTGAAGTGCAGAAATCAACAACTGACCGGGCTTCATCAGTTCTATCTCCGACAATGTTGGGGGATCGATTTTCAGAATGGTTTCACACTCATAAACCTCTTTGTTGCTGTATACTATTTGCGCTCCTGCTTCACTGAATTGGATATCCGAAAAATTGGCATTTCTACCAGCACCTGATTCAATGACGATGGAATGTCCATTCGCCGCAAAATAAGATACTGCAGCAGGTGTTAGCGGCACCCTATTTTCTTGAAAGGTAACTTCTTTGGGTATACCGATGCTCAACCCTCCATTTTTTGTTTGGATTTTTTGAACTTGAGCCAAAGTTTGTGACTCATTTTCTGGCGATAGGATATTTTTTGACAATGCCACGGGGTGTATATTTTATTGCAACTCTAAGATAGCAAACACTTCCGGCTTTTGCTAATCTTGCATTATTACAAATATACACAATTGTTTGTTGGTTAATTTTTGGCTCAGTCTTTGCTATGAAAAGAAAACGCAAAATACAGCGTTAATTTTGAAGCACATGATTAAGTCATTTTTGATGTCGGTTTTGGTTCTAGGTAGCAGCGCTATTGCTTTGCAGGCGCAGGCCCCTGTGAATCCTGAGGCTGGCAACCACATATCCCGCATAGATAGCCTTACCCAAGTATTGTTGGGCAATATTCCATCACATAGTCCCGTAGGTCATGATGAAACACGGTATCGCAATGGAAAAGAATTCGAAGCACTGATGTCGCAAATCGGTAGCACCATTCCTTTCCAATACCACCGCATGGTTGAGCAACACATCCGCTATTTCATGGGATACGGCGAGGTTTATTTCAATCAAATCCACGAGCGGATGAAATTGTACTTCCCCATTTTTGAAGAAATCTTGGACAAAAACGGACTGCCTACCGAACTCAAGTATATCTCAGTCATAGAATCCAACTTGAATCCCAGTGCAGTTTCTTGGTGTGGGGCAACCGGCTTGTGGCAGTTCATGCCTTACACTGGAAAATTGATGGGGATGCGCATTGGGTATCCATGCGACGATCGTAAGAGCATCATTGAGAGCACCCAAAAAGCATGTGAATACTTTGCCAACTCACAATCCATCTTTAACAATTGGTTGATGAGCATCGCCGCTTACAATTGTGGTCCTGGAAATGTTCAAAAAGCCATCCGCAGAAGTGGTGGCAAAACCAATTTTTGGGAAGTGCTGCCTTTCTTGCCCAAAGAAACTCAAAACTATGTGCCCAAATTTATCGCGGTTGCCTACGTATTGAATTTTACTGAAAAGGGTAAGAATGCCAATTTCAATGATCAAAGCATCGTGTTGGCCCCAACCAAAATCGATTCAACCATGCATTTGGGCAAAATCAACGAATACCTCGGCACACACCACAATTTGGTGGGATTGAACCAAGAATTACTCAATCAAAACACCGACATGGCCCATGGCAGTGTGATTTTAATGCCTTACAATGCCAGTATGGATTTCATTGATCGGTTCGATAGTGCTGCTGCTTTTGCCAAATACAACCACCATGTGGTCCCTACCAACTACCGTGCACCTTATGCCTACCCCAAATCAGTACCGCGCGGCGTTCAGGTTGCAGGGGCAACTGAAGTAACCACGCCTAAAGTTAGTAGTACCCGCACCGTGGTTGTGGTAAAACGTGGACAGACACTGAGCGCTATTGCCAGAACCCATGGAGTTACAGTTACCCAAATCAAAACCTGGAATCATTTGCGGTCCAATTCCATTCAAGTAGGTCAACGATTGGTTATTCAAAAAAATCGTAGATAGTGCGATTCACTCATTTAATTTCGCAAAATGTAACTTTAAAGTTTCTGGTAGTACTGGCTTTTACAGCAATTTTACCATCCTGTAAGGAATCATCCAAAGACCAGACCGATATGGCCAGTGGCCGAGCTGCCGACATACGGGTTTTTTACCCTCCGTTTTTGGCAGATTCGATTCAGGACTTGTTCGCTTCTACCCTTTTTTCTGTGGACAGTAACTTGGTGAGATTCGAAGAAAATCGCCCAGCGAACGATCCCCAATATTATGAGTCGGCTTTCAATTTCGAATTGCACCCCTTTTCGCAAATGGAGGAAATCGACCCTGCGTCCAACGGCGTATTTCAGCAGCACACGCTAATCTGGGCCATTGATCCCTTGTCCAACTTATCTGATTGTGAGCGCCTATCTGCACAAGGAAATAGCGCATTCATGGATACCGTCATCGAAGCAGTCCAATGCACTTGGCTGAAGGACGTATGGAGCAAGCAACAAGTGGTGCTTTGGATTCACGATACACATTCTGCGGGTGAAAATTTCAGTTTGGGCTGGCTTAAAAAGCATCAAGCCATTTTGTGTGGCATTACCAAAGCCATAGAAACGGGTGAATTCAATCACAGCAAGCATAATCCAACGGCGGTGATTGAGCAAAACGCCTACTCCGATAGTATTAGCCAGCTTTTGGCAGGAAAATACAACCTACAACTTTGTCTGAACGCAACATTAAAGCTGGTGCAAGCCACTGCTGATTTTGTTTGGTTGAGAAACGAGAATAGTCAATTCCACAGCAATTTTATGGTCAATATTTTCCCGGCAACTGAGTCCTCGATGTCGTTGGATTCTGTGGTGGCGTTGCGCAATCATTTTACCAAAAAATATTTAAAAACTGCCGAAGGTACTTGGGTTGAGATAAGCAGCAGTGGCATCTTCCCTACACGGTTGAAAAAAAGCAATCATAACGGCAATCCTGAATATTATCTCACGGGCTGGTATACAGAATTGAATACCGACAGACGGGGTCCTTTTATTCGAAAAATTGTCTTAGACAAAAAGAACAAGCGTTGGGTTGCGTTTGACGGATTCTTGTTCGCCCCCAATCAGCCTCGAGTGTCGTTGATGAGAGAATTGGAAATCATGGTCAACCATAGTTTTATCAAATGATGAAGTTGGTCGTTTTTGCATCGGGCAGTGGCAGCAATGCCGAAAACATCATCCAACATTTTGCGAGCAGTGATGTTAGGGTACAAGCCATTTTCTGTAATTTAGAAGGCGCCGGTGTTGTTGAACGCGCCAATCGTTTGGGTGTGCCCTGTGAATTGTTTAACCGCACAGAGTGGAAGACCGGTGATCGTGTGGATGCGCTTTTGGAAAAATACAGTCCAGACCTCATTGTTTTGGCGGGATTTCTTTGGCTATTCCCTAAACGACTGATCGACAAATACCCCCATGTTATCAATTTGCACCCCGCTTTGTTGCCGAAATTTGGTGGAAAAGGCATGTTTGGGATGCACGTTCACAAAGCGGTGGTTGCTGCTGCAGAGACTGAAACGGGTATCACAGTGCACTGGGTCACAGAACTTTACGATGATGGAGCGCCCATTTTCCAGGCGCGATGCGAAGTATCACCAACCGATACCGCCAATGATGTCGCCCAGAAGATTCATGCTTTGGAACAGGCACATTTCCCGCGTGTGGTGGAAGAAGTGTTGAAAGACATCCAGTTGAAAGCGTAAATTCTCGGAAGTTGCAGTGTTTCTTTGTGAGAGACATAATTGCATCGTTCCATGAACACAAATCACATCGAAACCCTGGTATTGCACGCTGGTATTGAGCCAGACCCTACCACAGGGGCCATCATGACGCCCATCTTCCAGACAAGTACCTACGTGCAAGCGGCACCGGGCGATCACAAAGGCTACGAATACGCCAGAACACAGAATCCCACCCGCGATGTTTTGCAGAAAAACTTGGCAGCTTTGGAAGGCACAAAACATGGATTGTGTTTCAGCACCGGAATGGGTGCCGTGGATGCTTGCGCCAAATTGCTGTCGCCCGGAGATGAAGTGGTGAGTACCAACGATTTATACGGGGGCACTTATCGCCTGTTTACCAAAGTTTTCGCCCAGTACGGCATCAAATTCCATTTTGTTGACATGAGCGATGAACAAGCCGTTCGCGCGGTGATGTCGGACCGGGTAAAAATGGTCTGGGTGGAAACCCCTACCAATCCGTTGTTGCGGATTATCGATATTGAATTGATGATCGCGATTGGACACGAATTCAACAGCATTGTGGTGGTAGACAATACATTCGCTTCTCCTTACTTACAAAATCCTGCGAAAATGGGTGCCGACATTGTGATGCACTCTGCCACCAAATATATCAACGGACACAGCGATGTGGTTATGGGGGTTTTGTGTACGTCGAGTGATGACTTGCGTGACCGACTGGCCTTTATTCAAAACTCATGTGGCGCCACTCCAGGTCCTATGGATTGCTTTTTGACATTAAGGGGGATAAAAACGCTGCATATCCGCATGCAACGTCACTGCGAAAACGGCGCAAAGGTGGCTCATTGGTTGAAAGATCATCCGAAAGTGGGACAAGTATTCTGGCCTGGTTTTGAGAGTCACCCGAACCATGCGGTGGCGAAGCGACAAATGCGCGATTTCGGCGGGATGATTTCCTTCACCTTGAAAGACGATGCCATTAATAAGGCGTTGACATTCTTGAAATCGACCCGGTTGTTCTCATTGGCTGAGAGTTTGGGCGGTGTGGAGAGTTTGGTGGGACATCCGGCCACGATGACGCATGCCAGTATTCCAAAGGCAGAGCGCGAAGCCAACGGATTGAAGGACAGTTTAATTCGTTTGAGCGTGGGCATTGAGCACGTGGATGATTTGATTGGGGATTTGGACGTGGCTTTGGCTCAAGTTTAATTATTAATAGGGCGATGAAAGACTCAGAAATCAAGGATCTGCTCGATTTTTGGGCCAAGGAAGTAGAGGAAAACTCATTCATCCCCCACGATCCTGTTCAGATTCCCCATCGATATAATCGGAGACAAGACATAGAAATTTCCGGTTTTTTTGCAGCCATCATGGCATGGGGGCAGCGAAAGACCATCATCAATAGCTCGCAAAAGTTGATGTTGCTGATGGACGATGTTCCGTTCGATTTTGTGATGCAGCATGAGGACAGTGATTTGAAGCGACTGCAATCGTTTGTACACAGAACGTTAAATGGTGAGGATGTGGTTTCGATGATTCGATTTTTTAGGCACTGGTATTCAGGGGCGCCGAGTTTGGAGGATTTGTTTTTTGGCAATGATGTGCTTGAGGCGCCTGTTCAGGATCAGATTTATCGGGCTTTGGAGACTTTTCAAACCGCTTGGCAAACGTTCCCTCACCAGAAACGCACCGACAAACATTTGGCATCGCCATTAAAAGGCAGTGCTTGTAAGCGGTTGAATATGTATTTCAGGTGGATGGTTCGAAGGCCCTCGCCTGTAGATTTTGGCATTTGGACCAAGGTATCACCGTCGGTATTGATGTGTCCGCTGGATGTTCACGTCCAACGCATTGCCATAGAACTTGGGCTTTTGACCCGAGATAAATCAGATTGGCAGAGTTGCTGCGAACTCACCGACAAATTGCGGGCATTCCGTCCGGAAGATCCCGTCTATTATGATTATGCTTTGTTTGGCATAGGGGTTGTGAGAAACAAAGAAATTATCGCAGAAGCGTAGAGAAAATTCTTAAATTTGAATTAATAATAAACAGTACAATGGCAGAAAAATTTACAAGCAGCAACTTCAATGAGGTTGTATTGCAATCCGACAAACCCGTATTGGTAGATTTCTGGGCAGAATGGTGTGGTCCTTGCCGCATGATTGGTCCAATGGTGGATGAATTATCCAGCGAATATGCAGGCAAAGCTGTAATTGGCAAATTGAATGTGGATGAGAATCCAGACATTTCAATGAACTACGGTGTGCGCAGTATTCCTACTTTGTTGATTTTCAAAAACGGTCAATTGGTCGACAAAATCGTTGGTGCGGTTCCCAAGCAGAACATTGCCTCTAAGATTGACGCGCAATTGTAATCGAAAAATTTTGATAAAAAAGGCCGGCTCGCCGGCCTTTTTTGTTCCCTCAACCTACCCATGCTACTCGAAGAAATCCAATCCTTCACCCAATTCGATCTGTTGGCCCAAAAAGCTAAAGAAGGATTCATTGCGGGTATGCATAAAAGCCCTTTCCGTGGATTTTCGGTGGAGTTTGCCGAACACCGTCCGTACAACCCGGGCGAAAGCGTAAAAAACATTGATTGGAAGTTGCTGGCGCGCACCGATAAGAAATACATCAAGCAGTTCGACGAAGAAACCAACTTGAAAGCCCATTTGTGGGTGGATGTATCGCCAAGCATGTATTACCCGAAAGAACAACCGCTCAAGCTGAAGCTGGGGGTATTGGGCGCGGGCGTAATTGCCCATTTACTGCAACAGCAAAAAGACAGTTTCTCTTTGGGGATGTACAACGACGCTGGGTTTGTTTATCGAAGTCCAATCAAGAGTACACGTGGACATTTGCAACAACAAATTGGTCAGTTGGGACATTATTGGGAGGCGAAAGACCATTCAAAGTCAAGTTCACCGACTGCCACTCATTCGGCTGTTGATGCGGCGAAACAATCGTTTGAGAGCGCAGCTTTACAGGTGGGCCGCAGGCATTTGGTAGTGGTACTGAGTGATTTGTTGTGGGATCCGGCCGAGGCGGCAGCCGAGGCCTGCTTTTGGAAAAGCATGGCCCTGCTTCGATTTCAAAAATGTGAAATCCTCCTGCTCCAAGTTCATCACGCCCAACACGAATTGTTACTCAACCTGGGCAATAGACCCGTTCAATTCATCGACCTTGAAACCGATACCCGCATCAAACTGCAACCCGATGAAATCCAAGACACCTATTTGGCTGCAGAGCGGGAACGACAAAAAACCATCGAACAACAGTGTCTACAATTGGGCATTGATCATTTTCTGGCGGATGTTTCTCAACCCCTAGAACAGGCCCTCACCGCGTTCTTCGTGAAGCGCGCAAAACTGCTCTAAAAGCATCCAATCCCGACTTATCGGACAAACAACAACCGCTGTGGATTCAAATCTGCAGTGATGGCTCCATCAAAACTCAAAGAACCATTCACCCAAACCTTTTCGGGTGCGTACTTGAATGTGTGTCCTTCCAAAGGCGACCATCCACATTTATATTGCAGCGATTCTTTGGTAACTGGCTGGTGATTTTCTGACAGCATTACCATATCGGCCGCATAGCCCTCTCGCAGATACCCCCTACCCTCAATTTGATACAAAATGGCGGGGTTGTGACACATTTTCTCTACCATCTTTTCGATGCTCATACGTCCTTCAGCCACATAATCCATCATCAAGGAGAGTGCGTGTTGTACCAACGGCAATCCTGACGGCGATGTGGGATAGGTATTTTGTTTTTCCTCCCACGTGTGTGGCGCATGGTCCGTTGCAATCACATCGAAACGGTCATCGAGCAAGGCTTTCCACAAGGCAGCCCTATCATCGGCCGATTTCACTGCGGGGTTGCATTTGATCAAATGTCCGAGCGTTTGATAATCCGCCGAAGAATAATGCAAGTGATGTACGCAAACTTCTGCGGTTATCCGTTTTTCAGCCAAGGGAATGTCGTTGCAAAATAGATGTGTTTCCATTTCTGAGGTAATGTGCAGGATATGCAACCGGGTATTGTGTTTTTTCGCCAGTTCGATGGCAAAAGATGAAGACAAGTAACACGCTTCTGCATCACGAATGATGGGATGTTCACTGGGTGGAATATTATCACCAAATTTTTCCAAGGCCTCGGCATACCGCTGTTTCAGCCGGGCTTCAGACTCGCAGTGGGTGGCGATGAGGATGGGCGAGTTGGCGAAATGACCATTCAATGCTTGTTCTTGGTCTACCAGCATGTTTCCGGTGCTGCTGCCCATAAACAATTTCACCCCACACACATTTCGTGGGTTCACGCGTTTTACCTCCTCCAAGTTATCGTTTGTGCCACCCAAATAAAACGAGTAATTCACCGCCGAAGATTGAGCACCCAACGCATATTTCTCTTCCAACAAGGCATTGGTAACCGTTTGGGGATTTACGTTGGGCATTTCCATGAATGAAGTAGTGCCTCCCAACAACGCCGCCCTGCTTTCGGTATAAATATTCGCTTTGTGGGTAAGACCTGGCTCTCTGAAATGAACCTGATCGTCGATGACTCCGGGAATCAAGTACTTTCCGTGAGCTTCATGAATTTGAAAGGATCCGCTTGGGGTAATATCACGATCAATCTTGCTAATTTTACCATTTTCAACCAACAGATCTCCTTCAACGATGTTAAAATCTGTTACAATCCGGGCGTTTTTTATCAGGTGCTTAGACATAAGGCTTTACGATGGTAAAATTACGATAATCCATCAGCCCATTAGAGCAATGACATGGAAATTATCTAAGTAGGGTGAAATTCCCTCTCAGCGACCTCTTTTCGTTGTCGCATCCAATCCAATAGGCTGTGAAGACATAAACCCCTTCAGGCGCTGGCTTACCATTGATGGTGCCATCCCAATTGATGTCCGGACTCTCCATTTCCATAATTTTCTCTCCCCAGCGATTGTAAATTTTCACATTGTAAGTAGCCCCTTTGACTTTGTATTGATTCAATGGATAGAAATCATTTCTACCGTCGTTGTTCGGGGTAAATGCATTGGGCATGTAAATGGTGGAAGGATACAAATCCTTGCGCTTCTTCATGTTGATAGAATCCGACGAAACGCAGCCCTCCACATCTTTCACCTTCACCCAATAAATACCACTGTCGTAGGCCACAATGGTTCTGGTGGTTGCCCCGGTATTCCAAATGTAGGAGATCATGTTGGCCCCAGCATCCAAAGTGGGATTTTCCGACAAACACAAGGTCGTATCTCCGCCCAAATTCAAAGCCGGATTGGGAAACAAAGCCACAGATATGGAGTCGGTTTCCGGACAATTGTTCGAATTGAACAATTCCACTACAACCGTTCCTGGCTGGGTCAATTTGTAACTATTTCCGATAACCTCTTTATTCCAAACCACACGGGTTGCTCCCGCCAATGTAACCGTTAAAGTGGTGTCGATTTTATCGCAAAAACGCAGGTCTCTGCCCAATTCAAACTCGTTGGGAAAGTTCTTCAGTTGAAACGTATCGCTATCAGAACACAATCCTACCGTAATTTTTAACCAATACTGACCAGGGTTGGTGATTGTAGCTACTTTGGTTGTTGCTCCGTTGCTCCAAAGTACCGAGGTAGAACCACCAACGTTGACCTTTGCATCGAAATTCACGGGTACGGAGGGACATACAATGGTATCGTTCACTACCGCTTGAATGGGGGTAAACTGACTGATAATTACAGAATCCTTGGATTTACAGAAATTCGGGGTTTCGCCGATGACGTAAAATTTGCCGGGTTTTGTTGCGATGATTGTTGGGGTAGTTTCTCCCGTACTCCATGTGTATTTGGCCATTCCCGGAAGTGCCCCGATGCCCCGATTGATCTTTTCGTCGCTGCAGTAAACGGTGTCTCCATAAGCAGAAACGATGTTTCTATCTATCGTTATTTTCATCGAATCACGCCATGCACACACCTTGCTGTAAACATCCAACCAAACCCAACCTTCCTTGCCCGTACTCATGGTGTCTGTTATAGCACCCGTACTCCACTTGTATGCTTCCGCTGGGATGTTCGATTTGAAGAATACCCTACCGCCCGGACAAATGATGGTGTCTTTGGGCAATTTGGGTTTCAAAGGCTCCACCACGGTTACATAAGCCACGAAACTGTCTACACACTTGTTTTTGTAAGCAAAAAGTTTCACCTTGAATTTTCCCGCATGAGGAAACGTAAAGGTTGGACTTGCAAAATTAGATGTGTCCTTGGTAGATGTATCCACCCCAAAATCCCAATGATAGCGCTGGGCAGAAGAACTTTTATTTTGGAATTTATACTGGTATCCACAAATGAAGGCAGGCACAAAATATGAAGCCACAACATCCACCACACAGCTTTGTACGTTGAATTGGTAATCGCGGCGCGTGGAAGATATGAGTTGCCCATTTCTGTATTCCTTCACGATAATACCGATAACAAACTGACCAATTTTGGTGGGTGTAAGCGTCAAAAACCCTGTATTTCGATCGATTACCAGCGGTGGATTCCCATCAATTTGATTCGTGTCGCGATAGCCAGACGTCCATGAAATCTGAGAAAACGGCGGTTGCTGTAAATCCCCATTCGCTCCTTGGTCGGGCCGGGGCATTGAAGACGTACCACCGGTGAATGGTCGAAACAACTCGTACACCAAACTATCTCCATCGTCATCAATGGCACTGTGATCAAATTTTAACGGGGTGTTGGTACACAAAAAATTCGGTGGAATTTCTTTAAAAACAGCCGCGTTATTTTCCTTTTTGTTAGAAAGCGTTCTGGCGTCCGGAATGTATGTCCAATAATTCGCCCCTGTCCCACCGGGATCAACCATGTTTGTTATCGTTCCATTTCTGCAGCATCGTTGAAATGAAATATAGTAACCGCCTGTTATTGGCGGCAAGGTAAACGTAACTTCATACCAATATTGATCCACACAAGCATTTGGCGCCTTTACGATGCAGTTGTAATTGGTTTTCACCACACGTTTTGGACCTTGACGATTGATTAACTTTGGGTATCCCCCAATCATGTTACGGGTTTGACCATTGAACACGCCGATATAAGCAGTTGCATCCGATGAGATGGCTTGGGGATTTCCATTCTGACAATCGATGTATAAATCGAGGCGGATTTTATATTGGTTGTTGCCAATGTATTTGTATGTCACCTCTCCCCCCACAATATGCGTCGCTTTTGATACAAGAACCTGCATCAAAATGAAACATAAAACGAGCAGTCGGCGCATCATAGATTCAAAAATAACACACAATTGCTCATGGTTGTTTGCATTTGACAAACAAACGACACAAAATGTGGTCTATTTCAATAACTTAAATTAAAAACAACTGTAAATCGCCGGGATTTTCGTTGTTAAAGAAAACGTGTTCTTGCAGTGTGGTGGCGATGGATACACCAACAAAATCCGCTTTGATGGGATAATTTCTGTGTTCGCGTTCCGCCAAAAATGCGGTGCGAATTGTATCGAACCCTCGTTCATATAAATCCACCAAAACTTGCATGGCCGTTCCCCCAGAATGAATCACATCATCGATTAAAATAACGGGGGTTGTCAATGCGACCATATTCGGCACAACCCCTTCCCAACGGTAGTCATCGGCCACATGTAAATTTCCCAAAGACACATTGCAGTCGGGCAAGATTCGGTCTAGTTCATGATTCAGCTCCAGAGCAATGGCCATTCCGCGTTCGTTGATTGCCACAAAATACAAATCCTTTTCATCGGAAAATGCCTCGGCAATTTCGCAAGCCATTCTTTGGAAAATGAGGCGGATTTCGCTGTGTGATTTTAGAGCGGTTCTGGTCGACATATTGGTTGATAGGGTAAAATTAGGGGGTGTGTATCAAATCTCCACGATTCCGTCAAAATTTTTACGCAAACGGCCAATGTATTTACTTTTTTGATACCATTCTCCAAGACGAACAATGTCAGGACTCTCCTGTTGTTGGAACTGATAAAATTCTGATTCGAGGACTTTTTCATAGGCCACCAAATCGTTTTCAACTCCTTGCATAGCGGCCTGATTTCCTCTATCCATAGATTCTATGGAATCGCTCAAATCCATCATTTCCATCAAAAAATCTGCTGGCAAAGAATTGGGAATTGCAGGGGAATCCGACGTAACCTCTAAATAGTATTTCACCAAGGTTAAGGGATCTGTCAACCCTTTGTAATAGGCGTTGGCGAGTTCAGATTTATCCATTGATGCGGGATTTTCTGCCACCAAATCAGGGTGCGTTTCTCGCTGAATGTTGATGTATTGATTGCGCAGCGATTTTGCATCGATGTTCAGAGTGGGCTCCAATCCATAAAATGCAAATGGATTACTCATATCAAATTCCCAGTGCACGGGCAATATCAACCCAAAATGTAAAGGCAATCAATGTTAACAAGAAAACCATTCCAATGATCTGACCGATGTAGAGTACTTTGTCAGACACAGGTCTGCGGGCAATGATCTCATAGAGCAGGAACATCACATGTCCGCCATCAAGCGCCGGAATTGGCAAGATGTTCATCAAGGCCAACACCAAACTCAACATCGCAGTTAACGTCCAGAAGTTCACCCAATTCCAAGTACTACCAAACATCTGGGCAATCCCAACGGGACCTGCCAGCGATTTGGTTGGATCCGTTTTGCCGGTGGCCACGTTGCCGAGGGCTTTGGCATTGGCACCGATTAGACCAAAGGAACGACTAACGCCCAAATTCACACTCTTACCCAAGCCGTATTTAACCACTTTTTCTTTGTATTCAAACCCATAAAATGCTGGTTGGAATCCCAAGGTGGCGTCTTCCCCAATCTCTGCTTTGAGGGTACTTACTTTGTTATTACTATCGAGCGCTTCCAATGAAACTGTCTCACCCGCGTATTTGGTGAGGAGTTCTTTGAATTCAAAAAACGACAGCACTTTTTCACCGTTGATTGCATTGATGATGTCGCCCGTTTCTAACCCCGCTTTTTCTGCGTGACTTCCGCCCATCACTTTGCCAATTTTAAACAACATTCTCGGGGCGAAAAAGGGCATATCGGACTTAGCGCCCAGGAGTTCATCGAAATTCGAAGGCATCACCAAGGTGGTATCGTAGGGAACCAATGTTTCGGTTTTGGCAGTGTCACCATAAACGACCCATTTCATGCGCCTAACACCAATTTCTTTGTGGTCTGCAGTGAGAAAAGTGGGATCGCCGAACTGTGCATCCAAATTGTCAACTGCCACACCATTTATACTCAGGATTTGATCGCCCGTTTTAAAACCAACGGAGCGCGCCACCGGGCCCGCATAGATTCCGCCTTGTTGGTTTACCACGGGCTGGGGTACATATTTTTCACCTTGTGAATAGGTCAACGAGATCATGATGATGATTCCCAATATCAAATTCACTGTAACACCGCCAATCATCACAATCAATCGCTGCCAAGCGGATTTGCTGCGAAACTCCCAGGGTTGGGGATCAGATTTCATTTGCTCAGTATCCAAACTCTCATCAACCATACCCGCAATTTTCACGTATCCACCCAACGGCAACCAGCCAATTCCGTATTCGGTATCGCCTTTTTTGAAACTAAACCATTTAAAATTCCAAGCATCGAAAAACAAGAAGAATTTTTCAATGCGAATGCCAAATGCACGGGCGGCCCAATAGTGACCAAATTCGTGCAGCGTAATCAAAATAGAGAGAGCCAGAATAAACTGTAGGGCGGTTATTAGGGTATCCATGTGTTAAAAACACAAAGATAGTTCAAAGCAATGGGCAATCTCAGGAAAATCGCGGAAAGGTTGAAATCATCCCACCAACGACTTGCGCATGGCATGGTGGGGAATTCCCACTTCCTCGAACCCCTCGCCTACAATCGAATATCCCAAAGAAAGGTAAAACGGAATGGCCGAATCCCTGGCGTGCAATACCATGGTTTCAGCCCCCTGATTCACCGCTTCTTCCTCTGCCAAATGCACCAATTGAACGCCTACTCCTTTGCGCTGAAACTGGGGATCAACGGCAACTTGACGCATTTTCATGTCTTTACCATGGGCCGTTAAAATCATACATCCTATGACCCAATTTCCCGATTTGGCAATTACGTGTGTGTCGTTCGCTTCCGAAGAAAATATAGACGGATCAAAAACAAGTCCCAACGGTTTGCGCAGCACTTTATAGCGCAAGGCCAATGTCTGCACGTAATGGACGCTCCCCCAGGGAGTGATTTCGACCACCCAGTGTTCATTTGCCATATTGCACGTTTATTTTTCTTGGGCTTCCGCAGCGGCCAAGGCCACCATGTTTACGATTTCTCTCACCGATGAACTATGATGCAGGATGTGTACAGATTTTTTGAATCCCAACAACACCGGACCAATGGCGTCCATATTTCCCATGCTTCTCATGATTTGATACACGGCATTACCCGAACTCAAACCACTAAAAATGAATACGTTGGCAGATTTATCACCCAATTTATTGAATGGGAATCTCTTGTTTCTCAATTCACCATCGATGGCATAAATCGGCTGCATTTCACCTTCAACCATCATCTCTGGGTGATTGGCATGCAATCGCTTTACCACATTTTGCATCATTTTGGGATACTGTCCGCCCGAGCTACCAAAATTCGAATAGGATATCAGGGCAATTCTCGGCTCAATTTGAAAAGCACGCACACGCTGATTCACCAAATTCACCATGTCATAAACGGTTTCCTCGTCCATGTCGATATTCACGGTGGTATCGGCAAAGAAAACGGGACCAGTTTTGGTCATCATGATATGCATTCCCGATACGCGACGGGTTTCTTCCACCATACCAATTACATCCAATGCGGATTTCAATGCGATGGGATAATTGCGGGTAAGTCCGCTGATGAAAGCATCCGCTTCTCCCGTTTCCACCATCATAGAACCGTAATAATTGCGGTTGCGCATTTGGTATTCCGCTTCAAAGCAAGTAAAGCCTTTTCTACCCCGTTTTTCGAAGAGTTTGGCCCCGAATTGTTTCAAATTTTCTTCTTGTTTGCGTGGGTCGATCATTTTCACACCGGGGATTTCGATGTTGTTGTCATCCATCATTTTTTGGATGGCCTCGGGATTTCCCAGCAAGATTGGTTCGCAGATTCCATCGCGTTTGGCGATTTCTGCTGCACGCAGGATTCGGATGTGATCAGCTTCGGCAAACACCACCCGTTTGGGGGCCGTTTTCGCCTTGGTCATCAATCGGTTAACAAAGTCATTGTCGATACCCAACCGCTTGCGCAATTGCATATTGTAAGCCTCCCAATCGGTGATTGGCTGTCGGGCTACACCACTATCCATGGCCGCTTTGGCCACCGCTGGAGCCACTGTGGTCAACAACCGGGGATCCATGGGTTTTGGAATGATGTAGGTAGGTCCAAAACTCAGATTTCTTTCGTTGTAGGCCATCATTACACTCTCGGGCACGGGTTCCATGGCCAAATCAGCAATGGCGTGAACGGCCGCGATTTTCATGGCTTCATTGATGGCGGTAGACCGCACATCCAATGCTCCACGGAAAATGAATGGGAATCCCAACACATTGTTTACTTGGTTGGGGAAGTCGGACCGACCGGTTGCCATGATCAAATCAGGGCGTGTTGCCACGGCCAAATTATAATCGATTTCCGGGGTTGGGTTGGCCATGGCAAAAACGATGGGCTTTTCTGCCATAGAGAGAATCATATCAGGCGTTAGGATATTTCCTTTGCTCAATCCCACAAACACTTCCGCACCCACCAGGGCCTCCTCAAGGGTATTCAAATCGCGCTTTGTGGCGAATTGCTGCTTGTACTTGTCCAAGTCCGTACGATCGGCTCGCAACACACCTTTGGAATCGAGCATGACGATGTTTTCTTTGTTCGCACCCAGTGATACGAAGAGTTTGGTACAGGCGATGGCAGAAGCACCGGCCCCATTCACCACGATCCGCACATCGTTCAAGTTTTTACCTACCAAACGAAGGGCATTGATCAAACCCGCAGCAGAAATGATGGCTGTTCCGTGTTGATCATCGTGCATGATGGGAATATTCAACGCCTCTTTCAAACGCTCTTCAATTTCAAAACTCTCAGGCGCTTTGATATCTTCTAAGTTGATACCGCCGAAAGTGGGTTCCATGGCTTTTACCGTTTCCACGAAATGGTCTACATCCTTGCAGTTTAATTCGATGTCAAACACATCAATGTCTGCGAAAATTTTGAACAACACCCCTTTTCCTTCCATCACCGGTTTGGAGGCTTCCGGACCGATATCGCCCAAGCCCAAAACCGCGGTACCATTGGAAATTACCGCCACCAAATTGCCTTTTGCTGTGTATTTATAAACGTCATCGACATTCTCTGCAATGGCCAAACAAGGATCGGCCACCCCGGGCGAATAGGCCAAGGCTAAATCGAATTGTGTTTGTGTGGGTTTGGTAGAAATCACCTCGATTTTTCCTGGGCGCCCGTCGGCGTGGTAACTCAAGGCATCAAGTAGTTTTTTCTCAGACATACTACTGCAAAGATACAACTGCTTGGCGAGGACTTTTGTGAATGATTGATTCTCTTTTTAAACGACAGGTGATGGCTGTCCACTTTTCAACACCTGTCACGAACGCAACCATCGTTCAAACCTAAGAATTATCTTTGCGGTATATTATGACACAGTATCGCATTGAACACGACACCATGGGCGAAGTAAAAGTCCCAGTCAACGCTTTGTGGGGCGCTCAAACAGAACGCAGCCGTAACAATTTCAAAATCGGACCTGAAGGCAGCATGCCGGTAGAAATCATCCGTGCTTTTGGGGTGTTGAAAAAGAGTGCCGCCCGCGCCAACCGCGATTTGGGTGTATTGTCAGCAGAAAAATGCGAATTGATTTGCACTGTGTGTGACGAAATCATGGCGGGAAAATTGGATGCCGAGTTCCCCTTGGTGATCTGGCAAACCGGATCGGGCACCCAAAGTAACATGAATGTCAACGAGGTCATCGCCAACCGTGCCCATGTTTTGAGTGGCGGAAAGCTGGATGATGAAAAGAAAGTATTGCATCCCAACGACGATGTAAACAAGAGTCAAAGTTCAAACGACACCTTCCCCACTGCCATGAGCATTGCGGTTTTCAAGCAAGTGGTCGATTATACATTGCCCGGCATTCAGGCGATGAAAACCACGTTGAAACACAAAGCCCGTGAATTTGAGAATATTGTAAAAATTGGTCGCACCCACTTCATGGATGCAACACCGTTGACATTGGGACAAGAATTCAGCGCCTATGTACAGCAATTGGAAAATGGCGTCAATGCCATCAACCGTGCGTTGCCCGTGGCTGCTGAGTTGGCTCTGGGAGGAACGGCCGTTGGTACTGGCTTGAATACCCCCACAGGATATTCTGATTTGGTGGCCAAATACATCGCCGAAGAAACCGCCCTTCCCTTTGTAACGGCCCCCAACAAATTTGAGGCATTGGCCGCCCATGATGCCATGGTAGAATTACATGGTGCTATCAAGCGCACTGCCATGAGCTGCTTCAAAATTGCCAACGACATTCGCATGCTGAGTTCTGGTCCAAGAAGCGGTATTGGCGAAATCATGATTCCGGAAAATGAGCCCGGTTCATCCATCATGCCAGGAAAAGTAAACCCTACCCAACCCGAAGCGCTCACCATGGTTTGTGCCCAGATTTTGGGCAATGATGTAGCCATTTCATTTGCGGCATCTCAAGGACATTTTGAGTTGAACGTGTTCAAACCTGTTATTGCCTCCAACATGCTACAAAGTGCGCGGTTGTTGGGCCAAGCTTGTTTGTCATTCAACGACAATTGCGCGGTTGGTATTGAGCCCAATCACGACAATATCCAACGTTTGGTTGACCAAAGTTTGATGTTGGTGACTGCTCTAAACACCCACATTGGCTACGAAAATGCGGCCAAAATCGCGAAGAAAGCCCACAAAGAAAACACCACATTGAAAGAGGCCGCTTTGGCACTTGGACTGTTAACAGAAGAACAATTCAACGAATGGGTTCGTCCTGAGTTGATGGTCGGCAACCCCAAAGAAGTCATCAAATAAAGGATGTTTATTCTATCCAAAGAGAAGAAACTGCTGCTCACCCAACCGGTGGTCATGGGCATTCTCAATGCTACACCGGATTCGTTTTATAGCAAAAGTCGGATAGAATCTGTACAGCAAGCCGTTGACGCTGCAGGTGCTATGCTTGAGGCCGGTGCTTCGATCATCGATATTGGCGGTCAGAGCACCCGACCTGGCAGTGAGCGAGTGAGTTTTGCGGAAGAATTGGACCGGGTTTCGCCGGTTGTTCGGGCGGTTCGACAAGCATTCCCAGACAGTTGGCTCAGTGTTGATACTTATTACAATTCTGTGGCGTTGGCTTGCATTGGCTTGGGCATAGACATGATCAACGACATCGCCGCAGGGGATGATGACCCGAAAATGTTCAAAACGATCATCGATAATGAAATCGCCTATGTGGCGATGCACAAAAAGGGCAATCCCAGCACCATGCAGGAGAACCCGCATTACGATGATTTGATGGGCGAAATTTTGGGTTATTTTCAAGCCAAAAAATCGGACTACAAGAAACATGATTTCGCCAATTGGATCATCGACCCTGGCTTTGGATTTGGCAAAACCACCGAACAAAACTTTGAACTGCTGAATCAATTGCAGAAATTCAGGCAATTCAACAAGCCCTTAATGGTGGGAATTTCTCGCAAGGGGATGATTTGGAAAACCTTGAATGGCAGCCCTGAGAGCGCTTTGAACGGGACCACGGCCCTGCACATGGCGGCATTGGATCGCGGGGCGAATATTCTGCGGGTTCACGACGTGAAAGAAGCCAAAGAGTGCATCGATTTGTTTTTGGCTTTGAAAGCATAATCGGTGTAACTTTGCGTCATGTCTGGAATGATTGCACCTTCTATTTTATCTGCCGATTTCGGCAAACTTTACGATGAGATCGACATGATCAATAACAGCGAGGCCGATTGGTTTCACGTAGATGTCATGGACGGGGTATTTGTGCCCAACATTTCTTTTGGATTTCCAGTCATGAAGCCTTTGATGGCCCGGGCGCAAAAACCTTTGGATGTGCATCTAATGATCGTTGACCCCGACCGCTACACGAAGGCCTTTGCCGATGCTGGCGCCCATGTACTCACCGTTCACGTTGAGGCTTGCACCCATTTGCATCGCACCCTCACTAACATCAAAAACCACAACATGAAAGCCGGGGTGGCCATCAATCCCCACACGCCTGTAGAGTCAATCAAAGAGGTGTTGCACTTGTGCGACGTGGTTTGCCTGATGAGCGTGAACCCAGGATTTGGGGGACAATCATTCATCGAAAGAACCTATCAAAAGGTGAAAGACTTGAAAGCCATGATTTTGGCTGAAGGCACCCAGACCCTTATTGAAATCGATGGTGGGGTTGTTTTGGGCAATGCCAAATTACTGACCGATGCCGGCGCAGATGTTTTGGTTGCGGGAAACACCGTTTTTGGCAGTCAAAATCCTACCCAAACCATCGCGGATCTTAAACAACTCATCAAATAACGCCGAACTTTTTGCGTTACCTATTTGCGTGAAAAAAACCCTGCTACTCTCTCTGCTTTTGGGCATCACTTTGTGGGTGGGCGCTCAATCGACGGTATCCAAGGGTAGAATTGTCCGTCAACAAGGCAATGGCTTTGTTGGGGTTGGCAATGTGAAAGTGCGACTTTCCGATGATGCACAAATTGGTGTTAGCGACTCATCGGGCTATTTTACCGCCAGTGAGCCCCTGTATGAGGGCGATAAAATCTTTGGATATCTGCGCGGTGAAAAAGTTTTTGGATTTTCCTGGATTGAGGAAAAAAGTGGGATTACGTTAATTACTGTCGGACAAGGGTTGGATTTAATTGGTGAAGTTCGAATCAGAATCAACCGAGGAGGTCCATTTTTGGAGGAAATCAAGCCCCAAAAATTGCAACTTAACCCGGCTATCGGCGGGGGTATTGAATCTTTGATTAAAACCTTCATCGGCGTTTCTTCGGGCAATGAAATGTCGTCGCAGTTCACCGTAAGGGGTGGGAATTACGATGAAAACCTGATTTACGTGAATGATGTTGAAATACTACGACCACAATTGATCAGTTCGGGTCAGCAGGAAGGTCTTAGCTTCATCAACCCTGACTTAGTGAACGCGGTAAAATTCAGCGCCGGTGGTTTTGGTTCTCAATATGGCGATAAGATGAGTTCTGTGTTGGACGTAGACTACATCCGACCCGATAGTTTCAAGGCCTCTGTAACGCTGGGAACCATGCTCAACAGCGCCATGATCAGTGGCAAAAAAGGCAGATTTTCGGGGTTTTTGGGATTGCGAAATTTCAATAACGGACTCATTACCAAGTCGTTGGATGTTAGCGGGAACTATTCTATGCAATTTTCGGATGTGCAAAGTCTCCTGTCATACAAGTTATCCAGACACTGGCATATCGAATTCCTAGGTAATTTGGCCAGCAACGCCTACCAATTGAATCCAACGAGCAGAACCAGCACCTTTGGAACCATACAGAATGCGTATAGTTTAAATGTTGGCATGGCGGGACAAGAAGCGCTGAATTATTTGTATGGCATGGGGAACATCAATATCAAATTCAAACCCACCGTTCGAAGTGAATTTCAGTGGATGTTGAATCACACAGCCATCGCGGAGGAAGAGATTTTTGATGTGGAAGGCGCTTATTTTTTAAGTCAGCTCGATAGAGACTTATCGTCCAAAACCTACGGAAAACCCCTGAAAACATTGGGTTACGGTTATTACATCGACCATGGTAGAAACCGCATGCAATCGGGCGTCACCCAATTTGCGCATTTGGGAAGAATTGGAAAAAGCACGGATGCATTTTCATGGCATTATAGTCTGCGGGCGAATAAGGAAACGGTGAACGACAAAATTGCCGAATGGTACTACAACGATAGCGCCGAATACAATTTGAGTCCGTGGGGTGCGTCGCAGGACACGATTCTTTTCGACAATTATATCAAAGCGAGAAACCAAATCAGCACCTTGAGATTGAAAGGCCATTGGGGTGCGCAATGGCGGCTCAGCAAGCGCGAACAAATTTGGCTCAACGCGGGTATTCGAGGCCAATATTGGAATCTAAACAAGGAAATGGTTGTGATGCCCAGACTGTCTGTGAGCTGGGAACCCAATAAGAACTACAATGAAAGACAGCGGATCGATAGTCTCAAACGGGCGGATGTCTTGTGGAAATTTGCCTTGGGCGCATACCATCAACCGGGGTTTTATCGGGAATTGCGGGGATTTGATGGCGTTTTGAATAAAGCATTGCTTTCGCAAAAAAGTTATCATGCCGTGGGTGGATATGAGCGATACATTTATGCCGGTACCCGAAAATTCAAATACACCTCGGAAGCCTATTTTAAGTTGTATCAGGATTTGGTTCCCTATCTGTTCGACAATATTCGTATTCGTTATTATGCGCAGAATTCAGCCCACGGGTATGCTTGGGGCGTTGACCAGCGATTGTATGGGGAATTTTCTGATGGGTTGGAAAGTTGGTTTACATTAGGAATCATGCAAACCAAGGAGAAAATCACCTATTTCAATCAGGAGCAACAAACGGAGGTAACCACCGATTATCTCAGGCGCCCAACCGATAAAAGGGTGAATCTTGGGGTGGTCTTTCAAGATCAAATGCCCAACAACCCCAGTTTGCGGGTCAATCTCAGTATGAACATTGGTACAGCCATCCCCTACTACCTCGATGGTCAGGCGCGCTACACCACAACACCCAATGTGATTCCTCCCTACCGACGTGTGGACATTGGCTTTAGTAAGATATTCAACACCAAGAAATACCCATGGCTCGGTCGATTTGGCCTGAAAAACGCTTGGTTGAGCGCCGACATTTTCAATTTATTGGCCATCAAAAACGTGATCGGTTACAGTTGGGTCAAAGACCTTCAAAACAACCGATACGGGGTGCCCGACTACCTCACTGGCAGGCGGTTGAATATACGTTTTTACGGCAGTTTCTGAAGGTTAGTTACCACCGCCGTGGGTAATTCCACCGGGCGAAATTCCGCCTGAAGTTCCTGTGCCTGTTGGTGCAGAATTACCGGCAGCCGCTTTTTCTTCTTCGCACTTGGCCAAAGTTACAACCTAACCCCTATAGATTTTCATCC
>VGFS01000010.1 GCA_016868785.1 Bacteroidota bacterium
CACGGGCGCCCTTGCTGTTTCTTACTTCTTGGACCCGTTTATTTTGGGTGTTAATGTGTAAAGATCAGAGATCTATGTGGATGACAGTTATTTTACGTTTTTGCCTGATTAATTATTGAAATTAATCATAAGTATGACAAAAATTGTATATTGCACCTTAAAATATCATACCATATGAAACAAAATTACTTTCGTTTGATGCAAAACTGCAAGCACATTGCCCTGAAATTTTTCCTGGCAATTGGATCGGTGGGGACCGTTTCTGCGCAGTTGAGCGGTTCGTACACCATTGACCCGTCGGCCGCATCATCCTCTTCAAACTACACTTCATTGGCTGCTTTTGTGACTGCACTAAACAGCAGTGGCGTGAGCGGCGCCGTTACGGCAACTGTAAAAGGTAGTGAGGACGTTACCAACAACATTACATTCGGAAATATTTCGGGTGTGTCCTCGACCAACACCATCACCATTGATGGAGGAGGGTTTACTTACAAGAGTTCTGTGGCGAATGTGATGGGTGGTTCTGCTACCGCAAACAACGCTGAGGTTATTCGTTTTTCGGGTACAGACTACGTAACCATCAAAAATTACATTGTTGAAAACACTAACACCTCTAACAACGGCCGGATTATTCGTTTCGAAGCGGATGCCAACGGAAATAGTAGTGATTACAACAATATTTTGAATTGTACATTGCAATTTTCAGGACGTACTACTGGATCTACTTCGGCAGGTGCTTATGTGGTTTTTGGTAATTCATTGTCTGCTACCATCACATCACCGTCGTTTAACATGGGTAGATATACCGTAATCAAGGGTAACTTGATGCGCACCACGAATTCAAACAGTCCAGGTCCGGCATTCGGAATTTGTGAAAACGAACCCAGTTCAACCTATTCGGGCACAGTTACTGGTAACGAATTCGTTGGCAATACCATTCAGAATTTTTACTACTATGGCGTTTACATGCGTTACACGCATGGTAATGTAATCGATGGAAATGATATCTCTCGAGCAAACGCTACATCCAACAATGGTTTTAGTTCCCTATACGGGATTTATTCATTTCACGCCTATGCAGTTAGAGTGACCAAAAACAGAATCCACGATTTGCCTTTTGCCGGAGTTACGTCCACGGGAGGTGCAAACAACATATACGGTATAGCAATGGTTTATTCTTTCAATAGTTCTACAAGCAAGTCAAAGGTTGAATCGAACCGCATTGACAACAACAAAGCATACTACTATTTTTATGGTATCAATTTGAGTAGAAACACCGCCATGGAGGTGTCGAAAAATATCATTGTAAACAACTATAACTATGCCTACTATTTCTATGCGCTGAATGCGAATAGCGATACGGATGCGCAATATTTGAACAATCGAATAGACAGTAATGAAAATGGAGGTTATTATTTCTATGGTATGCAGATTGCCCGCCCAAATGGAACAAATAACCAGTGCAATGACAACAGAATTACTTACAATAAAAACAACAACAGTAGTTCAGGTTATGGTATGTATGGTATTTATATGTACAATTATAGCGGGACTTCTGACTGGAAAATTGATCGCAATGCCATTACCTACAACGAGGCATTGGGGTACACATATAGTTCATTCTATGGTATCTACATGTACTACTATTTGAGTGGTAGTGTATCTTCAAACTTGATTGCTCAGAACGCGATAAATGGTTATGACTACTGCATTTATTTCTACACCCCTACTGCGGCATACAAAAAGAGCTTTTATCAAAATACGATTCAGATGAGTAATGCTCGTGCAAACTATGCCTACTCTGATCACAACGGGTTTTATGGTGGTAATTATGGTGGTACCGAGTTGATTGGTAATATTATCATGTTGACTAACTCTTACTCATGTTCTCAAATGTATATCTACGGTAACTCATTGGGATTGGTGATCGATAACAACTCATATTTTGATACCTTGAATTTCGATAACTATTGGTACAACCCAAATGGTTCTGGTTCAAACTTTGGTGCGTGGATGAATACGAGCTTGCCCGGGAAAGGAGAAAGGTTTTTGAACCATCGCTTCAAAGACATGAGTAAATTGGATTATCGCTCAGATGCTTTCGAGAACCAAAACAACGTCACAGAAAACAGTGTGGTAGCGAAAGATATCAACTTGAAGACCCGTAATTTGGTGAAGAACGACCGTGGTGCCATGGAAAGCTTCATGGACCTAGAATTGGTTCGCTCAGCGGTAAATTTGCCCGCAGTAATTTGTTCTGGTTATGAAACGTCTGGTAAGTTGACCATTAAAAACAAATACATCGATACTGCTTACAACTTTAACATTGCTTACAGTATAAATGGTGCGAAGCCAGTAACTTCTCTGGTAACCGAGAAAATTTTGGCAGGCGATACTGCAGTAGTTTCTTTCACCTCCAATATTCGTTTCGATGCCCCCGGCGAAGTTTTGTTGAAAGTTTTCATTCAGTTGCCCGATGATAACACGTCGAATGACACACTGACCTACAAAACCAAAGTGTTACCTGCACCTGGTGGAAGTGTAAGGTCCTACAGCGCAAAATCAACCAAGGCTCTATATCAATTTGGCAAAGCGTTCGATGTAACAATCGCCAACGAGCCTGTGATTTTTGATTTCACTGCACCCCGTGCATACACCAACGGAGGTTACGGAAAAGATTGGACAGCTTCTAGTTACGTATTGACCGATGGAGGTCGCACAATCTCTGGTTCTTCCGTGGCGGGTGCTTCTTCATCTGCCAACGCTGAATTGACCTTCTTAACCTCGGATTCTACCTTGGAGGATAGCTTTGTTACCGTTTGCATGAAGTTTACCGATTTGAATAATGGATGTGATACGACAATTAAACGTCGTGTACTTATCTATCCAAGTGCTAAACCAAATTTTGTTGTACCAGCAAGGATCTGTGATGGTGATGCAATCTTATTTGAAAACCGCAGCAATGTGAAATCAGGTTCATTGGAATTCTTCTGGGATTTTGGAACTGGTTTAGTTGCAGATACCTCAAATGCGCCTGAGCCAGTATTCCAGTTTTCAAAATCAGGCAAATACAAAGTGACCTTGACGGCGAAAACATTGCCTTATGGGTTTGTATTCAGCAAAACGATTGATGTAGACGTGAATGCGATCCCTGCCATTGCATTTGACAAAGCCAACGCTTGTTTGGGTCAAGACTTGGTATTTACAAACAGAACGAGTCCTTTGTCTGCAAAAATGTCATGGGATTTCGGAAACGGAGCAACTGCAACCACTACTGATGCAAAATACAAATACAGCAAGGCGGGTACTTATTTGGTGACTTTGAGTGCCGACTTGAATGGCTGCGTAGCCAAACTGACTCAAAAGGTCTATCAGTTTGAAAAGCCGATTGCCAAGTTTACATTGGTGAGCGGAACTTGCGACAACGATGAGTTTGCCTTCACCAACCAATCAACCATTGGAAGTGGATTGTTGGGTACCAAATGGAATTTTGATGACAATGGAAGCGTGAGCACTGATTTTAATCCTGTTTACGAATTTTCAAAGCCCGGAAAGAAAAATGTAAAGGTGATTGCCTCTTCCGAGTTTGGATGTTTGGATTCAATGATCAAAGAAATTGAAGTTCGCGAATCACCCAAAGCAGGTTTCACCAATACACCTGCGTGTTCATTAACACCAACTGTGTTCACCAATACCACGGCAGATGTCTCTGGTGCTGTTGCGAATTATACCTGGAACTTCGGTGACGGCACAACGAGTAAGACCAAATCGCCTTCAAAGAACTGGAGCAACTTGGGTCCAAAGAAAGTGACCTTGGTGGTGACTTTAGACAATGGTTGTAAGGCCGAGGTAACCAAAGATTTGAATGTGTTGACACAGCCCAAAGCGAACTTTACTGCTTCAGATGTGTGTGCGGGCGACCAAGTAGTGTTTGTAAATAACACCACTTGGCCTCAGGGTGACATCAGCTACAATTGGGATTTCGGAGACAATACGTACTCAACCAGCAGTGATCCTTCAAAATTGTACAACATCGTGCAGACCACCAGCTACAACGTAACGCTTTATGCTTACATCGCAGGTGGGTGCGCTGATTCAATTACCCAACGTGTGACCATTAACGAAGCGCCTCGTACTTGTGATTTCCAGTCTCGTCCTGATTATGCGCACAGCTTCTACGGTATTCGTGTAGAGCCTGTAAATGGTTCGGGTGTATCGGGTGGACAGAACAACGTCGATTACACTTGGATCTTCGCTACTGGAGGTACATTGAAATCGAAAGATGTGAATGCCGCAGTGAGTTACGACTTGCAGTTCGATGGTGAATATGAAGTAACCATGAAAGCGGTTGTACGTCAGACCGGCTGTGAATGTTCAAAAACCAAAAAGGTATTAATGAACCGCGCAGCGGTAAAAGATTTGCAATCGGTAGGTGTAGCGGTTTACCCTAACCCAACCGCTGGCGACATCAAAGTGGCCACCACTGAAACGTTCGGTGCCAACATCACAGTAAACGTCATGAGCATTGAGGGCAAGATGGTGAGCACTAAGACCGTTGCCAACGAAGGTGTGATGGTTTTGAACACCGACGGATTGAGCAACGGAGTATACTTGGTACAGGTTATGTCGGGCGACAAACAAGTAACCAAGAAGATTACCGTTCATAAGTAATCGTCATAAATTTCAAATAACTAAAAAAGGCGCCTTATGGGCGCCTTTTTTAATTGAAAATAACTGAGTCCAATTGCTGATTTCCCGGGACCAACCTTAGTGATTTGAAGTTTTCCGTTGACGGTATAGGTTAAATTTATTTCAAATAGCGCTGTTTTAGCAAGCTGCAGATTTTGTATCGCTCGTCGTGGGTGTCCTGATACATCGCCTCCAAAGTTTCGTAAACATCGGATAATCCAATTTTTTCGCACCATTCAAAAGGTCCCATTGGGTAGTTGGTGCCCAATTTCATGGCTTGGTCGATATCACTCTCGGTTGCCGTGCCCTCTTGGACTGTGTAAAATGCCTCGTTAATGATCATGCACACAACCCGTGGGGTAATCATGCCAACGCGACTATTTACGCATTCAGTTTCTGTGTATCCCAAATGGGTAGCGACGGTAGCGACGGTCTGCCCAGGGATGTTCATCGGGTTGCTGAATTCCAATAGATTGCGTTCAATGAACGTACACAAATTGTTGATGCCAATGCATTGCATGCCGTTATTTAATGCCGATTCAAGGCGATGCCCGTGTTTGTATAATGCCCCTTCAAGATTGCATTTTACCGCGCCCAATAGGAACAGGGTTTTTTTGTTTTGTTGGTACGTTGTTATGCGTTCTGTGTGGTTGTCGAAATCCAAATCAACGAATACGTCAAAATCTTCGTGGGCTGTGTTATCTTGCACCCATGAAACGGGCATTGATGGGGATTCCTTACGCATCCACGCGTTTTGCTTTGCTGGGCTTGCCAATATTCCTATTTTCATGCAATTACAAAATTACATCAAACAACATGCGACACATCATTTATTCTGAAAATGCTCCAAAACCCATCGGACCCTATAGTCAAGCCGTTCAGGCAGGCAATACCTATTACTTCTCAGGACAAATTGGCCTAGATCCCAAAACGGGTAATTTTGATAGCGAAACCGATGTTGAAGCCCAAACAAAAAGGGTGATGTCGAACATTGGAGCGCTCTTGGCCACTGCGGGATTGGATTGGAATCACGTGGTGAAATCGTCGATCTTTTTGAAGGACATGAATGATTTTCCGAAGGTGAATGCCATTTATGGCGGTGTTTTTACTGAGGGGAATTACCCAGCGCGGGAGACGGTTCAGGTTTCTCGCTTACCCAAGGATGCCTTGGTTGAGATTTCGGTGATTTGTGTGAAATGATTGAGCTGAACCAACTATAATTTGGTGTTACAATTGCCATTGGTTTAGTTTTTTACCCAAGTTTGGGCATGCCGTTGGCCATCGGCGAAACGTAGGTTCAATTGATAACATCCAGCGGGGACATCGTTCGTTTGAATGAGCGTTCCGGAAAGTTGATGGTCGTACAATGGCATTCCACTCTTTACTTTTCTTCCCGATGCGTCGAAAAGGTCGTAAGCCACACAGGGATTTTGTGATTCAAGCCACAGTTGATTCCCTGTGCCGGGATTGGGGTGTACTTTTACCAAGGTCTTTTTGAGCAATTTTGAACCAGAAATGTTTTTCAGGGGAGTGAAATCCACGATTTTAAATTCATCACCGGGAACGAATCCTGCCACCCAGAAATAGACCAACATCATTTCATCTTTAGTGCCCTCACCCGCAGAGACTGCCAATGGTGGACTGTTGGGGTTGTTGGGGTTTTGGGCGGTGTTGTCGTAGAGGCCTTCGCCCCAAATGGTACTGCCTTTGGCAAAAATCAGTGGCTGTCGCATGATGTAGGTTCGTTGCCAGTGAAAGTCCCAGTTGGGTATGTTCACAATGGGCGTGGTATCGGTACCATTTACATTGAATGCTTTGATGCTTTTGCCAACCAAGTGCATATGTGGGGCAACAGCAAAAACTGAAATCGTATTGTTTAGTCCAAATTTCGAGGTGAACGTTTTGGTTTGGTCGGCCGGAATGTAAAGCGGCCCATTTAGCAGGGATTGCGCATGGTTTACCGCCGGAGCGATGATCATGTTTCGCAAAGTTTCAGTGGTGGTTTTTAGCAGGACGCGTGTGCTATCCACTTCGTTTTGAACGTAGCTAGGATAATGGATTTGAAGAATCACGCTGCCATTCTTGAGCAATCTGGCACCGAGGCCATCGGGAAATCGGTATGGCTCTTGACCGGGTACGTAAACACCAATGAGTTGTGAAGTGGGGGATCCTGTGCCGCCGAAGGAGAGATAGCCGGGTTTTGAATCGGCCTGGTCTAATTTCGCCGGTATGCTGCTGGTGTCGTAAAATACCAATACGTGGTGCACGACTTTGCGATTGCCAGGTACCACTTCGATGGCGGTAAGATATTGGTCGGTGTTGAGTCCTGCCGGAAGCACAAAGCAGCGGTATTCGTCGCTGGTGGTGTTTACGGTATAATTGGGCATTTTGAGGTTTACGGTGGGTTGGGTGAGGGTTGCGCCAACTTTGGGTTTAGGGTCTGTAGGGGCTTTGCTCACGTCTCCTTCAGGAGTTCCATTGCTTGCCCATTGGTTGATTTGTTCGATTTCTTCTGTGCTGAGGATCCGTTCATGGGCGTATCTGCGGTATTTGGGATCGGCCGGCCAAGGGGGCATGGTGCGACTTTTGGTGGATGCCGCAATGCTGCCGGCATAGTTTTTTGCTTTGTTGTATCCTACTAAGGAGAATGGAGCGATTCCACCGTCGATATGACATTGGGTGCAGTTTTCGTAGAGGATGGGGGCGATGTTTTCAGACCATGTTGCGGTTTGAGCCCATGAATTTGAATGTCCGAAACAGAAGATTATCGCAAAGAAAAATAATTGGACATTGGGCCGACGAAATGGGTTTTGTGCTTTGGGCATCCTTGGTACGATTGAATTTGCAAGATAGACAATAAAATGGCGAAAAGGTTTAATTTTGTGCAAAGCCATTATGGAAGATAATCAAGAACAGGGTCCAGGATTGGACATCGAACTTACCGAGGAAATCGCGGAAGGTATTTATAGCAATTTTGCCATTATCACCCATTCTCAAACGGAGTTTATTGTGGATTTTGTGCGCATGATGCCCGGTATTCCGAAGGGGAAAGTCAAAAGTCGCATCATTTTAGCGCCGCAACATGCCAAGCGTTTGGTGATGGCATTGAGCGATAATTTGGGTCGTTACGAGGATCATTTTGGCGAAATTTCTTTGGAGGAAGGCAATGGTTTGCCGCCGCATACGGTTCCTTTTGGGTTTGGGGGTCCTACGGGGCAAGCATAATTGTTGTGCAGATTTAAATAAGATTACAATGAATAGTATGGATAATACAATCAAAGAAAGACTTTTGGCTGCGTATGCGGCTCAACAGAGCAGAACTTATTATGCGGCGTGGCCAGAATCGCCCCGTGCGTATGCAGAGGATGGCATGGCGAGGGGATTGGCTGTGTTCCAGGCTTTATTGACACAAAATTTCACGGCATTGTCGCAAACTGGCAGCGATGGCTGGGTAGGCGAAGAGGTGAGTCCCTATATGATGACCGGATTGGGCATTCAGTATCCTGAGTTTTCCGCGGCTACCTTGATTCAACAAGCCAAGGATGCGCAGCAAGTGTGGGGAAAGACTTCGGTTGATCAGCGTGCGGCAGTTTTGTTGGATGCATTGGATCGCGTGGCTGTGAAGTTTTTTGATATTGCCTATGCCACGATGCACACGACTGGACAGAGTTTTATGATGAGTTTTCAGGCCAGCGGACCGCATGCGAACGACAGGGCGATGGAGGTATTGTCGATGGCTTACCATGAGTTGAATCGTTTTCCTGCCTCGGTTGACTGGGTGAAGAACATGGGTAAGTTTGATTTGCAGTTGAAGAAGAATTACAAAGCGGTGCCGAAAGGCATTGCATTGGTAATAGGGTGTTCAACATTTCCCACATGGAACACGGTGCCTGGTTTGTTTGGTAGTATGATGACTGGCAACGCGAGCATCGTAAAGCCCCATCCTAAGAGTGTGTTGCCAATCGCCATGGTGGTTGCCGAAATGCAAGCGGCCCTGCGGGCCGCAGGTTATCCCGAAACGGTGGTGCAGTTGGGTGTGGATACCTTGGCCAATCCCATCACCAAAGAATTGGCCGAAAACGAGGCGGTGAAACTGATTGATTATACCGGAGGTTCCGCCTTCGGCGATTATATTGAAACTTTGACTGGCAAAACGGTATTTACCGAAAAGGCAGGTGTGAACTCCGTGATATTGCAAGGAGCTACAGATCCAACTGCTGTGTTTGGGAATTTGGCCTTTGCAGCGAGTTTGTATAGCGGACAAATGTGTACGGCGCCACAGAATGTGTTTGTGTCTGCCGATGGAATCGATACTGCCGAAGGTAAAATGAGCTTCGATGATGTAGTTGCTGGCATCGCTCAGGCGGTGAAAGGGTTGGCCGAAAATCCCAAAATGGGTGCGGGTACGTTGGGTGCCATTCAGAATGACATCACTACCCAGCGGGTTAAGTCCGTAGAAGCAGCGGCGGGTAGTTCAGTGGTATTGGCTTCAATGGCCATTGAGAACCCTGAGTTTCCTGATGCCCGGACGGCTTCCTCTGCGGTTATCGCCGTGGATGCAGTTGACATTGCGCAATGGAAGCATGAGTGTTTTGGTCCAATCGTTTTTGTAGTAAAAACCAACAGTCACGACCATAGTTTGGCCTTGGCCAAAGAGTGTGCGGCGAGTTTGGGTGCGATTACTTGCTCTTGTTACAGCAACGATGAATCATTCATGACGAAAGTAGAAGACGAAATAAATGCGGCTTTTACGCCTGTGAGTTTCAACTTTGGCGGCGCCGCTTTTGTGAATCAGCATGCTGCGTTTAGTGATTTCCATGTGACAGGCGGTAACCCAAGCGGTAATGCGTCATTCACAGATGCACAATATGTGAACCGCCGTTTTGTTTGGGTGGGTAACCGACGTATGGCGTAATCACTTCGCAAAGTTAATTTGATACAAACAAAGAGGGGGCCGCGCAGCGGCCCCCTCTTTGTTTGTATCACTACATCGACTGAATTATCGAGTAGAATGAATGATTGATGTTGAAAAACGTGCTTATTAGAGCATCAATGGTGTAAGTGGTGGCAGTTGAATCTGCTTGTGCTACTGAATCTGCCCCTGAAGCCTCAGTGGCGTTGCTGCTGTATGAGCCCATTACCAAGGCAATTGCTGCAATTCCGGTGCAAAATATATTGTTTTTTATGTTTATTTGTTATAATCAATGTATGGCCAAATTTTCTTTCGTCAATACTTCTTGTGAAAAAAATTGGTAAACGGACGATTATTTTTCTGCTTTCCAGATAATCTCTGTCCCGCCGTTTTTGTGATCCAAAAACCGAGCAAGTGTAAACAAGTAATCGCTGAGTCGGTTTAAATATCTCACCACAAAACTGGGAACATCTTCTATGTCGCGCAGATGAACCACCAAACGTTCTGCCCGCCGGCAAACACATCTTGCAACATGTGCCTGGGCTCCCTGCACAGACCCTCCAGGTAAAATAAAATTTTTCAACTCAGGCAATTCGGCGGTGAGGCGATCGATTTCCGTTTCCAACCGACCAATTTTCTCTTCTCCCAGTGCGGGCAAAGAAATATTTGAACCCGCTGCAGACGCCAAAAATGATCCAATGGTAAAGAGGTCGTTCTGAACCTCTGCCAGCAAAATCTCCTCTTGTTCGCCTTTTACATGGCAACGAATCATCCCGATGTGACTGTTGAGTTCATCTACAGTGCCATAACTCTCTACCCGGATGTGATGCTTTGATACGCGTTCTCCGCCAATTAATCCTGTCTTTCCGTCGTCTCCGGCCTTGGTGTAAATCTTGAATCCCATGCTTGTGATATAGGTACAAAGTTACCACCCTTTTGTTTGGTTCAAGCAGGTTGAAAACCGGAAAATTGTATGATCAGCGATTCAGTGCCTTGCGCAAAATTTATCGCAAGCTGTTTTCGCTCAACGCGCGGAAAGTGCTTTTGGCATTGGCATTCTCGTAGATGACTTGGTAAACAGCATCGGCGATGGGCAATGTCAGTGCTCGTTTGCTGCTCTTTGCATATACCAATTTCGACGCGTAGTAACCCTCCGCCACCATGTTCATTTCCAGTTGTGCGGCTTTTACTAAGTAGCCTTTCCCCAACATGTTACCAAACGTTCGGTTTCTGCTAAACTGAGAGTAACAAGTAACCAATAAATCACCGAGATAGGCTGCTTCATTCACGTCTCTCTCCGCATTGGGATCTATGGCATTGAGGAAAGCCTCCATTTCTCTAATGGCACAACTCGTATACAATGCCAAAAAATTGTCGCCGTAGCCCAACCCATGGGCAATACCAGCCCCAATGGCATAGATGTTCTTCATTACTGCGGCATATTCAGCGCCCATCAAATCATCACTGCATTTTACTTTGATGTACTGTCCCACCAACTGCTGTTTAATGGTTTCAGCAACGTCCAGTCGGTTGGCGGCAACGGTGAGGTAAGATAGTTTTTCGGCAGCGACTTCTTCGGCGTGACAAGGTCCCGTGATGATGGCAATTTGGTCTGAAGGAATGTGATGGTGCACCTCCAAGTATTTGGCCATCACCAATTGCGTATTGGGTTCAATGCCCTTAATTGCTGACACATACGTATGACCTATCGGTAACGTAATGCCTTGCAGTCCTTGGTGTAAAAAAGCCGAGGGGATTGCCAAAATTATGGTTTCGCAAGTGTTGACCAACTCTTGCAAATCGTTACAAATGGTTACCCAGTTGGGATGAATCTCAACACTGGATAAGTAATCGGGATTGTGCAAATATTCCTGAATGTATGTCGCCTTTTCAGGATTGCGAATCCACCATTTAACGGGACGACCCCCATCGGATATCATTTTCATCAAAGCCGTGGCCCAACTGCCACTACCAACGATCCCGATGGGCGATTGTCTTGCTGTCATTCTGTTTATTTAATGATTTGATTTGCGTGGTTTTTGGTGTCAACCTTCTCAATGATCTCTGCCAAATTTCCAGCTTCGTTTATAACGAAGGTAGTGCGGGCAATGCCCATGTATTTTCTGCCATACATGCTCTTCTCTACCCAAACGCCATAGGCCAAGGCCACGGCGTTGTCGGTATCGGCCAATAAATCAAAAGGCAGATTGTACTTGTCGATGAACTTTTGGTGTTTGGCTTCGGTATCGGGACTTACACCCAATATGGCGTAGCCTTGCGACAATAAAGCCTCATAATTGTCACGCAAACTGCAGGCTTCTGCTGTACAGCCGGGAGTATCGTCTTTGGGATAGAAGTATAACACCAATTTTTTTCCGGTGTAATGATTCAAAGTGATTGTTTCTCCACGTTGGTTGTTGGCAGAGAAGGCAGGGGCGGGTGTTCCAATGGTCAAATTCATGATGGTGTAACAATTAATCGTTTAAAGCGTTTGTTGGATGCAAAGCTCGCCGCTTAATGGTTGCGAATTTCGCAAAACTCCACAGACTATTTACAATTTTTCGAAAACGAATTCCGTCATTCTGCGATACAGGTGATAACTCGCCGCGCGATCTCCAATGCCGTGGTTGCGGTTTGGATAAACTTCACTGTCGTATCGAACCCCCGATTTGATCATGGAATTGATCATCTCCGCAGAGTTCTGCCAATGAACATTGTCGTCTCCGGTACCATGTACCAACAAATAATTGCCTTTGATACCGTCGGTAAAATTCAACGGTGAATTGTCCTCGTATCCACGTGGATTATCGATGGGTCTGCGCAGGTATCGCTCTGTGTAAATGTTGTCATAAAACTTCCAGTGGGTTACCGGTGCAACGGCTACCGCAGCTTTGAATACATCGCCATGTTTGGTGATGGCAGAACTGCTCATGTATCCGCCGAAACTCCAACCCCAAATGCCGATTCTGTTGGCATCAACGGTTGGGGTTAATGCCATTTGCTGCGCAGAATAGGCGTGGTCATTGCTCTCCAACTTGCCCAATTGTAAGTAGGTCGATTTTTTGAAAATGGCCCCTTTTCTGCCCGTGCCTCGGTTGTCAACCACCGTGATTAAATAACCTTTAGACGCCAGAAACTGATGGTAAAAGAAGTTGCGACTGCCAAATTGATTTCGCACTTGATTGCTACCAGGTCCGCCATAAACAAACATCATCACGGGGTATTTTTGTGAGGGGTTGTAGTTTGGGGGATAGATCGTGTACGAAATTTGTTTCGATAATAATTGTTTGTGCAAATCGTATTGTTTAGCTGCCATTGCCGCGTCCCAGCCGTTGACTTTTGCTAGGTGCCAAAATTCCGTTTCCCAAAATCCTTTGGCGGTAGTGTCGGTGGCGTATTCGCCAAATTTCACCAATCCCAACTGCAAAGAAGCCATTTTTTCTGTCCACGCGACATTCAATTCTACGTCTTTGCTCCAGTTCCCGTCCATGCGTTTGATGCGATGTTCCACTACCGGCATATGGGAGTTGTTGCTGCGCGATTCCGTGTAGTATAGGGCATTTGGACCCAAATTTACGTTGTAGTTGTAGCCAGGTTCAGTGAGGCGCTTTTTGCCTTTGCCGTTGAGGCCTATGCAATAAACATGGTCTTCCAAAACCGATTGTTCGCTGCTGCTGTAAACGATGCTTTTGGTTGCATCAACATAGCCCAAGAATCGAATCACATCGAAATTTCCCGCAGTAATCGCTTTGGAGTTTCGCCGGGTAGCCGCACAGTTGGGGGATACGTTGCCTTTTATTATGCAGTCAGTGTAGTCCTGTAAATACAAATGGTTGAAGCCCGATTTCTCGCTGCTATATATGAATTTGGTGCTGTTGGGTATGAATGTGAGGTTGTCGGTGATTTCCACATAGGCCGAATCTATCTCCTCCAGGATCAATCCACAGTCGCCACTCATTGGATTACAGAACAACAGTTCCCAGTGGTTTTGCCAACGATTCAGTCGCTGAATGCTCAAAAATTGATCGGTTTGGGTCCACTGGATGCGGGGTAGATACTGGTCCTTCTCACTGTTTGTATTGGCGAATCGCGTTTGCTTGCTGTTGAGTTCGTAAATATGCACATCTACTTTGGCGTTGTCTTCGCCGGCCTTGGGGTATTTCCAATGGGTTTGCGATGGGTAAAGCTCTTTGTTGTTGAACATGTCCATCGAGAACTCCTTCACTTTGCTCTCATCGAAGTGATAAAAAGCGAGGAAGCTGCCACTGGGCGACCAGCGCATGCCATTGTCCATAGTAAATTCCTCTTCATATACCCAATCCACGGCGCCATTGATGATCTTGTTTTCAGCACCATCGGTGGTGATTTGAGTTTCTATGCCGGCAATCAAATCATAGATGAAAACATTGTTTTCTTTTACGTAGGCCACGCGTTTACTGTCGGGCGATAGCGTAGGATAACGCATACGTCCGGGTATGTAGGTGATTTTATGTGATTGCAAATCAACAACATAGCATTTTGCGGTGAACGAATGTCGATACACTTGTTGTTTCTCGTACTGTACCACCATAAATTTCTCATCGCTGCTTATTTCATAGCTGCCTTGGGGTGTGATTTCTGGGAACCATTTGCTATCGAACAATGTAGCCGTGGTGGCGTATTTGCCTTCGATGTCTTTCTTAACCAGCGACCAATGAAGGGGTATGTTGGGTTTTGATTTGTCGACTTCTTGCTGAACAAATTCTAAAAAGTGCTTCCCATCGGGTGCAAACTCCCAAAAATTTGCGGGCTTGGGATAGAGGGTTGGGTCGCGAAAAATGCGCTCGAGGGTCAGTTGGGCAGTTTCTTCCAACGCGGGTAGGGCTTGCGATCGCTTTGCAATTGCCGATGGATCTTGGGCATGGGCATTCAAAGAAAACGAGCCCAAAATTGCGGTAAGCACTAATTTGAAAGACAATTTCTTCATTACTTGATGCGTTTAAGTTGCGCCGCGGCTCTGGGAGACACAATCAACGGCACCAACTCAGTGCTCACCATGGATCCATCGAGGCCAAACCATTTTTCGGGTTTACCTGAGAAATACCGGACAGCATCGTAAATCTTCATCACTGTATGCTCAAAGATGGGAAGGTCATTTTCTTGACTCATTTCTTCTTCAACAAAGACGTATCTAAAATCACCGATGGATTTTTTGTCTACGAAGGCATGATAATGATGATCTAAATCGATTTCCTTGTTTTCGACCAATTCGCGAATCACTGCCTTTAAGTATATGCTGATTTTTTGTTGTACCCTGAACCCAAGTCTGAATTGTACCTTGTAGATATCATTCTTTTCAATCGTTAATACCTTGTACTCCATGGTGTAAGGCTCGTCGGTTACCTCGATGTTGACAAACCAATAAAAATCGGCGCGTTTCGGTCTTTTGTGTAGGATGCTGTACAAAATGGGCGATTCAACCATGGCGGGTTCTTTTACCTTTGACATATACACCAAGTGGGTGGCATATTTGGGCAAAGTAGTGTCGCGACTTAATGCACGTAGTTTGTCTCTGAAACTATATAGGTCCTCTCGGTCAATTACGTCATTTTTAATTTTACCTCCGCGCAGTGAAGAATACATGACTACGATGTAAAGGGCTCCGATGAGAACAGTGAAGAAACCGCCTTCAGAGAATTTGGATAGGTTGGCAATCAAGAATACACTCTCGATTAAGAAGAACAAAGCCATGATGGGGTATAAAAACGTCTTTTTGTAGCGCTTGAATTTCATGAAATACGCCAACAGAATGCTTGTCATCAACATGTCAATGGTAATCGCAAGACCGTATGCCGCTTCCATTTTTTCGGCTTCTTGGAAAAATAATACCACGGTGATACATCCGATTAGCAAAAAGGAGTTAATGACGGGAATATAGATTTGACCTTTAATATCGCTTGGGTATTTGACAGTGAATTTGGGAAAGAAGTGTAATCGAATGGCTTCGGAAACCAACGTAAATGCACCTGTAATCAGCGCCTGGCTCGCAATGATGGTTGCCATCGCGGCGATTCCAATACCAACGGGCAAGAACCATTCAGGCATCAATGCGTAAAATGGTCGTTGATAGCCCAAAAATTTGCCTTCTTGTCCTAATAACCATGCGCCTTGTCCAAAATAGTTAAGAACCAATGCCAATTTGACGAATGTCCAAGAAACACGGATGTTCTTACGGCCACAGTGCCCCATATCGCTGTACAGCGCTTCTGCACCTGTCGTGCATAGGAATACGGCACCAAGAATTAGAAAGAAATCATATCGGCTGTAAATCAACAATGATACTGCGTACGTTGGTGAAAGGGCTTTAAGAATCTCTGGGTGTTTGAGGATGTTGGTAAAGCCCAAAACTGCGAGCATACAGAACCAAATGAGCATGATCGGACCAAAAGATTTTCCGACGAAGCTTGTACCCGCTCTTTGAATCATGAATAAGCCAATCAATATGCTGATAACAATGGGCACTGTGTTGAGGTCTTCAAGCCCGTCGATCAATTTTAGTCCTTCGATGGCGGAGGATACTGAAAGCGGTGGTGTAATAATCCCATCGGCCAGCAACATGGCTCCGCCAATCACCGTGCCGATAATCAACTGCGGATAACGCCTTTTGAGCAGGTTATACAATGAGAAAATTCCACCCTCTCCTTTGTTGTCGGCCCGCAGCACCAATATGATATACTTGACAGTTGTTTGGATGGTTAGCGTCCAGAAGACTAAGCTTAAACCGCCGTAAACGAGTTCTTTGGTGATCACGTTTTCGCCCATGATGGCACTCATAACATACAGGGGAGAGGTTCCGATGTCGCCAAAAATGATGCCCAAGGTAATGAGAAGGCCAGCACCGGTGACCTTATTGATGTGAGAGTGGCTCATGAATTATTTATGGGAGCGAATTTAAGCAGGAATTGCCTACGTGGATAAGAAATCTCTCCATGTGTTCATTTTGTGAATAAGTGTGGATTGTGTGGTTTTTTGGGCGTTGAGACCTGTGGATGGCGTGGTAAAAATTGATTTCAATAAATGTTAAATTGACACTTAAAATGTTTGAACTTTGCTGAGTCGAAAACACTACAACCTCACATGTCAAAAAAACCCTCAAACACTTCCGCTTCCGTGAATGATTTCGCCGTAAGTCACGAAGGCATCAGTACATTTTATGCCGATTTGGTATTTGGTCCGAAAGCACAGTCTCAGTATTTGTCTGCGGCTGCTCAGCAAGCGATTGCACAGGCTGCCAGCCATAGTCAGCCTATCTCTCGCGAAACCGCCGATGAGGTGGCTGCTGGAATGCAGGCTTGGGCTCTGGATTTAGGCGCAACACACTACACCCACTGGTTTCAACCCTTGCGAGGCACTACAGCAGAAAAGCACGATAGCTTTTTCGAGCCTACCGGTGTAGATACGGGCATTGAAAAGTTTGGTGGCAAAGCGTTGGCACAGCAAGAGCCAGATGCAAGTTCTTTCCCATCGGGCGGGATCAGAAATACGTTTGAAGCACGTGGATATACCGCTTGGGATCCAAGTTCTCCCGCATTCATTATGCCCAAGGCCGGTGCGAAGACCTTGTGCATTCCCACCGTATTTGTATCCTACACAGGTGAGGCACTCGATTACAAGGCGCCCTTGTTGAAGTCCGTGGCTTTCTTGAAAACTGCCGCAACCGATGTTTGTCAATATTTCGATAAAAATGTAAAAACCTGTTCTATCTCTTTAGGTATTGAGCAAGAGTATTTCTTGGTCGATGAACAGCAATTCAAATCGCGCCCTGATTTGATGTTTGCCGGTCGTACCTTGATTGGAAATAGTCCAGCGAAAGGACAGCAGTTGGAGGATCACTATTTCGGTAGTATTCCAAACCGTGTGTTGGCCTTCATGGCAGATTTTGAAGAGCGCGCCCACTTGTTGGGGATTCCGTTACGCACCCGTCACAACGAAGTAGCGCCCGCCCAGTTTGAGTGTGCCCCACAATATGAGGACATGAATTTGGCGGTGGATCACAACTCTTTGTTGATGGATTTGATGGAGAGTGTGGCTTTGGATCACAACTTACGCGTTTTGTTGCATGAGAAGCCCTACAAAGGCATCAATGGATCAGGTAAGCACAACAACTGGAGCATCATTACAGACACTGGGGTGAATTTGTTGGCTCCCGGAAACAGCCCAGAGAGCAACTTACAGTTCTTGACCTTCTTCGTAAATACCATCAAGGCCGTTCACGATCACCGCGATTTGTTGCGTGCGAGTATTGCCACTGCTGCCAACGATCACCGTTTGGGGGCCAATGAAGCGCCACCGGCTATCATGAGTGTGTTTGTGGGACATACCCTGGAAAACGCATTGAACGATTTTGAATCAGATGCGAAAGTGGGTACCAAAGCCAATGCATCGGCCAGCATCAACGTGCCCAACATACCTGAGATTCTGTTCGATAATACCGATCGTAACCGTACATCGCCCTTCGCGTTTACCGGAAACAAATTTGAGTTCCGCGCGGTGGGTAGCTCCGATAACTGTTCGAGCTCAATGGTGGTTTTGAATACCATCGTGGCCAATCAACTGAAGAATTTCAAAGCCGAAGTAGAAGCGCAAGTAGCGAAAAATGGTGGCAGTTCGGAAGAGGCAATCAAGCAAATACTGCGCGCTTACATCACCGATTCTAAGCGTATTTTGTTTGGTGGAAACGGCTACGGCGACGAATGGAAAGCCGAGGCGAAACGCCGTGGTTTATCGAACATTACCACTACGCCAGAAGCTTTGCTGGCCTATCTGACCCCTGCTTCAGAGAAATTGTTTGTAGAAAATGGCATCCTCTCGCACCGTGAGTTGGAGGCCCGTACAGAAATTCGCTACGAGACATACGTTTTGCGTTTACAGATCGAAGGACGGGTAATGAACGAATTGGTGAGCAGCTACGTAATTCCTGCGGCAGTGAATTACCAGAAGCGATTGGCTGAGAATGTGAATGCGTTGAAATCGATGGGATTGCCCGCGGCTTCATACAAAGCACAGGCCGAGATTATTGAGTTCTTGAGCAAGCACATCAACCGCGTGTATGAGTTGGATGAGCAAATGACTTCGGAGCGTGCGAAGGCCAACAATTTGGAGCATGCCGATAAAAAAGCGTTGGCATATTGTAATGCGGTGAAGCCGATGTTTGATGAGATTCGCGAGTGCTGCGATGAAATCGAGCGCGTATGCGATGATGCTGAATGGACATTGCCCAAATACCGTGAATTGTTGTCGTTGAGTTAATAACTGTTTAGCATCAATCCCGAACCATCACTTTTTGTGCAGATTTGTTTCGATAGCGAAACAGCAGCACTTGGTTCTTGGGCAGGGGTTGGTTCATGGGGATCGATTGTCCTTGTAACGTGAATATTTCTATTGGCGCCTCCGCAGGAGGCGCCAATTTTTTTATATCGGCATAGCAATCCGGAATTTCGAAGCGCGCGTAACAATTGGTGTCTTGGTTCAAGCAAACCTGCGACCACTGGGCAGCGAGTATGTAGCGTCCTTTGCGCGGAAAGCGGTACTCAAACATCCGCCCCTTGCTGCTGGCTGAAATCAACGAAGTATCGGGGAATGCGTACTTTTGATAAAGGCTTAGATCGTTGGGGTTGTTCCATCGGACAGCGGCAATGGTGTCGAGTGTGGCATCGCGGTAAACCCTGAAATAATGCTTCCAACAAGTGTCTTTGGGATCGGAAGCCACCAAGGTCATTTTGGCTTGCAACGAATCACAGCGGGTTTGTAGACTGCTTAATCGCGCGGACTCAAAAGACAGGATTGTGAGTTCTTTGGCGAAGACGGTGTCGCAGTTGCGACAGCGGTTCCAGATACTGAGCGACATTTTGAATTTTCCCGCAGTGGGGAATGTGTAGTTGCACAGTCCGTTATAGTGTTTGCCTGTGTCTGTCTTGCCGGTTTGATAATCGTAAAATCGGTATTCGTAGCGCAAACAGGAATCCGGATAAACATTCTCTAGCTGCCACTGGAAATATCGATTTTGGTTGTACTGCTTGAGTTTGGCGGAAAACCAATTGCATTTCTGTGGTTTGCAAATCACTTTTAGGGTTAGGTAGATGGTGGTATCGTCGCGATTGCACTTGTTTTTTATCATAATGGTGCCGTAAAAGGTGCCCGTGTCCCCAAAGAAAATGGTGAATTTTTTGTTGAGGGTGCGGTAAACCGGTTCGGCCAAAGGGTCTACAAATTCTGTTTCAAACGCATGAAAACAGGTGTCGTTCACGCCCTGAATTTCTAAAGAATATACATTGCATTGGTTGACAACACTCACAGAAACACCGCTCCAGTTTGTCTGCGATAACAATGGCTGTTGCATCATCCAGGTGGATAAGAAAATCAGGCCAATTGAATAAAATCGCGACAACATAAATAGACAACATACGGAATTGGCGTGAAATTTCCAAAAAAATCAAGTGTGAACAAAATCACAATAACTCCCCAATATGGGCTTTATTTTTGTATGGTTTTATGGAAAACGTAGAGTGTTTAATTATCGGCAGCGGTCCGGCAGGATACACCGCCGCCATTTACGCCGCCCGTGCGGACATGAAGCCTGTGATGTATGAAGGTTTGCAGCCTGGCGGACAGTTAACCATCACCACGGAGGTGGAGAATTACCCTGGTTTCCCGCATGGGATTCAAGGTCCGGAAATGATGAATAATTTCAAGGAGCAAGCCGTTCGTTTGGGCACTGATGTGCGTTTTGGTATGGTAACCTCGGTTGAATTCAAGCAAGGGGGTCCACAAAAAGTGATTGTGGATGGAAGTCATGAAATAGAAGCGCAAGCCGTTATTATTTCTACCGGTGCCAGTGCCAAGTGGCTGGGGATACCCTCCGAGCAACGCTTGAATGGTTCGGGTGTGAGTGCCTGTGCGGTGTGCGATGGATTCTTCTATCGCGGTCAAGACGTGGCCATAGTGGGTGCGGGTGACACCGCCTGTGAGGAGGCTTCGTATTTGGCTAAAATCTGCAACAAAGTGTATATGTTGGTGCGCAAGGACGAGTTTCGTGCTTCCAAGGCGATGCAGCATCGCGTGATGAACACGTCGAATATTGAGGTGTTGTTCAACACGGAAACCGATGAAATTTTGGGCGATTTTGGGGTTGAGGGATTGCGGGTTAAAAACAATGTTACCGGAGAAACCCGTGAATTTCCGATCAAAGGATTTTTTGTAGCGATCGGACATCAACCGAATACAGATATTTTCAAGCCATACATCGACATGGATGAGCAAGGATACATTATCACCAAGCCAGGTACCAGCTACACCAATGTAGAGGGGGTGTTCTGTGCGGGTGATGCCCAAGATAAGATCTACCGTCAGGCCGTTACCGCAGCCGGTAGTGGTTGTATGGCCGCTTTGGATGCAGAGCGCTGGTTGGGTGCCAAGCACGCTGCTACACACTAATTGTCATTTACTGTGCGATATCTAACCTTGGGTTTGTGGGCTTTCTTGATGGGCGCAAATTTGAGGGCTCAGGTATCGCACGCCGTTTTGGCGGTTGATGGCAGCAACAATCCGGTGAACGGGAATGAGCCCAGTATTGCCATTGATCGCAACCATATCAATCGCACATTCATTGGGGTTAATACGAGCAGTGTGTTGGCCACTGAGGATTTGCAATTGAAGCGATGGCAGCCAGTGATGGTGAATCCGCCACAGGGATTTTACGGCGACCCGGTCATGAAGTCGGGCAAGAACGGCATGATTTATTTGGCGCATTTGGCCAAAAACAAACAAGGGGTATGGCCTCAGTTTTTCGATCGCATTGTTTTTGAGCGGAGCGCGGATGGCGGACAAACATTTTCTGCCGTTGATGTGGGTTTTCACGAAGGCAAGATGCAAGACAAACCTTGGTTTGCGATGGATGAATGGGCAGGGAGTCCAGGAGTTGGGAATGTGTATCTCACCTGGACGGAATTCGACAAGTATGGCAGTGCATCGCCACAAGACTCCTCAAGAATATGGTTTGCGCGGACGAAAATGGGCATAGATGCGCCGTTTGAGTCGCCGGTGGTCATCAGCGATCGCGGCGGTGATGCATTAGATGATGATGGCACTACCGAAGGGGCCAACATTGCCGTTACGCCGGATGGCGTTTTGCATGCGGTGTGGTCGCGGAGCGACACTATTTGGTACGATTGCAGTAAAGACCAAGGGAAAACTTGGGGGGAAGATCGGTTTGTGGCGGAGCAATATGGTGGATGGAATCACGAAGCTGTCCGCGGAACCATGCGGGTGAATGGGATGCCTTTTGCCGTGTCTGACGCACATGGAAATTTGGTGGTGGTTTATTCTGGGTTGTCTTGTAAGAAAACGGCTTATTCGTTGTGTCGCGTGAGGGATGTATATGCGGTGGTGAAATGGGCCGGTGGAAATGAGTTTTCGAAGCCGGTACGGTTGAACCGAATATTGGCTGCGCAGGATGATGCCGCCCATCGGCTGGATCCCCAAACCCCAGAATTTTCGAGCACGGAACAATACTCGCCCATGGTGGTGACCTCACCCGATCACAAACGCATTTTTGTGGCTTGGCAGGACCGCAGGCGCAGTGCAACCGGTTCCTTTTTTGATGTGTATGGCACAGAGATTCGCGTGCAAAGAAGCGGTGGCATAGGCAAGCGATATTTGCATGTGGATGAAAACATCCGTTTGTCGAAGACTGCATCGATGGCTCCGGGCAATGCCGTTTTTATGGGTGATTACATCGGGTTAGACTGGGCCAAAGACATGGTTGTGGCTTATACGGGGTTCGATGTGTCTCGGTCGCATCCAGTGGTGAATTTGGCCCGGATTAAGGTGAGGTTGCGCTGGTTTGGTTTGAGAAAAATAAAAGGGGTGGAAGGAATTTCCGAGCCGGGATTGAGTTTTTGGGTGATGGACGATGTGGCGGTGAAAAGCAGTACCCAAGAAGCCATTGTGGATAATCGTAAGGATAAAAAAATATTTATTTGGGCGGAATGGCCTGGGGTGAACAATTTTACGGTGGAATTGAAAATGGGCTCTCAGGTGGTGATGTCTCATGTGTTTGAAAATGTGTTAGATGGCAAGGTCGATTTTGAGTTGCCACTGTCGCGATTTGTACAAGGATCCTACGAAATGGTGTTGAGAAAGAAGGGCAGAAGTGTGAGTTTGCCCGTTTATTTAAAATAATTGCACAAAGAATGTAGGAAATCGTGCAAGTCCTTTGTGTAAATACACTTGAAATCCTATTTTTGCTTCCCTTTTAATAGACTATGGCATTAATACAGAAGTTACGAAACTCAGGAATGGTTGTGATTGTGGTCGTGGCCGCCTTGGTTTTGTTCGTCATCGGAGACCTTTTAAACAGCCGTTATGGCTCAAATAACAACAATGCTGAAGAAGGAGTGTTTGTTGAAATAGGCGGTAAGGCCTTCAAAGAGAAAGATGATTTGGAGCCGTTGGTAAACAAATTGTACCAACAGAAAATGGCTAATGATCCTTCTTTGGCGACCAAGATGCAATCGGATGAGAAGTTCCGTTTGAAAACCGTAAAGGAGTTGTATCAAAGCGCGTACGATCAATTGATCCGCGAGCAAATATTGATGAAAGAAATTGAGAAGTCGGGTATTTCTTTGTCCGAAGCTGACGTCAACGAATTGTTGGTGGGTAAGTACCCCAGCGAATCGATGTTGCAGATTCCCGATTTCCAGACGGATGGTAAATTCGATGGCAAGAAGGTTGAAATGATTTTCAAACAGGGAAAAACCAATGCCCAATTGAAAGCCAACTTGATGACTTTGGTTGAGAGTGTAACCAATTACGAGAAGATCGAGCGTTACGCCACTTATATTTCCAAGGCCAACATCAAAACCAAAGCGGAAAAAGAATACGAATACGTGGTTGCCAACCAAGGTGTGGTAGGTAATATCATCAACATCGCGCACAACAGCGTTCCAGACAAAGACGTGAAATTGACTGATGGGGATTTGGAAGATTATTTGTCGCGCAACAAAGAAAAATACAAATTCACTTCGGAAGCCCGCAACGTGAAATACGTGTTGTGGGATGTGGTTCCTACACAAGGCGATACCATGGAAGCTTACACAGCCGCCATGCGTACAGCCGAGGGCATGCGCACCCAGACCGAACCCGATACCATTGGTGCTTTGGGTTACTACAACATTACCAGTTTGCCAGAATCAGCCCCCGAAGAAGTGAAGAGTTTGGTATGGAATGCGCCCATCAATGCGGTTGTAGGTCCTGTATACCGTGAGGGTAACTTCTACATTTGGCAAAAAGTGGCTGAGGCCAAGGACACCGTTCCGATGGTTCATGCTTCGCATATTTTGATTCCAACAACGGGTCCTTTGCCTGATGGTACCAACATCGTGGATTCAGTCATGGCAGAAACCAAAGCCAAAGAGGTGTTGGGCAAAATCTTGGCTGGTGAGGACATGGCTGCGTTGGCGCCAAAATTGTCTACCGATCAAGGGTCTGCGGCCAAAGGCGGAGATTTGGGATGGGCTGCTGCGAGTGGATATGTAAAAGAATTTGCAGAGTTCTGTAAAACGGCCTCTAAAGGACAGGTGGGCTTGGTAAAGACGCAGTTTGGTTTCCACATCATCAAGATGGTGGATGAGCCACAGAGCAAAAAGATCAAATACACACAGAACACAGTGGAATTGGCAGCAAGTCCTAACACGGTTAGCGTAGTTGACGCAAAAAGTCGTGCTTTCCGTAACAAGGTTACAACCGATGCGGGGTCATTCGACAAAGCGGTAGAATCTATGGCTTTGGTTCCTCGTGTGATGAAAGACATCAAAACCGACATGCAGGCAATTACTGGAATCAACGCACCGGAGAACGTGAAAACCATTATGTATTGGTTGTTTGACAAAGCACGTGCGAAGGGCGATGTATCGGATGTATTCCAGTTTGCGGGTGCTCACGTTGTATTCAACGTGGAAGCGGTTAAGCACGTGGGTTATGCCAACGTGGAGGATGTTCGTTCGGAGATTGAGCCTTTGGTTCGTGAGGAGTTGAAGGGTAAGTTGATTGCTGAAAAATTGACGAAGGCTGCTGAAAAAGCAAAATCGCCCCGTGAATTGGCGAGCATGGCAGGGGCTACCTTGATTCCTTTGGAGTCGTTGAAGATGGGTCAAAACTTCTTGCCACAATTGGCTGCTGAAATGCGCATTTTGGGTGCTGCCTTTGGGGTTGAATTGAAGAAGTTTTCTGCGCCAGTCATTGGCAAGAACAATACAGCGATGATTTGGATCGACAAGCGCGATGACATCAAAGTGCCCAAGTCTGCGGGTGATGCGCCAGATCCATTTGAATTCTATAACCGTCCGCAATACATCATGAACACTTTGCAGGATGTATTGACGAAAAAAGCTCAGGTTCAAGATTTCCGCTACAAGTTTGAGTGGTTCTAACCTTCAGCAGAGATAGGAAAACTTTTGTGAGGGGCCCCGTCGGAGACGGGGCCCCTCTTTTTTTGCTAAGGCGTTGGCAATCACCTGTGCGTTGTCGTATTTTTGTGATTATGTCAGTTATCACCCACGAATTATCGCTCGAGAATTTCCACGAACAGCTCAACTACGTTTTGGCCAATTACCACAAACATGGTAAATCGGTAAGCCAATATAACAACATCGTAATTGGAGGTTTGGGAGGTAGCGGTATCGGTGGGCGTATTGCCCGTTTGGCGCTGATGAACGAAATGCCCGTGCCCGTTGAAGTATTCAGCGAATACGGTTTGCCCGCCTATGCCAACAACAAAACCTTGGTTATTTTGTGCTCCTATAGCGGCAACACCGAGGAAACATTGTCGATGTTCGCACAAGCCAAAAACTTGGGTTGTGAAATGATCACCGTGGCGGCTTCAGGAAAGTTGAAAGCGTTGGCAGAGAGTCATAGTTTGCCCTATTACAGCATCGCGTTGGGTTATCAGCCCCGCATGACCTTGGGATTTGGTTTGGGTACTTTGGTGATGATTTTGGGAGAATTGATGGGGAAAGATATGCGCAACACCTTGCAAGATGTAGAAGCCATGTTCCAATCACCTGCACCCATCGTAGCTCGCGCTAAGGAGATGTACAATGTGTTTAAACCCACCATCGCACAGAAATTTGTGGTCGTTTGTGATTTGGCCTACGAAGCCGTTGCCATTCGCTTCTGTCAGCAAATCCAGGAGAATGCCAAAGGCGAAGGGTTTGTTTCCGTATTGCCAGAAGCCAATCACAACATGATTGAAAGCTATTACGAAAAGCACGATACCAATTTTATTTTTCTCAATAGTGGCAAAAATGCCCGTGTGAATGCCCGTTTTGATTTTGTAAAAAGTGTCCTCACCGATTTGGGCAATGTGGTGTATCAATACCCCGTGACCGATACCAGTTTAAAGTCTCAATTTGAAGTGATTCACGCCACAGATTGGTTGAGCATTTGGGCGTCTGATGATAAACAGGTCGACAATATGCAAGTGGGGATCATCATGAAGTTGAAAGGTCACCTCGAAAACCTGAAGTAATCCATGAAAATCACTTTCCTCGGCACCGGGACCTCGCAAGGGGTGCCACCCATTGGTTGTACGAGTGAAGTGTGCTTGAGTGAAAATCCCAAAGACAAGCGACTGCGAGTGTCTATCCATGTGGAATGGCGTGGACTTAGCTTGGTGGTTGACTGCGGTCCCGATTTTCGGTATCAAATGATTCGCGCGGGAATCTCAAACATTGATGCAATTTTGTTTACGCATGAACACAAGGATCACACAGCGGGCTTAGACGACATCCGTCCATACAATTATTTGCAAGAACGCCATATGCCGGTATACCTGCATCCACGGGTATTTGGCGCTTTTCAATCTCAGTACGATTATATTTTTCAACCGGTGCCTTACCCTGGTGTTCCTTTGATTGATTGGCATTTGATTGATTTAGAGCCTTTTGAGATCCAAGGACGGGTGATTTGTCCGGTAGAGGTGATACATTACAAACTGCCAGTATTGGGTTTTATTTTCGATAAGTTTGCCTACGTCACAGACGCCAACTTTATTTCTGAACAGGAGAAAGAAAAACTCAAAGGGATGGATGTGTTGGTGCTCAATGCCCTGAGAAGAGAGGAGCATATCAGTCATTTTACCTTGTCACAAGCGGTGGCGCTGGCCAAGGAACTGGGTGCCAAGCAAACGTATTTCACCCACATGAGTCATCAAATTGGACTTCATGATGCGGTATGTGAAGAATTGCCTCAGGGTATAGACCTCGCTTATGATGGCTTGGTGGTGGAGATTCCCGATACGGCAGAATTATAATCGCTGAAACAAATCCATGTAAAACACAACCCCATTCGCGAATTGTTTGAGGGTCATATATTCATTGATGCCATGGATGCTCGATAAATTGGCGGATGAAAATTCGAAGGGAACAAACCGGTACATTCTGTCGGTGACTTGGCTATAATTTTTACAATCGGTGCCGGTAATAACCAATCCCGGAACAACCACAGTTTCTTCAAAATTCGCGTGGATAGCGGCCTTGATTTGATCATAGCCCACGCCTTCGCTGGCTGAAACGGGTGTTGCCTCTTTGCTCTCTGAATAAATGCTTGCTTTGATTCGATTGTCGTCTAGCACAGTCTCCACCTGTTTCAATACATCTGCGATGCGATCACCGGGGAAAAGCCTTAGGTTCACGATGGCTTCAGCATAGGGGGGGACAACATTTTCTTTGCTGCCCGCTTTAAGTATGGTAGTAACGTGGGTAGTTCGGATGGTAGCGGCCGTTTTTTCGCCCCCTTTGAGTACCATTTTAACCAGCGGTGCAGTGATCCATAAATTGCTAAACAACATCCGATATCCCACATTCATGTAGGGGGCGGCTTGCTCAAAGAGTCCGCGAACGGGGGGTTCTAAATGGGCCGGGAATTGATAGTTTTCTAATTTGTTGAGCCCTTTGCTTAAAATAGCGGTAGCATTTTCTGGGTTGGGCCAGGCGGAGTGACCTCCGAGCTGTTCCACGCGCAATTTGATGCTTACGAATCCCTTTTCGCTCAAGCCGATGATGGCACAATCATTTTTTAATCCAGGGACGATGCCTTTCATCACGCCAAATCCCTCGTCTGCGATAAAGGCAATGGGAATTTTTTGACTCATTAAGTGCTTGGCGATTGCGGCAGCACCTTCTTTTCCGCCTGTTTCTTCATCGTGGCCAAATGCGAAGATAAGGGTACGGTTCAAGGGGAGTTTTTTTGCCAGGGTTCTCTCTGCCGCTTCCATAAGGCCGATAACCACATTTTTGTCATCCAGTGCCCCTCGACCCCACAGTGTGTCTTTGTTGATTTTGCCATCGAATGGGCCGTGTTTCCATTGGCTGCTATCGGGGGCGGGAACCACATCCATGTGACCCAAAAACAGGGCCGCAGGCAGTTTGGAATTGCCTTGTAATGTTATCAGTAAGCTGTGCTGATTGATCACCTCCCATTTGGCTTGGGCCGCCATGAGCGGGTAGGTTTTCTTGAGCCAATTATGAAACGACAACAGGGTTGTGTGATTGATGCTGTCATTGTTGGCATCTTCGTACCCCACAATTCTATAGGTAGTTGCTTCGCCCAAATGTTGGAGCGCCGTTCTTTCGAGTTCAGCGCGTTCGGCCGACGACAGTTCCTTCAAGACGGGCTTGCTTTTGAGTGATTTGGGCCGATTGATGAAAGTGATCAGTATCATCGCAACCACGGTTAACCCCAGAAGAATCCCTATGTATTTGAAGATTTGCTTGAATGTTGTCATAGACGATTTTCAAAGCAATGTTAAGGAAAAATTGGCTTACTCTTCGCCCCGGATATAAATGAATTTACCCATGGCCGTTTCTGTGCCGTCTGTATTGATGGCAAAGACGAACAACAGCCCACTGTTGGGTTTGCTTCCATCCAATCTCAGGCCGTTCCATGTGGCTTTTCCGCCATTGGCCTTGGTTTGATACACCAGTTTTCCGGTGATGTCGGTGATTTTGACCTCGGCATTGCTCGTGAGTCCTTCTATGGTTACCAACCCATCGTATTTTGGCGGTACGGGGTTAGGGTACACTTTGATTTTCTCGAACTGCTCGGCAGCGTCGTTGGCATCGCTGCGATACGAAATGATTCCTTTATCGGTCCCCGCAAATACTTCCCCAGTTTCACTGTTTTGTCCGATGCAAATAATGCGATTGGATAGCAATGGACTGTTGTCGATGTTGAAATGTTTGATAACCCGCTGACCATAAGGTTCAATCAAAAATAGGCCGTTGTTTGTGGCCATCCACTTTCTTCCTCCGCCATCCACACAAATGTCGTTGATGGTTTCCTCACCCATAAGGTAGCCCACATTGCCGTCTTGATCTACAATATAGCGGTCAACTTTTGGGTTGCTGAAGAGGGTGCTAGAGCCCGAATAGACATTCAACCCTTGGTTGGTACCTATCCAGGTATAGCCCAGGTCATCACACTTCACCGACAATACCTCTGTGGAGATCAATCCTTGTTGTGTGCCAATATAAACGGTGCGGTCATCGGTAAGGGCATCGAGTGATTTCCCTTCATCAAACACTTGAATGCCGCCAGTTTGCAGAATCATCCATTTCCTGTCGAGATAGTCGATGCTCAGATCTTTTACTTCTCTACAGGCCGATGGGGTGGCCACGATTTTCCATTGGTTTTGTTTGGTTAAGCAGAAAAGGGGTTCGTCTCCACCAAACGAAGCAAACCAAATATTGCCCTTGCTGTCTTCCGCGATGCCCGATACCTTGATTAAATTGATGGGGGGCTGACGTTTTAAGGGTGAATTGGTTTCATCATATCGATTGATAATGACCCCATCTTTAATCACCAAAATGCCATTCGAATGGGTTGCTGCCAAATACCAATTTCGGGATTTGATGTATTGAACAAACGTGAAATCGTATAAGTTGTTATTGAGCGGGGAGGGGAGGTTGTTTTTCCATCCGCCATCGCGATACAAGTAAAAGCCTGCGTTGTTGAAAGCATTTCCAAAGGTTGAGCTTACTCCACCCGCTGTGGCCAACACGTCGGAGCCGTTTTGCGTCATTCTAAAGATGGATGGATCGGCCGGCCCATCGGGCAAAAATGCGATTTCTCCGTTCGGGTCTTTTTTTATCACACCTGGACCGATTCCTGTGCAAAACCAGAAAAGACCGTCTTTGAATTGGGTTATGCCTGCAACCAAGTTGATTGATTCTTTTTTGGTTCCGCTATTGGTTAGGGTGGTAATTTCCCCTTGCCTTGCGATGTGCGTGCCAAATTCGTTGGTCCATATCCGGGCGATGACGCGTTTGTCGTTGTAAAACTGCCCCAAACTCTTGTTCCACTGGTAAACCATGCTATCCAATTCAAACAACAGGGTTCCATTGTAGTTGGTGAGGTGTTTGGCGGCGCGATTGTCTTCAACGGCCCATTGCCATTGGGTGTAATCGTTTAGGTTGATCGATTTTGACCACTTGGCAAATCGAACGCCCCCACTGGTTCCGATGTAGATAGAATCGCCTACAATTGCCGACGACAACACCGCGATTGCAGAGCCATTGGGTCCGATGCTTGAATAACTATCGTTGATTTCGTGGTTGTCTAAATCCACCACGAGCAAACCAAAATAGGTAGAAATTAAAGCCTCATTTTCATGAAAATTGCCTGAAAGTATGCGTTTATCCCCTTGTAATAACTTGTTTTTAAATCCTGGGATGTTGTATATGATACGGTCGTTCTGCAGTAAATCTATGTTGCCGTCTGAATAGCCAATGAGTAGGATATCGCGTTTGGCGTTGTAGGAAAGCGTAGTGACTTCGTTGTTGGCAAACCCCTCTTCTTTTCCCAATTTCTCCATGTCGCCATAATTCATCATCACCCGGAAAAATCCTTGTTCTGATGCGGCATATACGTATCGTTGGCTGGCCTCACAGATGAGGGCGTTTTTATAACTGAGGTGCGTACGCCATCGGCCTGTTTGGATCAATTGGGCGTTGGCCGTAGCCAAAAATCCCACCAACAATATCCATCCCAAAAATCCCTTTTTCATGTGTATTAATTGAAAGTGTAGCGGGCTTCAATACCAAAATCGGTGAGTGCGGTGTAGAACTGCGTGTTGATCTTGGGATTCATTACCACACGGTTGTATTTCAAGGCCAAGTTGATTTTTTGGTTCACTTGGTAAGTGATGTTTGGACTGATTCTGATGTTTTTCATGCCCGCAGTGTAGCGATTCACATCTACGTCGATCTTGCGAATTACCGTTACGTTGTCTGTGACACTCACCGTCATATCGAAACGGAAATCATTGGGCAAATACACCCATCTGCCGTTTCTTCTCCATGGCATGGTGATGCCCGTGGTGCGATAACCCGCATTCAACTGGAATTCATTGTTGCGCATTTCGGTGAGGTTGAAGGAAGAGGCAAATAGCTTCAAAACCCTGGAGCGTTTGTATTCTACGCCTACGGTCCAGTTGTTTTTGGTGGTCACATTCAAACCAATCAACGGGAAGAATCCTTCCGAAATGGTGGCATCAGCAATTTGGTATTTTGCTGTCAAATCTTTGCCCATCATCAAGGCTTCATTTGGGGTGTATTTCAGGTTTTGGGTATAGTTTCCAATGGAATACCTGCCGGTGTAGGCATGTTTGATGTTGATATTGTTGAAGCGGTTACCCAAGAATTTAATTTTGGTTAATCCATTGTAGTTCACGTTCCAGTTGGGCAATGGAATCGCTGGGAATCCTGAAATATCGCTATATCCAACATCTTGACCAGAGTAGGTTCCATAGAAAGCGCCAATCAAAGCATCTTGAGAATTCTTGCTGAAACCCAACGGGAATTTTGTGATGGTATCAATGGCTGTGCCCCCAATTCTCTGTGACGACAATCTTTGCGCTACCGTGTAGCGATTGTTCAACATTTGCGTGAAGACAGCATTGGGGTGCTGGTCGGAATTTTGGAAATTTTGATCTTTCACAAAATGCGTTTTGAAGAACATGCCGGTGACATTGAAGTTTCCGGTTTGTGTTAGACCTTGGTCCATCCACGCAAAGCCATCGTATTTGAAAACAGATTGTGTTCCTTGGGTGTGGTTGCGAGCAAAATCAAGGCGTATACGGAAGTTCTTAATGGGCTCAATGGTTACGTTTGCCGTGAAGTTCTCCGTTTTGTTGTTTCGGTAAAAGTTGGATTGACGACTGTCGTTTTTCAATGCGCCTAAATCTGCCAACTTATATCGCAACATAGGGTCTTGCAAGCCGAACACGAACCCTACGCCAGGTTGCATGTGTTTGAAATTGTTGCCGAAATAGTCGGGTTTGTAGGCAAAGCCAGGTAGTTCGGTATTCTCTTTCAACTGATAACTAAAGCCCACATTCTTGAGCATGCTGATGAAGTTTCCAGCGAAAATCTTTGCGGGATTGGCTTTCTTCGTTTCGGGCTGACCTTTTTGTAAGGCACTTTCGAAGGAAGGGCCTTCATCGTCTTGTTTGGGTGCAGGGGTTGTAGCGGTCGCAGGTTTCTTTACCTTCTTGGGTTTTTCAAGATCGCGCAACCAAGGGATGGTTGAATACAATTGGGTAAAATTCAATTGACCACTTACGTTGATGTCTTGTCCATTCTGCAAGCGATTTCCCAAGGATTGGAAGGCGGGAGGCGCTTGGTTCCACTCATAACTTCCCACGTATGTTACCGTGGTGTTCATCCAACGGGTCAGTTTTGATTTGCTAAAGGGAAGGGTGTAGGTGGCGTTGACGTTTTGGTAGAATTTGGACATCCGGCCTAAGCTCAAGAATTCACGTCGTACCGAATCCAACTTAATCTCATTGTCCAACCTGCCATAAGGCTCTTGAATTCGTGAGGTAACATTGGCGGAATAATTGACTTTGATCGATTCTGTCAAAGGCAAGTTTGTGTTGAAATTGCGAAGAATTGTGAAGTTCTTATCGAACAGTCTTGGGTTGACTTGTATGAACTTGTTGTTGTTTCGTGCTTGTTGCTCACTGTACAAACGGTTGGTTTGTATTTGTGTGCTGAAGCTAGATGGCATGAAGTTGTAGTTGAAATCCCTCACCAAAGCCAATTTCCTAGTCTTCATTTTGCGGAAGGGTTTGTGGTATTTTGTGTTTCTGTTGTAGGTGTACCCAATGGTGGCTTGTGTGGTTTTGATGAAGTACTCTTCAATTTGTTGATTCCTGCGGTAGTTGTTTTGATAACTGTATCCAAAAACGAAGTTGCTGGGCGACCAAATCTTTGGCAGTTTGCCCATGGCGGAGGCCACCCTTACGTTGTTAAAGTTAATGCTATACAACGAATTGTATTCCTCAGCGGCTTTTTTCACCGCGGCCCTTGTGGATGCATCGGCAATCCCCGACAAGAAAGTTTTTAACTCTAAATCAGGATTTAAAGGGTAATACTTAGGTCTCGCATAGCTTTCAGAATAACCAATGTACATGGGGACACTCACGCCCGCTTTTTTCGGGAAGAATTTACCCAATTCCAGGTTTGATGCTATGTCGTAATTTAAGTTGGTGCTCAGACTTCTGTCGTTCAGTTTTTTATCTACATCACCAAATCCGATGGTCCGAATGGTGCCTCCCATGTTGAGCTGACCGAAATCGGCCAGTTGCATTTGAACGTTCGCCAAGGTGGCGTATCCTCCTTTATTGGCAATTTCCTTAACACGCAATTCGTTGAACCAGGTTTCAAAGCACTTGGGTGAATTGCTGTTGTTTTTGATACCTACCATCATTACACGCAGGTTTCCAACATCGGGTAACCCCATTACTGTGATTTTCCCTTTGCTCGTGAATTTGATGTATGGAGCGGTCATCGGCCATGCGGCGTTCTGACGAGCAATTTTTAAATAGTAGAATGAATCTAGCGCGAAGTCCATCAAATTTTCCGCCGGCCAAATCAGCGCCGCCGCATTGCCTGAACGATTGTTGATGGTACCGCGTGTGATTTTCAGTGGAATTTCATATTCGTAATAGTTCGAAGTAAGGTCGGTACCAAAACGAATGAAGGCAGCAACTTCTCCATCTTGAATGGTCGTACCTTGGCTTTCTTCGGCGTGCACGTACAATTGCATTCTTTTGTAGTTGCGCGCATCAAAAGTTGTGGTTTTAAAGGCCGCTCTGCTGTCGCCCGCTTTCAATTCACACACCTGCAGAGAGAGGGATTGTTCGTTTTCTAAAACGGTGCCCAAACTAGCCATGTTTTGTACGCGATCAACGCCTAGAGGTGTTACATAAGCAATGGGATAGCGGTTGCTGTTTTCTTCAATGTTTACGGCGCTTACAACGAATTTGGTTCCATCGTTGGGATCTTGTGGGACAATCACACCTGGGGTTTTTAAACTATTGGTGTAACGACGCCAATCGGCGCGTACCATGTTGATGTAACCCATACGCAGAAGGGCTGTGTCATTGAATCCTGTCATGACCATTCGCATGAAACGAATACTCTTGAAATCGCTGATGTTACCCACCGCTTTTTCGAATTCGCGAATCGGAATTTTCAACTGATACCAAGTGATGTCTTTTTCCTTGCCGTTGCGCAATTTTGTCTTTTTACGTACCACATCAGAAATGTAGTTGTTGCCAATTCGCATGTCTGAGGCATTGATTTTAATGCGATATTGGAAATAGTCTTCGCTTTGGTTTAAAGTAAAATCGCGGTTTACGTCTTCGTCGGAAGGAATCGAAGTGGTTGACTTGGGCATCCCGTCGTATTTCCCGGTGTATTTCTCGTTACTTGAGTTCCCTTGCAGACCTTGGATTTTTTCGTATCTGTGAATGATATCAGCATCTAATACATCATAGGCACTTTCTAAGTAATGAAGGTAATTGTCGTTGCTAGGGTCTTTTGATGCGTCTTTGTAGTACTGTGAACCAGCACCGAAATTCGCCGCGATTTTTTTCAAAAGTATGGTGTCGAAATGCGCCAATTCTTGCGCATCGTCCATTCCGTCAAGACCCACGTCCTGCGTTTGAAGCGTAGCAGGATTATTGTCAAAAGCGTAATTGATTTGGGGTCCGCTGGGAACAATCGCCAATGAAGTTGTATCTGTTTCGGCAGTGCTGTTGGTGCCCGTGGGCAAGCCGTTTTCGAAAGACTTTCTGCGATCAGGCAAAATGTCTTCACTCACGTTACCCAAGTGAAGCAGCAATTCACCCCTGAGGTTTGGGTTGTTAGACATTGGGTCGAGCATCCATATTTCAATGTAGTCGATGTTGGCTGCTTCGAAGTCGTTCTGGTCGATTTTCCGTGTGATACCAGCCCAACTCAATTCTGGATTCAGCAATTCCCCTTTGTCGTTGATCTCGCTTGGATTGCTGTTGTAGTTGTACATACCTCTGCTGGTAGGACGGAAAAACAAATCCAAAGTTGGCAAGATGGTAGGGGTCCCCTGAGGGAAGTTCCGCTGTGGAAATAATTCTCTTTGATCTACTTGGCGCTGGAATGGGTCGCTGAGAACATTGTCGACGCGCTGTTTGATGTTGTCTGGCATGTCGTTGTCTCGGTAAAACAACTGGTCAATGGTATAAAAACTCAACGCCGCATGGTGATTCATCCAGGTGGTTTTGTCGTAAGTTTTTGTATCGGGGAAGCGATCCTCTTGTTTTTGAGGCACAGAAGCAACGACCCAGTTTCCCACGCTTTTTAGGTCGTTGGACATTTCTGCATTTTCAAAATCTTCCAAATTTGAAACCCCACGTTGGTTTCCTTGAGATTTGTGGTTATGGGGGAAAATCTTCGCAAACTCACCGTAGGCTGTGATGTTTGATATTTCTTTGGTTTCAAGAAATGGCAACGCATCTATGATTTTGGTCAAGAATCTTGATTTAGAACTATAGGCCACATCTGCACCGATGATGGTATTCAATAGCGGCTCTTCATTGAAGTTGGTTTTTGTCGTTAGGGGTCTCTCATACATGTGCAGTGCTGTACCACCGACAATGAGTTTTTTGTTGAATTTGTGCTCAATTCTACCTCCAAGCAAAGTTTTTTGCTGAATGTTGAAGAAGCTCTGTCCATCGGCACTGGCCCTAATTTCCGCACCTCCGCGAAGCAATCCCTCGTTGATGATTTTTACTCGACCCAAAGCGTAATCTACTTCGTAGTCCATTCCTTCGGTGAGGGGTCTTCCGTTGGCGGTGACGCGCACAGAACCCCGCTGTAGATTGGTGGTTCCCAAGAACAACTCGGCTCCGTTGCTGCTCTTGTAACTGCCCTGCAAAAAGAATTTATTGTGTTTGACATCTTGTTGGGCTAACCATTTGGTGCTGTCATAAAGCGCATCGTAACAGTAGTAATCGCCCAAGTCATTTCGCCCATTAAATTGTTCACGCATGAAATCACCGAATGGTTCTGTAACCGGGAAAATAATCCTTGCGTATTGGGTGTTTACGGTAAGTCCTTCAATCGCGTCAAATACACCGTCGGGCTTCGCCTCTTGCTGTCGGTTCAGTTTGTCCAATCCCAAAACCCGAATCAAAGGATTGCCATTAACCAGGTTGGGGCAGTTTGCATTGCCGATGGGTAAGTAGTTGTAATCGCCACCCGTAGTGTCGTCGGCATAGATGATGTTTAACTTGAAATCTTCCAAACTCAAGCTGTAGGTATTGAGTGCGTAGATGTTCTTCATCATCAATTTCCACATGGGCAAGGGTGTTCTGATTGTATTGCCTTTCAGCATTTTTAAGAACAACAATTGCTGATTACCTGGAGCAACGTCGCGTGAAAATTCACCCACTTGGAATACTTCGCCATTGTAGGTGTATTCGAAAGCAACCGCCAATATTTCATCGTTGTTCAACGGTTGATTCAGCGAGATAAAACCCAATTGCGTGTTTAAGCTGAATTCTTTATCGGTCAACTGACGGGCGTAGTTCAACATGTCGAAATCTACCGTTTGTTCAAAGTAGGGCATGTTGGCGAATACCCGGTCTATGGCTTTTCCGGTGGTTCTGGCATCGGGGTCATTGACCATTTTGGCATACAGGGTATTGGCATCATTGCTGGCTTGTAAGTTTGTAGAACCACCCAGTGGCGCTCTGTAAGGCTTGGCCTCTCCCAAATCCTGGAACGCAAGAATATCCCTGGGCGTTTCCACATTCGCGTTTCGGTTGGTCACCCATACCTCAACCCGGTTGATGATTACACCGCTGGCAACAATGGGCAAATTCTCCAAAGACCGATTGTAGTTTTCGCGGAAGAATTGTGAAAGGAAATAGTGCTTGTTTTGGTCGTAATTGTCGGCCGTGATTTTGAACTCGTTCATTTGGGCTCCGCCCTTGAGTACCGTCTCGGTACTTTGTCCCTTGTTTTGAGAAAAAACCGTTTTGATGGTGGTTTTTCCAAACTGCATGGTGTTAGAAAACCCAAACAAACTGTTGGCGGGTTTGATTAACTGGGTGGGTAAATTCAGGTTGACATTTCCCACTTGCACGTCTTTCAAAATGCCATCCGGTTTGCCTTTCCATCCCAAATTGGTCTGGTTGTCGAATTCAAAAGCCGCCTCCGTGTCATAGTTGATCCCCAATTTCACAAATTCACCCACGCTACCGTTGGCGCTGATTTGCATTTGTTGGTCAAACACTGGTACAAAATACTTTTGCTGACGTTTTGAAAAGTTGGGGTTCCTGTTTTCGTTGATGCTGCCACCCAATTTGATCATGGCGCTGCCATTCAACTGAAAATCAACACCCCCCTCACCGAAAATTTTCGACACAGTGGGGTTGTTCAATTCGGCCTTGATCAGTTCACTGATCCCTTTGTTATTCGGGCCCAATGCGTACGCACTCTGCGACTTGTCTCTGAAGTATTTCTCGCGCTCTAACTTGCCCTGTGTTTGAAAATACTCGGTTACCGATAAAGTTTCGCCCGTTGGGTAACTCAATGATCCCAAATTCCTGAATCCTTCGTAACGGTTTTCCCTGGCATTGTATCGCCATTCCGTTTTGATGGGGTTCTCTAAGTCAATTTTACTGCCGCTAACCGAAGATTGAGCAATTCTGTATTTCAGACTGTTGGTATCGGTCTGGGCAAACAATGCCTTTCCTGATCCCGCCAATAGGCCAATCAGCAACAAACTTGTATGCGCGAATATTCGACAGCAGCTCGTTGATTTTGCGAGAAACTTCATTCTTAACACTTCTTAACGTTGTGTAGCAGTTTGGCGAATAGGCTTATTTTTAGTTGGTTTTGCAAGTTACAATATTTTCAGCGAATTTTTGATGAGTTCTTCGATGGTGGCGGTGCCGCCAAGTTCTTTGCTGACTTTCATTAACGCTTTTTCTACATTCGCTTTCGGATACCCCAAAGTTGTTAAAGCAGCCAATGCCTCAGTGAAGTGGTCGCTCACCCCAGAAGCCGCACTCAATCCCATGGATTTTTTCCCACCCATGAGTTTGTCGCGCAACTCCAATACGATGCGTTGTGCACTTTTCTCCCCAATGCCCTTGATACTCTTCAATAAACCCACATTGCCGTTCAAGATGGCCGATGCCAAATCATCGGGAGCCAAACTGCTCAACATCAGCATGGCCGTATTGTTTCCAACGCCAGAAACGCTGGTTAACATCCGAAACATGTGGCGCTCGTCAGGGTCTGCAAAAGCATACAAATTCATCGATACGGGACTCTGGTTTTCTACTTTGAATAACAGATCGACAAATAATCTGGCTGTTTTGTGGCCTTTGATTTTTTCGTAAGTGGTTAAACTAATTGCCGCGATATACCCCAATCCCTGATTGGAAATGACCACATGGGTAGGGTTTAGCGATTCGATATTGCCTTCGATGAAATCGTACATGGGTTAGTTTGTTTGGTATTTTCGCTTGCGATAAATGTGATTGGCCACGCCAAAGAATAAAATGCTAAGCAAAGGTGCTATGAGGTTGAACCACTGCCAGTAGTCGCGTTCAAGTCGCGTTTTTTCCGTATCCAATAACCGCAGCGTTTTTTCTTTTGCCCGAATTTCGATCAATCCATTGTCGTCGATCAGGTAATCGATGCAATTCAACAAGAACTTCTTGTTGGCAAATGTGGTCTTGGTAAAGCGATCGAATCCAGTGGGGTATATTCCACCCCTGCCGCTGATGCCGTTACGCATGATATCTCCATCGGCAATCACAATCATTTTGCTGTTTCCTGTGGGTAAAAACGGAACCCCATCGTAGTGCTTTTGGTAAATGAACGGCGACTGAAATTTGCCCTCCAACAAAACGCCCGATAATTTGCTGCCACCCCTTAACGTGCTGCGATAACGGTCGTCGCGCGATTGCATGTAAGACGTTTCGAGGTCCACAGTCGCTGGGGCTTGCACCGTTTTTGTATAGGGCGAACTACTCAACAAGGGCGTCACGTTGAGGTCAGTTTTCGATTTGGCCGATAATGTGGCTGGAAACTGTACCCAAATAGGCCCAACGTTGCGATTGATGATATGGGGCGAAGTGGCCGACATGAATACGGGGAAGTAATAAAAATCAATCATTTCGGGCCTTCCACCAACCGGAATGGGTATGGCATTGCAATTGGCGTCCATCAACAAGGTAGATTCCAACTTCACGCCGTAATGAAACAGCGACGATGAAATGTTCTCCAACTGATTGTCCATGGCGATAATCTGGGAATTGTTTTCGAAACTGTCGATTTCGGCATGAACAGGATCAATCATCCAAATGACCTTTCCCCCTTTCATTGCGAACTGGTCAATCAAATACAATTCTGCTGGGGTGTAGTCCTTGGCGGGTTTGATCACCATGAGCAAATCGTTGTTGTTCAAGCGTTTTTGCAGACTTTCAATGAGTACGCTACCCATGGCCTCTGGATTGTCAATGGCTTTGAGCTTTTCAACAAAAGGTTCGGCACTTTTGGGATCGACCACATTCAAATTCAAGGCGTTTACATTGTAGTACTTTGATAACTCCTGGGCAAAATCGGCCACCCGATTGTCGATCATTTCTCCAGACCCATCTGCCACCGCAATATTCTTAGATTTGTCTAAAATGCACTGCCTCAAACCATTGGCGATTTCATATTCCACATTGTCGATGGCTCGTTTGATGTTGTTATCGGCATCCAGGGCTACGTCGTGTTCATAGAAGTTGATGGCCACCGTTTTCCCCGCATAACTCATTTCTGCCCCAGGGATGATGTTTTTGATGACGGTAGAGTTGCTGCCTTCATCGTCGATATCACGCTGGTGCAGGACCCCGCGCGACTGAAAATCCTCCAGTATTCCGCTGATTTCAGAGGTGAGCTTGCCCTCGAAAGGGTCTATCAATTCAATTTCGATGTTCCGACCACTGATCTCGCGAAACTCATAGGCCATGTCGCGAATCTCGTTGCGGAGGTTTTTGAAACGGGCCGACGTCTCCCCATCCAAATACAGTCGGAAGTACAGTTTTTCCTTGAGTCCTTTGGCGAGTTTCTTGCTCGTTTCAGAGAGGGTGTATCGCGCTTCGCTGGTAAGATCCAAGCGTTGGTAGTATGCGTTGGCCAGGATGTTGGCTACAACCACCACAACCAATAGAGTGACGAATTCGAGCAGGGATTGAATGCGATTGCTATACTTTTTCATCACCATTTTCTGCTTTCAAAAACCAACTTAGTGCCACCGAGGAAGGTAGCGATGAAGCCCAAGAAATAGACGATGTCGCGGGTGTCGAGCACTCCACGACTGATCGACTGATAATGGAAGTCCAAGCTAAACCACTCCAAACTTTTGCCAATCAGTTCTAACGCTTTGATATCACCCAGCAAACTCAAAACCCCATACCAGAAAAAACACAGCACCATTGAAATAATCAGGGAAACAATCTGGTTGTCGGTAAGTGAGGAAGCGAACAAACCAATGCTGGCGTAACTCGCTGCCAAAAGAACGAGACCCATGTAAGAGCCCCAAGTCGCGCCACTATCAACACCTTGAAGCGGGTCTGCCAATTGGTTGATCGTGTAGTAATAGAAAAGGGTGGGGAGCAGCGTGAAGACAATCAATCCCACGGCGGCAAAATATTTGCCTAGTAGAATTGCAGTGTCGCTCACAGGTCGGGTGGTAAGGATCTCGATGGTTCCGAGTCGTCGCTCCTCGCTCAAACTGCGCATGGTGATTGCCGATACCAGGAAAATGAGGATGTAGGGCGCGATGTTGAACATGACTTGCAGGCTGGCAATGCCCAAATCTAACACGTTGTTTTCCTGTATCAACCACATGAATATGCCGGTGATTACCAAGAAAACGCCCATCACGATGTACGCAATGAAGGAGCCCAAAAAACTGCGAATCTCTTTCTTAAATACTACCCACATGGCTATTGGTTAAATTTCTGAAGATGATTTCCAAAGAATCGTTGGGGGAAGTTTGCTTGAGGCCTTCCAACGTATCGTCTGCGATGATTTTTCCGTGATTGAGCAGAATAACGCGGCTACACATGGCTTCTACTTCTTGCATGATGTGCGTGCTGAGTAAGACAGTTTTATTCTTGCCGAGGTTCTTGATCACATTGCGCATCTCTAACACTTGGTTGGGGTCTAGACCCGATGTGGGTTCGTCTAAAATCAATACTTCTGGGTCGTGAATCAATGCTTGCGCCAGGCCAACACGCTGTCGGTACCCCTTCGATAATTGTCCGATTTTTTTGTTCCTTTCGGGCGACAATTGGGTGAGGTCGATGGCTTTTTCAACCGCAGATTTGATTTGCGATACGCCTGCCATACTTGCAGAAAATTGCAGGTACTCGGTGACATACATGTCGAGGTAGAGGGGGTTGTGCTCTGGCAGATAGCCCACGCGTTTTCTGACCGATAGGCTGTCTGTATTGAGGTTAAAGCCACAGACTACAGCATCTCCGCTGCTGGCGGGAATGTAGCCGGTGAGTATTTTCATGGTTGTGGATTTTCCGGCTCCGTTCGGACCCAAAAATCCAACAATTTCGCCTGTGGGGATTTCAAACGATAAGTCGTTTACGGCCCACTGGCTACCATAGCGTTTCGATAAATGATTGACTTGAATGCTCACAGAAAATACAAAAATAGTTGAATCGTTTCAACCTTTTATACGCTGTATAACGTTTGCGACACTTCTTCTATTCTAATCTCGTAAGAATATCTGCGTTTGCGGCTCTTGCTGCCTTTGTATCTGCTTCTGCGATAAGAACTTCTGCGTTTTTTGTAGTGGTAAGTTCCCGCTGGCATTTGGAAAATTTTTGATTCGATGTTTAGTGTGTCTACCTTCACCGTTTCATTGGGAAAATCAATGACGGCGGAGGGGTTCAAGGGGCGACCCAAAAAGCGAATTTCAAAATGTAGGTGGGGGCCTGTGCTATGGCCAGTTGATCCGCCTAAGCCAAGCAGTTGACCTGCATTGACCAATGTGCCGGGATTTACATCGAGTTTGCTGAGGTGTGCGTACAAGGTTTCTAGTCCGTTGTAATGCCTCACCACCACACAATTTCCGTAGCCATTGTAGTATTTGCTCATGCGCACAACGCCATCAAAGACCGCGTACACGGAATCACCGGTGCGTAGTTGTAAGTCGATGCCGGTATGCGGACGTCCATGCCGCCAACCAAAGGGAGAATTGGTTCTGCCATAGACGGGCATGGCGAAATCACAGTCCATTTCAAGCACGGTTAGCGGAATGATTTCTTGCAATTTTCGCAAATCGAATCGATAGGCATCTACATGGAGGGTGTCCCAAAAGGCATAGAAATCGTATTCAGGCAACATGCCGGGAATGATGAACTCTCCCTCATCGTAATAATAAGCAGTGGTGTCATCTGAAGACATCCAAGCAGAATCTTCAACAATGTAATCGCCATCGTCTTCGCCGTAATCCTCGTCATCCACCTGAGCTTTGGCGGATATCGATAACAGCAAGGAGACCAGCAAGCAGGTCTGCTTAATCAAATTGAACCATTGATTGGGCTTGTTGTGCATCGATAAGGATTTGGGTTTTGAGCGATTCCAAGGAATCGAACTTTTGCTCATTTCTCAAATACTGTACCAAAAACAACGAGATGGGGCGTCCGTAGATGTTTTTGTCGAAATCGAAGATGTGGGCTTCCACGCGAAGGTTTTGGCCATTGACGGTAGGACGGTAACCGATGTTGCAGACCATTTTATAGCGCTCATTTTCGAGCAGACAATAGCCTGCGTAAACACCCGAAGGGGGGATGAGTTTGTAAGGGTCTTGAATGTCCAAATTGGCCGTTGGGAAGCCGATGGTTCTGCCGAGTTTTTGTCCTTCCGTTACGATACCAGTAAGTATGTATGGTTTGCCAAGAAGGGTGTTGGCTTCGTTTAATTGTTTGTTTGACAGTGCTTTGCGAATTCTGGTGCTGCTGATGGCGATGGCATCTATCTCAGAGGCTGGGATTTCTTGCACTTGGAAATGAAACTCTTGGGCCAGGGCCAAAAGACTTAGAAAATCGCCCTCACGGTTCTTGCCGAAGCGATGGTCATAACCGATCACAATGGTGTCTGCGTGAAGTTGATCCACCAAGATTGTTTTGACAAAATCTCTGGGTGATAGTTGCGCGAATTCTTGTGTAAATGGCAAAACCAAAACATAATCCACCCCCAAATCGTAAACGGCTTGGGCTTTTTCTTCGATGCTGCTGAGCATGCGAAGTTCGTGGTTGTTTGGGTCGATCACCAGCCGGGGGTGGGGGTGGTAGGTGATGAGCAAACTCTTGGTATTCTTAGATTTGGCCAAGACCACCACTTGTTTAAGTACTTTTTGATGGCCCAAATGTACCCCGTCGAATGTCCCTTGGGTAATGACCAGCGGCTGATCGCTGGGAATCTCGGACGGGTTGTGGTAGAGGCGTTTCATTATAGCGTGTGCAAATTTCGTGAAAATAACTGTGCCAAATACGCGTTGTTAAGTAAATTTGTTGCAGATGCAAAAACGCGCATGGTTCTTCGGTTTGGCGATGGGGATTCTTTCGCTGAATGCCCAAACGGGTGGTACAGGCGTTTTTCGCATTTTGGATGTGCCGTTGCATAGCAGGGCTTTGGCTTGGAGCGGTTACCTGGTAACTCAACCTTATGGAGATGTACTGCAATCGGTCAACAACCCGGCTTTGCTCAACGAAAGTCATGTTGGTAAGTTTGGTTTGAGTGCAGGATCTGTCTTGCCTACCGTGATGACAGCCAACGCCACAGGTGCTTGGAAAGGCAAGCGATTTATGTGGTCGGGATTTGCTCAGCTCATCGATGCCGGAGCAATGGATGCTTATGATGCCGGTGGAAATCCGCAAGGCGAGGTAAAAGCTAATGAAACCCAAATTGGGGTGAGTGCCTCTTGTCAAGTAGAGCCCAGATTTAGGGTGGGTGCTCAAGTGGGTATGGTGTACAGCGTGTTGGGGCCATATGTTTCCAATGGTGTATTCATGAATCTCGGTTGCAATTATATCAAACGCGATTCGGTGCTTAGTTGGGGATTGTTGGTGAAGAACCTCGGGGCGCAAATTGTAACCTATCGGGATGCGGCTCGCGAACCTCTGCCTATGAACATTCAAATGGGTGTGTCGTTGAGCCCCAAGCACATGCCATTTAAATTTCATATTACCGCCCACAGTCTTCAGCGCTGGGATTTGACCTATGACCAATACATCGACAATGGTGGGAAAATCGATTTGAACGGAAAGCCCGTTGTGCCATCAGAGGCTGGTTTTGCGGCAAAATTGATGCGGCACATGGCCCTTGGGACTGAATTGGCGCTCGGACAAAATTTGAGTTTTTTGATTGGATACAGTCATCAGCGCAGAATGGAAATGTCGACTTCCGAGCGCAGAGGTACCTCGGGTTTTGGTTGGGGAATGAAATTTAAAATGGCCAAATTGGACATTACCTATGGTAGTGCTTCCTATTTTCCGGGTCAAAATTCTAACCAATTTTCTTTGTCAATTGACCCAACCCGCTTCTCAAAAAAGCGCACGATTGCTCATGTGGCTTTTAGGGGTATACCAGAACTTTAATTTTTAGCATGGAGAAAAAGATCAACATCGCCATTGACGGATACAGCAGTTGTGGCAAGGGGACCTTGGCGAAAGCATTGGCGAAAGCCTTGGGTTATGTGTTTATCGATAGCGGCGCAATGTACAGGGCGGTAACGTTACATATGTTAAGGGCTGGGGTGGATGTGAATGATGAAACTGCGGTTTCTGATGCGCTGAATGCTTTGCAAATAGGGTTTGTGAACAATGCAGACAATTTGTCGGAAGTGACATTGAATGGGGTTTCTGTGGAATCGGAAATAAGGAATATTGAAGTGGCGGCCAAAGTGAGTGAAGTGGCGAAAATTCAAAGCGTAAGAACACGGATGGTGGCTTTGCAGCGGGCCATCGGACAGTCGAAAGGGGTTGTGATGGATGGTCGAGACATCGGAACTGTCGTATTTCCTGAGGCCGAACTAAAATTATTTATGACCGCAAGTCCGGCCGTTAGGGCCCAAAGACGGTTCGATGAATTGATCGCCAAGGGCGATGATGTTACGTTGGAAAGCATCGCAGAGAACTTGCAACACCGCGATCTCATCGATGCGAGTAGAGAAAATAGCCCCTTGACATTGACAAATGATTACCGCGTGTTAGACAATTCAGATTTGTCAAAAGAGGCCCAATTTGACCTAGCTATGGACTGGGCAAAAAAAGCCATCGCGGGGAATTAAGCCCTTGATTTCGTTGATATCTTGCGCATAACCTTGTTTGGGGATGTTGTATTTTTGTGGAAGTATGAATAGGCAAAAAATCGTTGCGGGTAATTGGAAAATGCACAAAACCTTGGAAGAGAGCCAAGCGTGGATCACTGAAGTAAGAGGCATCGTAAGAGATGAGTATCGCGGGGATGGCAAAGTGGTGTTGATTCCAACCTTTTTGGCGTTGCCAACTGCGGCGAGATTGTTGGAGGGGAGTGGTTTGCAGGTGGGTGCTCAAAATGCCCATCAAGAAGATCAAGGCGCTTACACCGGTGAAATTTCTGCGGGCATGTTGAAGTCGATAGGGGTTGATTATTGCTTGGTGGGACATAGTGAGCGACGTCAATATTTCGGCGAGACGAACGACGTGTGTGCGGCCAAAGTGAAGTCTGTGATTCGACATGGGATGAAGCCCATTTTTTGTGTGGGTGAGACGTTAGAGCAACGTGAAAGCAAGCAATATTTTAGGGCCATTGAAGAGCAGGTGGTTCAAGGGTTGTTCCATTTAGATCGCAAAGAATTTGCCCAAGTGGTGGTGGCTTACGAGCCTGTTTGGGCCATCGGAACGGGTTTGAATGCCTCTCCAGAGCAAGCGCAAGAAATTCATGCTTACATCCGCAAACTGATTGCCAATCAGTACAATGAAGAAGTGGCCGCTGCAACATCGATTCTCTACGGGGGAAGCGTGAAGCCAGAAAATGCGGCTGCGTTGTTTCTTCAGGGCGATATCGATGGTGGATTGATCGGTGGTGCTAGTCTGAAGGCCCGCGATTTCATCGATATTGTGAAGGCGATGCGCTAATTTCGACAAGGAAACGCATCTTGGTGCGTTATTTGATAACCCATGATGATGCTTCGAGCCCTTTTTACCATTGTATTGTTTGCCCTCGGGTCTAAATTGTCGGCCCAAAACGGTAGCTTTAGTCCGGTTCCTGCCACGTTTATCGCGGAATTTGAGGCGTTTATTGCCAAGGCGAACGACAAGGGATTGACCCGCAATTTTGCCGTGTTCAAAGAAAATTGGGAGTTGGGAAAGTTCTCGCCCGGTCAGCAAAAATTTATCATAGATATCAGCAATCAGATGCTCGCTGAGAAAATGTCGCTGCAACCACATTTTCAATTGTTTATGACCACTGTTGCGGCATTTTTGGAGAATAAACTGCCCGATAAAATCTTACTACAGTGGCAAAATATTACCAAATCGCTGCTGGGAAATAGTAACAAAGAATACCTCGACTTTTTAACTACCACGGCCAACTTGTTCGCAAACAAGGTGGTTTATCAGTCCGGAACTACTCTTTGGAAGGTTGACACCCTGGATTTCGACATGTATTACAAAGGGGAGATTGAAATTCATTTTGGGCAGGTAGATTTGGTTTGTCAGGGATTCATGGATAAAATGGTGGTGAAAGCCACCAAAGGCATCTATAAGCCAGCCAAAAATATTTGGCTTGGGGAGTATGGGACCGCTGATTTTCAACGTTGCCTGCCCGATGAGTCGGCCTATGTGAAGTTTGGTAAATTTCGCTTGAATTTGGACGTGAATACCTACAGTGTAGATTCTGCATCGCTTACTTATAACCGGTATTTTAAAACTGCGGTGTTGGGTAAATTTACCGATAATTTGTCGAGCGCCACCGATTCATTGAAAGTAAAAAAATCGGGATTCCCGCAATTTAACTCTTACGACAATGAATTGTTGGTGCGAGGCATTGTAGGGGATGAGAGTTTCTTCCGCGGGGGCTTTACCATGCAGGGTCATACCATTACAACGGCAACAGCCAATGGAAAACCTTCGGTCATCGACGTGTTCTACAAAGGCAAGAAAAAGGTAACACTCAAGAGCAAATCGTTCAAAATATCGGATGGCATTGCGGGTACATTGCAAGCGGAGTACACCTTATACCTCGACAGTGTCACCACCATTTATCACCCGTTCGTTAAAGTCAACTTCATCTTCAAAGACAACAAACTCATCGTAGATCGCGGCGAAGAAGGATTGATGCGGGTACCCTTTGCAGATAGCTATCACAATGTGAGCTTGGATGTCCAACAAGTTCGCTGGGTCATTACCGAACCCTTTGTGGACTTTGATAACGTAAACAACGACCTCGAAGCCCGAATATCTTCGGATGACTTTTTTCGCGACATTCTCTATAACCGATTGCAAGGACCCCTACGCTCTCATCCCTTGGAAGGGCTTGTGGCATTCTATAACCGTCAGCCCGAAGACCCCATCTCCAACCAGTTGCAGCAGGACATCAAGCGATTGATGCTTTCCAAAGATCCTGCAGACAAAGCCAAAGCGGATGCCAAAATGAAGCAGTTGCAAGCCCGCAAAGCAGAATTGCGCGAATACTACAAGGCCGAGCAGCGTCAGAAATTCTCTTTGGATGACTATGCGTTCTTTCAGAAAACCCAAAAAGAGTATTTGGTTGCGCCATTCTTGGAACTGCACGACCAAGGATATATCAACTACCTACAAGATCAAGACAGCGCGATTCTTCTGCCCAAAGCCTTTCGCTATGTGCAAGCCCACCAAAAGATGCGTGATTATGATGTGATTCGCATTTCTTCCATCATTGGTGCAAGACCAAATTTTACCCTCAATTTGCTGTCGAACGAGATGAATTTGGAAGGGGTTTCGAAATTTTTCTTCTCCGATTCTCAGAACGTGATTGTGGTTCCTTCTAATCAGCAAGTTACCCTAACCAAGAACCGCGGACTGAGATTTGGCGGACAGTTGCGTGCAGGTCGATTCGATTTCTACGGTAAAAAATACGTGTTCAATTACGGTCAGTTTAACATTGCGATGTCGGCCGTAGACTCATTGCAAATGTATTTCCCGGATTCCTCGGGCCGCAGGTTGGTTCCCATCAAATCGGTGTTGCGAAACGTGAGTGGAACATTGTATATCGACAAGCCCAACAACAAATCCGGCAACAAGGATTATCCTGAATATCCCATTTTTGTGTCGGACAAGGGCAGTGAGGTGCTATACGACAAACCCCACATTCACGGCGGTGCCTATGAGGGCGATAAGTTTAAGTTTGTGATGGATCCGTTTACGATTGACAGCTTAGACAACTTCACCATTGCCGGTTTGCGTTTCGATGGCAACTTTATTTCGGATGGGATTTTCCCTGAATTCCGTCATTACGTGACCATTCAAAAAGACTATTCCTTGGGATTTATCAAGCATACACCGCCCGGAGGGTACACCATGTATCGCGGAAAAGGGCTGGGCGATATGACCATGAATTTGTCAGAGGAGGGTTTTTATGGTACGGATGGTAGCATCCAATATCAAGGATCGAAAAGTGAATTTACCAAAATCTTGCTGTTGCCGAAAAAAGCAGTGGGTGTGCTGAATCGCTACGATTTGGCTGAAAATACCAAATACCCCGAGATCCATGCCGTGATGGCCAACATGGAGTGGAATCCCTATCAAGACGAGTACAACGTAACCAATGGCATAACACCCATCAAAATGTTTAAGGTGGGCCACGACTTTACGGGCACAATCACCCAGTCGCCCAGCATGGTGAAAGGAAATGGAACCTTGGCATGGGATCAAGCGAAGTTTTATAGTCAGGAGCAAGTGTTTGGTCCTCAGAAATCAACCGCGAAAAAAGCCAATTTGCAGATTTATGCGGCTGACTCCTCGCGGATGGCATTTGAAACCAGCGACATCAATGGTACCATGGATTTCAGCAAACGCATAGGAACCTTTACTAAGAATGAGCCTGGTTCAATGACGAAGTTTGATTACAACATGTACCAAACCAACCTCACGGATTATCGCTGGGACATGGACAAGAAGATCATCACCGCGAAGGTGGGCCCTTCACTGGCCGGACAATCCCCCATTTTTGCAAGCACCAATCCAACCCAGGGCGGTCTGAGTTTTGAAGCGAAACGGGCCGATTACAGCTTGGTGGATTATACCCTCAAAATTTCTGAGATTCCGTATATCGATATCGCCGATTCAAGATTGTTCTTGAAAGATGGCAAAGCCACTGTGCGTGCCAATGCCGATATGGACCTATTGGATAGTACCAAGTTGATTGCCGGAAAGGACAATAAATTCCATGAAATTTATAAGTTGAAAGTAAAGGTCTATGGTAAAAATAAGATTCGAGGCAATGGTTTCTATCAGTATGTGAACAGTCGCGGTGGCCGACAAGAATTCTTCCTCGACAGCGTGATCGTGAATGAAAATCAACGAGTGGAAGGGGTTGGAAAGATCGCCGAGGAGCAGAACTTTACCTTGGAGACAAAAATTGGGTACAAAGGCTTCGCTCAGATTGAAAGTACAGAGAAGCTTATCCGATTTACCGGTTACGTGAAACCGTTGCATACGTTCAAGAACATTTATCCTTCGGTTTGGATTCGTTTCGACAACCGTGTGGATCCCAAATATGTGGTGCTTGACATGAGCGACCCCCGCGATAAAGACAATAAAAAGCAATACGTGGGATTGTTTGTCGCCAATGATTCAAGCTTCGTGTATCCCCTGATGTATTCATGGAAACGTCGTTACTCTGATGACGATGTTACCAATGATACGGGCATTTTCTACTACGACAACAAGACAGAAAGCTTTTATGCAGGCAGCAAGTCTCGATTGCGCGATGGTGGACTCAAGGGCAGCTGGATTCAATTTAACGAACGCAATCATAGCATTCATGCCGAGGGGCCTTTGGATTTTGGACTCGAAACGCCCAACATCAAATTTAAGAATGCGGGTACGGCAGATTTGTATCCCGGCGATAGCAGTTTTGTGTTCAACTTGGCGATGATGCTGGATTTCCCCATGCACCCCGATTATGTAGAACGCTTGGTGGCACTGATCAACGAAAATGGAGGCAATACTGCAACCGTTAATACCGATTTCTTCAAACGTTGTTTGGGCGAGATGATGGAAAGCGAGAAGGCCTATCGCAACGCCTTGGAGAATTTGATGAAAAACGGCGAATTGAAAGGCAAGGACGAGGCGGAATACAAGTTGGTACTCAGCGATGCTACCTTCAGATGGGATAGCAAACTCCGCGGGATGTATTGCAACGACTTAGTTTCAGTGGCCAGTATCGCAGGCAAGCCCATCAATAAGAATATGCATGCCGTGATGCTGTTAGAACACAAACGCAGCGGTCAAAACATGTATGTTTACCTCGATTTGGGCGCCAACGATTACATCTACATCAACCTCACCAAGACGGGGGCGAATGTGTATGCAACGGACCAAAACCTGCAACAAATTTTGACGAATACAGCCGACAAAGTGAAAGCGGAGAACTTCTATATTCGTCCGGCAACCGAACGTCAGGTCGACAAATTCCTTAGACGTTTTGAATAGGTAAAGGTTTAATCTTGCTGGGATTCTGGGTAAACCACTTGGGTTAAAAACAACCCTTTGGCGGGGACAGAAGCACCCGCATCGCTGCGATTTCCTGTGTCGAGAATGCGCTGAAATTCCTCGATGCTAATTTTGCCCAATCCAACTTCTATGAGTGTGCCCACGATGGCTCTTACCATGTTGCGCAAAAAGCGATTGGCTTGAATGGTAAAAACATAACCGAGGTCGGTGGCTAACCAGTGTGCTTGAAACACGGTGCAGTTGGGGTTGTTGTTGGGTGCCTCGCCTTTGCAGAAAGCCAAAAAGCTGCGTTCACCTACGAGTTTGGTCGCACAGTGATTCATGGCATCAACATCTAGACATTGGGCATTCCACCAAAAGGTGTGGGGCACAAACGGATCTTTTTTTGTTTGAATATGGTATTGGTACTCACGAAGTATGGCATCGAACCGCGCGTGAAAATTGGGCTCACAGGGTTGGACGGTCATGACATGGATATCGATGGGAATCATTTTGTTCAACCGATGGGCCAAATCATGGGGCAGGTTTTCAGGACCATCGAAATGGGCCACAAAATACCTGGCGTGTACCCCTGAATCTGTGCGACCGCAACCCATGGTCTCAATGGGCTGATTGCACAAAGTACTGAGGGCTTTGTCGATGGCGGCCTGAACGGTAGGTGCGTTGGGTTGAATTTGCCAGCCAGCGTAATTGTTGCCATTGTAGGCCAATTCGATTTTATACCGCATGTTAGCAGTTTTCGTAAACGATGGCACAGCCTTGACCAACACCGATACACATGGTGGCCAGGCCGTATTTCAACGAAGGGTTTCTGCGCATATGGTGCAAAAGGGTTGCCGAAATTCGGGTTCCTGATGCACCCAGTGGATGACCGATAGCGATGCTTCCGCCGTTTGGATTTACGATATTTCGATCAATTTCAAGTGCGCGCATGCTGGCCAGTACTTGAGAGGCAAAGGCTTCGTTTAATTCTGCAACGCTCAAATCTTGAACGGTAAGGCCTGCGTTTTTCAATGCTTTTTGGGTTGCGGGTACTGGTCCGATACCCATGATACTTGGGTCTACGCCCGCCGCACCGATTCCCGCTACGCGGGCCATGGGGGTAAGTCCAAGTTGGTTGACCATTTCTTCAGAGGCAAGTATGCACACTGCGGCGCCATCGTTGATGCCAGAGCTGTTGCCGGCTGTAACACTGCCACCCTCGCGAAATGCGGGTTTCAAGTTCGCCAAAACACTGATTTCACTGAGTCTTGGTTGTTCGTCGGTGCTAAACAGCAAGGGCTCTCCTTTTTTCTGTGGGATGGGCACTGCAACGATTTCGTTTTGGAAATTACCAGCCGCGTGGGCATTTTTCCAATTGAGTTGCGTTTCGTAGGCAAACTTATCTTGGTCCTCTCTCGATATTTTAAATTGCTCTGCTACGTTTTCCGCGGTTTCACCCATGGAATAAGGGTAATACAATTTGGATAATGCTGGGTTGGTGAATCTCCATCCAATGGTTGTGTCGTGAATTTCTGTTGAGCGCGAAAAGGCCGATTCTGCTTTGGCCATCACAAAGGGTGCCCGGGTCATGCTTTCCGTACCCCCTGCAAGCACCAAATGGGCTTGGCCCGAGGCAATCGACATCGCACCATTCATGATGCTTTGCAACCCGCTGGCACAGAGTCTGTTTACCGTATAGCCCGGAACGCTCGTTGGGATTCCAGCCAGTAAAGTAGACATTCTTGCTACGTTTCTGTTGTCTTCACCCGCTTGGTTGGCAGCCCCCAAAATCACTTCATCAATGGCCGCTGGATCGATGTTGGGGTTGCGTTGCAACAACGATAAAATGACGTGCGCCGCCAAATCATCGGGACGGATTGCAGCCAAAGTGCCACCAAATTTCCCTACTGGGGTTCTTACAATGTCGATTACGTAAACAGGTTGCTTCATCGATGCAAAATTCTGCATTTTCGCGCATAGCTCGTTGGTAAATTTTATATTTGCCCATTCATGTCTATTTATCAGGGCCATTTCCTCAAGCAAACCGCCACAAAATTGGTTGCGGCATTGCTTATGGTCTTGATACCGGGACTCACCTTTATGCATGTTCTGGCGCACAAACGTCAACGCAAGGAAGTGAAACGCTACCTAGAAAGAACCGTGGGTATGGAGGTGTCGGAAGACCTGTTTTTGCCCAATACGGCGGAATATGCTCATTTGAAAAAGGGCAGTGAAATCATGCTGGGTGAGAACAAGTACGACGTGCTGCAGGTGGTGGTTGTACGGGGCGGATATCGCGTAAAAGCGTTCAATGACAAAATCGAAAAAGCCCTAGAAAATCAAATCGCCCAGCAAACCGAGCGCGGTCATGGTGGCAGCAGTCATGCCAAGCCGCTTTGGTTCGATAAATTGCACTGGGGCCTTTGGGATAAAGAGACAAGTGTTCCACTTCCATTGGATAAGGAGCAAGAATTTTTAAAGTATGTGGGCCGCGATGTACTGTGCGGATTCAGGGAGGTGAGCGTTCCGCCTCCGCAAGGATGTGAGTACCAACAAAGGGAATTTTATTCCTAAAACACAAATGCAGCTTCTTTGCACGGCGAAGGGGTGATCATTTGGTGTGTTTTCTATTGTGAATTCATCCAAAAAATTATGAAAAAAACGATGATTATTAGCGCTTTGCTGTGCCTGATGGGTATGGCGAACGCACAAGTGGATACAAAGAAATCAACTGACACCAGTGAAGTGGAATCGTTTGAAGAGGTATTGGTCTCCTCACAGCGATTTGAACAACAGAGAAAAGAAACACCTAGACAAATTGAAGTTGTCGGTGCCAAGCGTTTGTTGGAATTACAACCGGCCACCTTGGGTGATGCGTTAATCAATACGGGTCAGGTGTTTGTACAAAAGAGTCAAATGGGCGGTAGTTCGCCCGTTTTGCGTGGGTTTGAAGCCTCGCGGGTGCTGATGGTGGTCGATGGGGTTCGCATGAACAATGCCACCTATCGTGCGGGCCATTTGCAGGACATCATCACCGTAGATCCGTTCATGCTCGATCGCATGGAGGTGAACTTTGGTTCAGGCTCTACTTTGTATGGTTCCGATGCCATGGGCGGTGTGTTGTACTTCAAAACCAAGGAGGCAACTTTGGGCAAATTTGCGGTTAAACCTACGGCTACTGTGCGATATCAATCGGCCAGCCAATCCATCATTGGTAACCTGGGATTGAAGATGCAAACCGAAAAGGTGGGACTGATTTTGTCGGCCACCCGGAGTCAATTCGGCGATTTACGCAGTGGTAGCAGGAATTATTCGGACTGGGATACGTTTGGATATTTAACTAAATATGTGACCCGCATCAATGGTCGCGATACCGTTTTGAAGAACAATGATCCGCAGTTACAGAAAGGAACGGGCTACGATCAGACCGATTTGTTCGCCAAAGTTTTTGCCAAAACGGGAAAGGTTGAACACACCTTGAATGTGCAGCGTTCTATGGCCGGACTTATTCCGCGGTATGACCGTATGTCGGAGTTTAACAACGGCAAGCCCGTTTACGGTCGGTGGGATTATGCCCCACAGAATCGTAGTTTTTTGTTGTACACGGCCAAATTGGGCTCTGCGGATCACAGCACGCGATTGACGTTGGCTCAGCAAGGGACAGAGGTTGCCAGGGTAACCCGAAATTTTGGAAGTTCTACCGAGCGGACGCAGCGCGACGAGGTTACGATGCGCACGTTGAATTTGGATCGCCACGACAAGATCAGCGAGTCGTTCACTTTGAATTCTGGGGTAGAGATGGTTTGGAATGCGGTGAATTCGGTGGGAATCAATAAAAATATTTCTACTTTGGCAGAAACTGCAACCAAGGCCAGGTATAGTGATTCGGGTGCAACCACTCAGATGCATTCTGTATTTGCTCAGGGGATTTATCGTGTAGCAAAAACGGGCACAGTGATTCAGGGGGGCTTCAGGGTTTCCAAGTATTCGTTGGAGGCTTTGTTTTCTCAGGCGAACCCTTGGAAGTTGCCTTACAGTTCCATTTCATTTGCTTCAACAACGCCCAGTTATGATTTGGGGTTGACGCAGCAGTTAGAGAAGGGATTGTTGTTAAAGGCGAGTGTGAATCAGGCTTACCGCAATCCAAACATAGACGATATGACCAAGGTGTTTGACAGCAAGCCGGGAGCCAAGTTGTTGGTACCGAGTCCGACGTTGAAAGCCGAGCAGAGCACCACCTGCGATTTGGGGTTTTTGTGGCGGAAGGACAGGGCGTTTGCTTTGGAGGCGGGGATGTTTAGCAGTGTGGTGAAGAATTTACTGTTAGACCAACCGGGCAGTTTGAACGGTGCTGATTCGATGATGTACGATGGCAGGATGACAAGGATTTATCAGTTGCAGAATGTGGCGGTTGGACAGATCACGGGGTTGTATTTGAATGCGAAGGTGAGGGTGATGCGTGATTTGTGGTTCAGCGGATCGGTTACACAGACTAAGGGGATATATCAGGTGGATGAGGCGGCTGCTTCGCAGCCGCTGGATCATATTCCGCCGGTATATGGACAGGCCTCTTTGCGTTGGAACGGCGCGGGTTGGTTTGCTGAAGCGCAGTGTTTGTTCAACGGGATGAAGAAGGCCAAGGATTACTCGAGTTCTGGGGAAGACAATCAGGACAAGCAACCGATTGGATTGGCTGATATCAATGGTGATGGAAAGGCAGACGGGTTCAATCCGGCTTGGCAATGTTGGAACCTTCGCGGGGGGTATCAGCACAAGTCGGGTTTGAGCGCTACGTTGGCTGTGGAGAATTTGTTGGATTTGCATTACCGGTATTTTGCCAGTGGGATGAGTGCAGCTGGGAGGTCGGTGAATGTGAGTTTGGCGTACACTTTTTGGTGATGGGTTGATTGGGTTCGGCGTGCCCGAAGGGCCGCCGAACCCTCAGGCGCCGGGGAGCGGGAGCTCCCCGGCGCTTTTGTTTTATGGGGTTGTCTGAGGACCATCACGGATACTTTCGTATCTTTGCAGCCACTATGGGAAGGATTTTTGAAAAACGCAAACATACCATGTTTGCTCGCTTCGACCGTATGGCCAAGCAGTTTACCCGCATCGGAAAAGAAATAGCCATCGCAGTAAAGCAAGGTGGACCTATGCCGGAAAACAATCCCAAACTGCGTACAGTTATCCAAAACGCCAAGGCCGTGAACATGCCCAAAGACCGCGTGGATGCCGCAATTAAAAGAGCGAGTTCAAAAGGCGATTCTGCCGACTATGAAGAAGTTCGTTTCGAAGGGTATGCCCCTTATGGTGTGGCTGTTTTGGTAGAAACCGCTACCGATAACAATACCCGTACCGTTGCCAACGTGCGTATGCATTTCAACAAAGGGGGTGGGGCCATGGGCAAGACAGGCTCATTGGATTTCATCTTTACCCGAAAAGGCGTATTGAAAATTGAAAAAGCCAAGTTGGGCGGTCGGGATTTGGATGAGTTTGAGTTTGAACTGATCGATTTTGGTCTCGATGAAGTGGCCATTGATGAGGATATGGTGTATGTATATTGTGATTTTACATCGTTCGGACAGATGCAAAAAGGCCTAGAAGACATGGGTGTAGAAGTGAATACTGCCGAGTTGCAATACATTCCCAATACTTGGGTAGATCTCACTGAGGAGCAGGCGAAAGAAGTCTTGGATTTGGTGGATCGATTGGAGGGAGACGATGACGTTCAAAACGTTTATCACAATTTGCGATAAGGGAAGCTGGTGCGGGGCGCACTGCAGTTAGTAAGACTGTACATAACGCAAAAGAGGGCGGAATTTCCGCCCTCTTTTGCGTTGGTTATTGCGTTGGTTATCGCGTTGGAATTATTTCGGACAGGTTTGGCACTCAATTACCTTGGCATCGAAAACTGCCTTTAATGGAATGTTGCGCTCAGGTTGTGTGGGGTCGTTGCTCACAATCCAAATGGAGTAGTTGGCATTCCCCTTTTTTAATACGGTTTCAAAAAACACTTTCACCGTAACCGATTTTCCGGCAGGAATTACCAGTTTGGCCTGTGGGTACTTGGGCGATTTCTCAGTGGGGTATTTCAGTGAAATACAGCCGCAATCACCCGCGATTTCATGAATTACGAGTTCGGATTGGCCTGGATTCGACAAAGTGATTTCTGTGGCTAGAATGTCGCCGGCCACTTGCTTGCCAAAATTGATTTCTGGTTTGTCGGTGGTTAGTTTTGGTTGTTTTGCCAATTGCTTGGCGTTGAGTTTTGGGAAAAACTGCTTGCGGTTGTAATTGACGTACATCGCATTGTACAAAGCCGCAGGGTTGTCGGTGATGAAGGGCAATTCAATGGTTGAAAAGCCGTAGTGCTTGATTTTGGTGCCATCAATGATGACCGAAAATTTGCCGCTTTCATAGGGTTCCAGTGTGCTAGGGAACGCGGTTATGGTAAGGAAGTCTGGAATGCTGCCTGGTTCGATGGGATTGAAATTAGCCGTGTAAGGCGTTTCATTGGTTATACGTATGGTTTGAGAATCTCGATGATTGTCGTACAGGGGGTTGAACGTAATGGAAGGGGCGCTGTATCGGATTTGACCTAAATCGGGGATGGGTGCTGCATTCGGGTCGATCTCTTCCTTGAGTACTTCTCCTTCAATATCCAGATGAACGATGGGCGCATTGATGGCGTTGGAGTATACCGTGATGGATTTTTTAAATTCTCCGATGCGGTTGGTGGTTTCATATCTTGCTTCAATAAATCCTTTGCCACCTGGCAGGATGGAGTCACGGGTCCAGTCTGGGGTAGTGCAACCACAAGAGGTATGTACTTGCTGGATAAATAGGGTTTGGTTTCCCATATTTGTGAAGGGGTAGCGGTGGGAAGCAAATTTGATGGATTCGGAGACTTTGCCAAAATTGTGAATGCTGTGATCGAAAATGATTTCAGGTCCTTTGGTGGGTTGCTTCGTATTTTGCGCGAAAACGGGGCGGTTGGTTATAGATAGGAGTGTAAAGCTGAGGACTGTCAGGATTCTCATGGTGCGAATTTTCTGGGTGGGAAGTATCAAAAGTAGTACCAAAGTTGAAGACGGAGAAAAAAAGATGAAAGTTGCTTGAAGGGTGGCGATTACAGCGTTTTTGGGAAGTGGCGATGGAATTTAACGCCGAATTGGTGAGATAATTGGGAATCTTTTGAAAACACGGCCATATTTTTTTCGTACAGTATTGATATTGACAAATGAAAAGCGTAATTTTGCCGTCCTTTTTGGGAAAAATATGCCAACTATACAACAGCTAATTAGAAAGGGAAGACAGGAAACTGTTTGGAAGAGTAAGTCTCCAGCACTCGATTCTTGTCCACAGCGCAGAGGTGTTTGTACCCGCGTATACACAACCACGCCAAAGAAGCCAAACTCCGCGCTTCGTAAGGTGGCCCGTGTACGTTTGTCGAACGGAAAAGAAGTGAACGCCTACATTCCGGGTGAAGGCCACAACTTGCAAGAACACAGTATCGTATTGGTACGTGGCGGCAGGGTGAAAGATTTGCCAGGGGTACGTTATCACATTGTACGTGGTGCATTGGACACTGCGGGCGTGGAGGGACGTAACCAACGCAGAAGTAAGTACGGTACGAAGAAACCAAAGGCTAAGAAATAATTAAGAGTAAAAAGTCATGAGAAAATCGCGCGCTAAAAAACGCATATTGTTGCCAGATCCCAAGTTCAACGACACCGTTGTAACTCGCTTTGTAAACGGGATGATGTATGATGGCAAAAAATCTTTGGCATTCAACATTTTTTATTCTGCTTTGGATATTGTTGAGGCTAAGGTTACAGAGGAGCCAGGTATCGAAACTTTCCGCAAGGCGTTGAACAACGTAATGCCAACGGTAGAGGTAAAGGCACGTCGTGTAGGTGGATCTACCTTCCAAATTCCAACTGAAGTTCAGCCCCGCCGTCGTATGGCTGTGGGTATGAAGTGGATGATTGGTTACGCCCGCAAGCGCAACGAGAAATCAATGGCTGAGAAGTTGGCTGGTGAGATTTTGGCTGCAGCACGTAACGAAGGTTCTGCTGTGAAGAAAAAAGAGGATACACACAAAATGGCTGAGGCCAACAAGGCGTTCGCGCACTTTAGAGTTTAATTATAGAGAAATAGAAGCATGTCACGCGATTTATCGTTAACAAGAAATATTGGTATTGCTGCGCACATTGATGCCGGTAAGACTACAACCACAGAGCGCATTTTGTTCTACGCCGGTGTAAACCACAAAATTGGTGAGGTACACGATGGTGCGGCCACCATGGACTGGATGGCTCAGGAGCAAGAGCGTGGAATTACCATTACTTCAGCAGCTACCACTGTATTCTGGAAGTATTTGGATAAGAACTACCACATCAACATCATTGATACCCCAGGTCACGTAGACTTTACGGTTGAGGTAAACCGTTCTTTGCGTGTATTGGATGGTTTGGTGTTCTTGTTCAGTTCTGTGGATGGTGTTGAGCCTCAGTCAGAAACTAACTGGCGTTTGGCTAACAACTACAATGTGGCTCGTATTGGTTTCGTAAACAAAATGGACCGCTCGGGTGCTGATTTCTTGAATGTTGTAAATCAAGTGAAAACCATGTTGGGTAGCAATGCAATTCCTTTGCAGTTGCCCATCGGTGCTGAAGATAATTTCAAAGGGGTTGTTGATTTGATCAACTTCCGCGGAATGGTTTGGAATGAGAAAGACCAGGGAATGACCTACGAAACGGTAGAAATCCCTGCAGATATGGTAGAAGAAGCGACCATGTGGAGAGAGAAGTTGTTGGAAGCTGTGTCTGAATACGACGATACCTTGATGGAGAAGTTCTTCGAAGATCCAACTTCAATCACAGAAAGAGAAATTTTGAACGCTTTGCGTCCAGCCGTTATCGACATGAAAATTGTTCCGATGATGTGTGGATCTGCGTTTAAGAACAAAGGGGTACAAACCATGTTGGACATGGTGATGGAATTGATGCCATCTCCTTTGGATAAGGGTGGTGCAAAAGGTACTGACCCTGATACGGAGAAAGAAATCATCCGTAAGCCTGATTACAATGAGCCTTTCGCCGCTTTGGCGTTCAAGATTGCTACCGATCCATATGTAGGTCGTTTGTGTTTCTTGCGTGCTTACTCAGGCAAATTGGATGCGGGATCGTATGTATTGAACATGCGTACAGGCAACAAAGAGCGTATCTCTCGTATCTTCCAGATGCACGCGAACAAGCAGAATCCAATCGAATATTTGGGTGCTGGTGATATCGGAGCTGCAGTGGGATTTAAAGATATCAAAACTGGAGATACCTTGTGTTCTGAAGGTCACCCTATCGTGTTGGAGTCAATGGTATTCCCTGAGCCAGTAATTGGTTTGGCGATTGAGCCTAAGACTCAAGCCGATTCAGATAAGTTGGGTAATGCTTTGGCGAAATTGGCTGAAGAAGATCCTACTTTCCGTGTAAATACGGATTCTGATACGGGTCAAACCATCATCAGTGGTATGGGTGAGTTGCACTTGGAAATCATCGTGGATCGTTTGAAGCGTGAATTCAAAGTTGAGTGTAACCAAGGTGCACCTCAAGTATCTTACAAAGAAGCAATTACAACTGAATATACACACCGTGAAACTTACAAAAAGCAAACCGGTGGTCGTGGTAAATTCGCGGATATCCAATTCACTTTGGGCCCAGCCGATGGGTCTTTCACAGGCGAAGGTTTGCAGTGGGTGAATGAAGTTGTGGGTGGTTCAATTCCCCGTGAATTCATTCCTTCAGTGGAAAAAGGTTTCAAGGCCGCTATGGCCAACGGTGTATTGGCAGGTTATGCCATCGACCGTATGAAGGTTCGTTTGTTCGACGGTAGTTTCCACCCTGTGGATTCAGATTCGTTGTCGTTCGAAGTTGCAGCACGCAGCGGTTTCCGTGAAGCGGCTCGTCGTTGTAACCCAGTATTGTTGGAGCCTATCATGAAGTTGGAAGTAGTTACTCCTCACGAAAACAGTGGTGATGTAATGGGTGACTTGAACCGTCGTCGTGGCCAATTGGAAGGTATCGACGAGCGTGCAGGTTCTCAAATTGTGAAAGCAAAAGTGCCATTGAGTGAAATGTTTGGATACGTTACTACGTTGAGAACGATCACTTCTGGCCGTGCGACGTCTTCAATGGAATTCAGTCACTATGCTGAAACTCCAAGAAACATCGCAGATGAAGTATTGAAAAAAGCTAACGCTGCTAGTTAATAAATTTCAAAATGGTAAATCAAAAAATCAGAATCAAGCTCAAGTCTTTCGACCACAACCTTATCGACAAATCTGCCGAGAAGATTGTGAAGGCCGTAAAGACCACTGGGGTCGTGGTGAGTGGGCCAGTGCCGCTTCCAACACGTAAGAGAATCTTTACTGTGTTGCGTTCACCTCACGTTAACAAAAAAGCTAGGGAGCAGTTCCAATTCTGCACATACCAACGCTTGATCGACATTTTCAATGGATCTACAAAGACTGTTGATGCGTTGATGAAGATTGAGTTGCCCAGTGGTGTTGAAGTAGAAATCAAATTGTAAGGATAGCAGTCATGAACGGAATAATCGGAAAAAAGTTGGGTATGACCAGCATTTTCAACGAGGATGGTAAGCGTTTGGCTTGCACCGTGGTTGAAGCAGGTCCTTGTGTTGTAACACAGGTAAAGACCCAAGATACGGATGGTTACCAAGCGGTTCAATTGGCTTGGGGAGATAAGAAAGACAAACACACTTCTTCTGCCATGAAAGGTCACTTTGCGAAGTCTAAAATCACACCTAAGCGTGTTGTGATGGAGTTCCGCGATGTAGATGCTTTGCCTGAATTGGGTTCAGTGGTGGATGTAAACTTGTTCGAAACTGGCGAATACGTGAGTGTAGTGGGCAAGTCTAAGGGTAAAGGTTTTCAGGGTGTTGTTAAACGTCATGGTTTTGCCGGTGTGGGTGAATCTACGCATGGTCAACACAACCGTTTGAGAGCGCCAGGTTCTATCGGTGCTTGTTCGTTCCCAGGACGTGTATTCAAAGGAATGCGCATGGCAGGACGTACGGGTGGAAACCGAGTGAAAATCCAAAACTTGGAAGTTTTGAAAATTGATGCAGACAGAAACCTGATCGTGATTAAAGGTGCGATCCCAGGTTACAATGGTTCAACCGTAATAATTGAGCGTTAATCATGGAAATTAAAGTATTAAACAAGCAAGGTTCTGAGACTGGAAGAACAGTAACTCTGTCTGAGTCAGTATTCGGTATCAGTCCCAACGACCATGCCATATACTTGGATGTGAAACAGTTCTTGGCGAATCAACGTCAGGGTACTCACAAGACCAAAGAGAGAAAAGAAATTCACCGTTCTACGAAGAAGGTTTTCCGTCAGAAGGGAACAGGAGGAGCACGTCACGGTTCATTGAAAGCTGGTATTTATGTGGGTGGTGCCCGTATTCACGGTCCACGTCCTCGCGACTACTCTTTCAAATTGAACAAAAAATTGAAGCAGTTGGCCCGTTTGTCGGCATTGTCTTACAAAGCAAAAACGAATAACATCGTTGTTGTGGAAGATTTTGATATGGCAGCGCCTAAAACGTCAGAGTTCGCAAATATGTTGAAGGCCTTTAAGGTGACTGGACGTACATTGTTCGTAACACCAGAGGTTCAGAAGAACATCGTTTTGAGTGGTCGTAATATCGAGGGCAACACAGTAATGCGTGCCAGCGATTTGAATACTTACGAAGTGATGAAGGCCGCTCAATTGATTATTACAGAAAATTCAATCGCCAAGATTCAGGAGGCAAATACAAAATGATACTCAAGAAGCCGTTGATTACCGAGAAGATGACCGCTATCATGGATAAGCGTGGTCAGTATGGATTCGTTGTTGACCCTAAGTCAACCAAAAACGAAATCAAAGCTGCCATCGAAGATTTCTATGGAGTGGAAGTGGCATCGGTAAACACCATGATCCAGCGGGGGAAGTCGCGCCGTAACAGACGCACAGGCCAAATCTCCGGTTATACTGCTAGGTATAAGAAGGCCATTGTAACATTAAAAGAAGGGTTTAACATAGACTTTTACGAAAACATTTAATCATGGCAGTACGTCGTTTAAATCCCACCACGCCTGGTCAACGCTTTAGGGTTGCCAATGCTTTTGCAGAAATTACCGCTAGCAAACCTGAGAAGAGTTTGTTGGTTTCCTTGAGCAAATCTGGTGGTCGAAACAATCAAGGTAAAATCACGTCTCGCTACATTGGTGGTGGACACAAGCGTCGTTATCGTATCATCGACTTCAAGCGTAATAACTTCGGAGTTGTAGGAGAGGTAATGACAGTAGAATACGATCCTAACCGCAGTGCATTCATTGCATTGATCCAATTTACCGAAGAGAAGCGTTACATCATCGCTCCTGCAGGTTTGAAGGTAGGACAAAAGATAGAGCAGGGTCCTGGTTCAGCGCCAGAGATCGGTAATGCTTTGCCATTGTCTGAGATTCCTTTGGGTACATTGGTTCACAACGTCGAGATGAACCCAGGTCAGGGAGCTAAAATTTGTCGCAGTGCTGGTTCTTATGCTCAGTTGATGGCGCGTGAGGGCAAGTATGCCGCGATCAAATTGCCTTCAGGCGAGAGTCGTTTGATTTTGGCTGCATGTTTGGCTACCATCGGAAGCGTAGGTAACCAGGAGCACAGCCAAGAGCGCAAGGGTAAGGCGGGTCGTAGCCGTTGGATGGGTAGCCGTCCGCGTGTACGTCCATCAGCGATGAACCCTGTGGATCACCCCATGGGTGGTGGTGAAGGCCGTAACAAAGGTGGTCAGCCTCGTTCTAGAAATCTTATCTATGCTCAAGGTCAGAAGACCCGTGCACCTAAGAAGGCTAGCAGCAACATGATCATTGAGAGAAGAAAATCAAAACGTAACAAGTAATAGATAAGCGAAATCATGACAAGATCCATTAAAAAAGGTCCATTTGTAGACGTTAAGTTGTCTAAGAAGGTAGAAGTACTGAACGACAGCAACAAGAAGACTGTCGTAAAGACCTGGTCAAGAAGAAGCTTGATCATCCCCGATTTTGTGGG
>VGFS01000011.1 GCA_016868785.1 Bacteroidota bacterium
CTAGGAGAAACCAACCCCAACCTAAAATGTGAACAATGCGATCGCTATTGGGGCAACAACCAAGGCGTGGGTATTCGTCGTGCCCGCCTTATCATCTCAGGACAAGTGCACCCCCGTGTTTACCTGTATTTCCAAACCGATGCCGCCAACGCTGTAGGTACCGGTATGCAGTACTTGCAAGTGCGCGACATGTATTTCGACTACGGACTAGACAAAAAAAATGAATTCCGTCTGCGTTTCGGACAAAGTAAAGTACCCTTTGGATTTGAAAACCTGCAAAGCAGTCAAAATCGCCTTCCGCTCGACCGTGCAGACGCTACAAACTCTGCCGTATCCAACGAACGCGATATGGGACTGTTTTTCATGTGGGCCCCAACGAAAATGCGCACATTGTACGCAGACCTGATCAAAGAAAACCTCAAAGGCTCCGGCGATTACGGCTGTTTTGCCCTTGGATTCTACAACGGACAAGTGGCAAACAAACCCGAACTCAACAACAACAGACACATCGTGGCGCGCTTTTCATATCCCATCGCCATTGGCAATCAACTCATCGAACCCGGTATCGCAGCATACCAAGGTGTTTTTACCCTCGCATCAGACCAACTTTCGAAAGGAGTGAAATACACCAAAGCCCCAACATTGATGAACAACCTACAGCCAGACGCCAGCTACCTCGATCAACGCGTAAATGCCCAATTCGTGCTCTATCCAAAGCCTTTTGGAATTCAAACTGAATACAATGTGGGTGTTGGACCTCAATTCAACCCAATTACCGACTCCATCGAAACCACCAAACTTCAGGGCGGATACGCAACCTTCTCCTATAAAATGAATACCAAAGAAGGCAGCGTAATTCCTTTCGTGAGAATCCAAAAATACAGTGGCGGTAAAAAACAAGAACTCGATGCCCGCAGCCACAAGATGCAAGAACTGGAAATCGGAACAGAATGGCAAATCAATAAGAATTTTGAATTGACAGCCATGTACACCAACTCTCACCGTGAGTTTTTGGATTTAGCCAAGCAATCCAACGACCAAAAAGGTCGCTTGATCCGCATCCAAGTGCAATTGAACTTCTAATCGAGTAATTTCGCGGTCATGGAATACCGCAGATTAGGAAAATCAGGATTACCCGTTTCTGAGCTCAGCTTTGGCTCTTGGATCACCTTCGGAAACCAAATCAACGATGGGGTTTCGGAGCGATTGATGGACATCGCCTATGAGGTAGGCGTCAACTTCTTCGACAATGCTGAAGTATATGCCGCCGGCGCCTCAGAAGTGGTGATGGGCCAAATCCTGAAAAAGAAAAACTGGTCCAGAGATTCCTACATCGTTAGCTCAAAAGTCTTCTTCGGCGCCGGCGCAAAAGTGCCCACCCAAAAAGGACTCCACCGCAAACACATCATCGAAGCCTGCAACCAAGCCCTGCAACGCCTGCAAGTAGACTACCTCGATCTGTATTTCTGCCATCGCCCCGATAAACAAACCCCCATAGAAGAAACGGTTTGGAGCATGCACCAACTCATCCTCTCTGGCAAAATACTCTATTGGGGCACCTCCGAATGGAGCGCCCAAGAAATCATGGAAGCACATGCAGTTGCCCAACGCTACAACCTCATCGGTCCGGTGGTTGAACAACCCCAGTACAACATGTTGGTGCGCGACAAAGTAGAAGTGGAATACAGCCAAATTTATAAAACCGTAGGACTGGGAACCACCATCTGGAGTCCGCTTGCCAGTGGCTACCTCACCGGCAAATACCTCAACCAACCCCCTTCAGAAGCACGCCTCAACCGCGATGAATTGGGCTGGCTTGCCGAAAGATTGCTGCAAGAATCACACGCCGAAAAAGTGAAGAATCTCATGGCGCTGGCATCCGACCTGAATGTTTCCATGCCCCAATTGGGTGTGGCTTGGTGCCTCAAAAATCCCGATGTTAGCACCGTAATTCTCGGCGCCACCAAACCCGAACAATTGCAGGAAACCCTCACCGCTCCAAGCATCCTGCCCCTGCTCACTACAGAGGTAATGCAGCGCATCGAAGACATCCTGCAAAACAAACCCCAGCACCCGCAGTACTAATTCGCAGAAAAACATAGACCAAGGCCATTTATGGCACAAGGTTTGCACATTTCGCGCGAATGAAAAAGTCGGTCCTATCGCGATTTCTGCTACTCACCACTTGCCTGTTGGGCTTGGTAGAGCAGATGCATGCCGACCCCATCGCTGATGCCTTGAAACTGATCAGACAGTCAGCAAAATCATCGGTTAAAAAGCAAACATTCAAAAAAGTATCGCCCACCATGCCGGTGCAAGCCATCATGGCCTCTGCAATTCGCATCCAATTCCAAGAAGCGGCCCTCATCTTATCGAAAAGAACCTTTACCAAAGACAGCACAAACCCCGCTTGGCATCACGCCATGGCCATGTTGCCCAACGAAAAAGAACCATTCTCTCCCATCCAATACGGGTATAGTGCGATGCGGTATTGGTCCAAACCCCGCTTCGACAAAAAAGGAAACGCCATCACAGCCAAACAGTGGGAAAAGTACCAACAAAAATATCAGCTAACCTACCACAATACTGATACCCTGCTGTTCGATTTAACCACCCAATTTTGGAACGGAGAAAGCAATAGCACACTCATACAAGCCCGAAGAATCCTAATAGAATTGCAAGTCCAAGCACAGTGGCTCTCCGGGTACCAAGATCAAATTCAACAGCTGGAAGCGCTCCATTTTCAACAGTGGGCCGCCGAACAAAAAAATGGCATCGATACGGCCCTGAAAACGCCAAAATTTGAGTCCATCGCCCTCAAAGCCTACCAAAAACGCATAGAAACCCAATTGGCCTTCATCGATCAACTCGAATTTGATTCGCTGATGCAAACACGGAACATTGCGGCTTTATCGGCCCTACGTCAACAGCTCCTGTCCATCAAAAAACCCAACGCCCAAACCAAAGCCATGATTCAACGGGCCGAGGACACCCTCGTTCAATGGGAGTTTGAACTGGCCACCGTGGAAGACCAAGAGCAGAGTTACCGTCGCTTCCTATCGCAATACCCCAAAGCGCCCCAAAAAGATCAGATCCTGCAACGATTGGAAGGATTGGCCTTTGAACACGCCCAACAACTCAACACCGTGGAAGCCTATGAAGCCTTCCTCAAGTCGCAATTACCGCCGCCTTTGCAGCGTACAGACCTCACCTTCAGGGCGCAGTTTCTGTTGCGTTCGCTCACGGTGAAGCCCATTCCCATCGCATACAATAAAGCCAAAGAGCCCTACAAAGAAGGATTTTATTTTGCCGATTCATCCACCCTCCAACCCTGGATGGAAATGGATTATAAAATGGCCTACCCCTATGCCCTCAACCATTACCAAAACCATTTCGTTGAGAGCGGCGCTACCCTGATCCCTGGCTGTGCACTGGTCATGCGAACCGATACTTTTGGATTGATTGAATATAGCTACATCACCAAAGATGGCAAACCCTTCACCAAAAATAACTACGAAACCGTTTTTCAATTTTCCAATACGATGGCCTTCGTGCAAAGAGGCGGTCGGTGGGGCATCCTAAACAACCGCGGGAAAGAAATCCTTCCCTGTAAATTTGAAAACTTGCGCTACGATACAGCCGCCAAACGCGGTGCCCTGCAGTTGGGAAAAAAATGGGCCCTCTTCAACGAATCAGGCAAATTAATTACCTCGCCCATTTTCGATGCCATCGGGTTTGAAACCTGGGAAAATGAACCCACCGAAGCCCCCGTTAAATTGTGGGTCAGAAACCGATGTGCAGCCAAAATCAACGACAATTGGGCCCTCATCGATACCCTTGGCACATCGCTCACGCCCTTTGCCTATGAAAGCATGGCCACGCTCCCTTTCGGACGGTTCATGGGAAAAATCAACGACGGCTATTGCCTGTGGCGCGATACCATCCGCTGCAGCGCTCAATACTCAGAAGCCGTAGATTTTGGCAAACCCTATACCCTGGTGCAACAAAATGGATGGGGCATCATCGATACCCTTGGCAAAATTTTGGTACCCCCAATTTATGAAAAGTCGCTCCTGGTCGGCAGCACCATCGCCCTGCTGAAAAATAAAAAATGGAACTTTTACTACTCCAAAGGAGAATTTACCCTGCCCATCAAAGGAACCATCGACGATTTCAGACTCTACGGTGATGGGATGGTTTATGCCCGACAAAAGAAAAATTGGATCCTTTATCACGCCTTTACCAAAACGGTGCGAAAAGTAAAAAGCTTAGACCTGCAGCAACTCACCGATACCCTGTTGTTGGAGCCCATCGGCAGTTATTGGTTTATCACCCATGCCAATGGCAAAGTATTACTCAAGGATACATTGATGTCTTTGTCGCGCATCAACGACCACGAATGGTTTGCCACCAGACCCGATGGAATGGGTGGATCAGCAGTGGGATTGCTGTGCTTGCCCTCGATGCAGTGGAGTTTAAAACCGCAGTATCAAGAAATTATATTGTCGCAAAAACCTTCTCAATACATGGTAAAACAGAAAGACCGATGGGGAGTGGTGAACAATTTTGGCGAAGTCATAGTACCCATAGTTTATGACGCAATCACCGATACCGAGTTCCCGGGTTATTGGTATGCCCTCAAAGGAGAACGAACCCTCTGGATTGATGCCTCGGGCCGAGAATTAAGCCAGCCCTAACCCTTGTTGTGTAAACATTCGTTGAATTCACAACATTCACCGTTGGTTAGTTGTCCGATATTTTCAAAGGGGCGGCCATTTTGGCCGCCCCTTTGCCTTATCTTTGCACCCCAATAATCTCAGTTCTTTGCATGGTCCCGTAGTAGAATGGATACTACGAAAGTCTCCGGAACTTTAGATCCGCGTTCGATTCGCGGCGGGACCACAAAAAATCAACCTCATCAACTATCTTCGCGTTCATGAGTTATCAAGCGCGATTTTCACAATGGTTGATGCACTGGCTCAGCGAAACGGGCGTCAGTGCCGAATCATGCTACTACCTGCACCTAATCGTGCTAGCCATTGCCCTGATTTTGGTCGTTGCTATCATCGATTACATCTCTCGTAACTTCATCCTTAACCTGGTTGCCCGTTACGCCAAACGAAGCAACAACCCCTACGATGATATCTTGGTGGAAATGCGGGTCTTCAAACACCTTGCCCACGTAATTCCCGCCTTGGTCGCCAAAGAAGGACTCACCTTCGTTTTTCAAGATTTCGCCTCCCTCATTTCTCCCCTCCACAAACTGGTGGATACCTACATCGTTGTTGCCATCATTTTCTTCGTTCAAGCCGTTCTCAGAGCCGCCAAAACCCTTCTGCTGAACTCAGAAGATTTCAAAGACAAACCCATTGGATCTTATACCCAATTGCTCAATATTATCAATTACTGCGTGGGTATTTTGTTCATTATCAGCAATTTAACAGACAAGCCCCTGTGGACACTCCTCACCGCCTTTGGTGCCCTTTCTGCACTGGTCATTTTGACTTTTCGCGATACGATTCTTGGTCTCGTGGCCTCTATCCAAATATCCGGCAACGATATCGTACGAATCGACGATTGGATTGAAGTGCCTAAATATGGCGCCGATGGCAATGTATCTGAGATAAACCTCACCACCATCAAAGTCAAAAACTGGGACAACACCGTCACCACCATCCCTACCTACGTGCTCATCAATGACTCCTTCAAAAACTGGAGAGGAATGGAAGAAAGCGAAGGTCGCAGAATGAAAAGAGCGGTGAACATCAAAATTTCTAGCATCAAATTCTGCACCCCAGAAATGCTCGCCGATTACAAAAAAATCGACCTGATTCGAGAGTATGTCAACCGGAAAGAATCTGAAATCAACGACTACAATACCCAAAAAAACATCGATAAATCAATCCTAGCGAACGGTCGAAACCTCACCAATATAGGGATTTTTAGAAAATACCTCAACCTCTACATTCAACAACACACCAAAGTCAATAAAAACCTAACCATGATGGTGAGGCAATTGCCCCCAACAGACAAAGGCCTACCCCTAGAAATTTATTGCTTTACGCTCGACAAACAATGGGTAGACCATGAAACCATTGCTGCAGATATTTTCGATCACGTACTTGCCACCGTTCCCAGCTTCAACTTGGAAATTTTTGAAGGCCCCTCAGGCAAGGATTTGCATGCCATCGTGGGTGGAGGCTAACAGGGAAATTCGTATCTTTGGTACATGGTGATTCGCGTACCAAAATGGTTGCTGCTGTGTATTTCTGCGCTCCTGCTGAGCCAAGGAAACAAAGTCATCGACAACCTCTTTGAATATTCTAAAAACATCGAAATTTTTACCGCCCTCTACAAAGAGCTGGGTACAACCTACGTAGACGAAATTGAACCCGGGCAACTCATGAAAACAGGCATCGATGCGATACTCAAATCCCTGGACCCCTACACCAATTTCTTCTCCGAATACCAAGCCGAAGAAGCACTGATGGAGCGACAAGGTCAATATGGCGGCGTTGGTTGCCATATTACCCTGCGCAATCACTACCCCACCGTTGATCATATTGAGGAAGGATATGCCTTTGACATCGCCGATGTGCGTCTGGGCGATCAAATAACCCACATCAATGGACTAGACCTCAAAGACAAATCCACGGATCAACTGCTCACACTGGTGAGAGGTGCACCCAACACCCGTTTTCAATTAACACTCGTCAGAAATGGGAAATCCCTCGAAAAAACCATTACCCGAATGGCCATCAAAATGGCCTCAGTTTCATACAGCGGCCTCTACCAAGGCAACATCGCCTACGTAAAACTGGAAGAATTCGACCAAAATGCCTGCGATGAAATTGAAAGTTCACTGAAGAAAATGATGGAGAAAACCACCCTGCAAGGTGTCATCCTCGACCTCAGAGACAATGGAGGTGGACTACTCGCAGAAGCCGTCAAAATAGTGGGCCTCTTTGTGGGTGAAAACAAATCCGTGGTTACCCTGAAAGGACAAAATGTTACCGGCCCAAAAAATTGGTTTACCCCCAACAAAGCCCTGCTGCCCAACACCCCCCTGGTGGTTTTAATCAATGAACACTCGGCCTCGGCCTCGGAAGTGGTGAGTGGCAGCCTGCAAGACATGGACAGGGCCGTGGTGATGGGACAAACAAGCTTTGGAAAAGGTTTGGTTCAGAATTATGTGAGCCTACCCTACCGAACCCAAATGAAATTAACCACAGCCAAATACTATACGCCCAGCGGTCGATGTATACAAAGACTCAATTATCATGAGCAGGGTGCGGATGGACAAGCAACCGCTCTATCCCAAGAGAAAAAGAGGGCCTTTACCACCCAAAATGGTCGCAAAGTATTCGAAGGGGGTGGTATCGATCCAGACAAATACCTCGACCCCTACCAAGGGCTATCCATCTATAAATGGTTGGAGAAAGAACTCGTACTTTTCGATTGGGCCAATGAACAATATAATGCCAAGCCCGACACCCTGTTTTCACCCGTTACCGATGCGCAATATTCCCAATTCATCACCTTTGCCATCCAAAAAAGCCAAGCCCTCATGCAAGCCAAATGGCAAAAAGCCGTGGCTTCAATCAACTCAGACACCACGTTTATTAAAAAAACCGGCGGATTTCAACTCAATCAAAGTCAATTGCAAAACAACCTGAGGACAGAATTGACCCTACACAAAAGCAGCCTCGTTCAAGTGCTCAACAAAGAGTTGATGATGAGAAAGTTGAAAAAATCTGACTTCTTTAAAACGTGGCTAGAATACGATCCTGAAACAAAAGAGGCCGCTGCCATGTTGTTCAACACAGCAAACTACCAAAAGTTATTAAAACCCTAACAATCAACACCGTATCGATTCTATCATCTTCTCCGATATTCCTACCCTACTTTTAGTCGTACACTTTCCATGAGCACCGAAACCCTCACCACCCTAATTTGGCCCTTCCTTTTGCTCTTGGTTTGTGGCTCCATGGGGGGATTTTTGGCAGGATTGCTGGGAGTTGGAGGGGGTATGCTTTTCATTCCGGTCATCAATGAATACCTGTCTGGGCACAACCTAACATCAGACGAAATTGTAAAATATACCCTGGCGAACTCCATAGCACTGGTTTTTATGTCGGGCGTTTCCGGCATTTTCAGGCAGCATAAAATGGGGACATGGGATCTGAAGCAAAGTTTGATGATTGGAATACCCGGTGCCTTGAGTTCTCTGCTGATGTCAATGGCCATCGAACAAGGAGATTGGTACAGCAAACCCCGATTTCAAACCGTTTTTTTGGGATTTTTACTGCTGAGTATCGGCAACATGATTTGGGGCAAATCGCAAGTGACCGAAAATTCACCCCAAATCCAAACCAATACAACCGCTCAAATCTTGCCCCCAATGGTTGGTATAATCGCGGGCTGCGTGGTTTCACTCAGTGGACTCGGCGGAGGCATCATCATGGTGCCCCTTTTTCGCATGATCTTGAAAAAGCCCATGCACCAAGCCACTTCACTCTCGCTAAGTATCGTACCCATTCTCTCCATAACATCGTTGATACAATATGCCATCCATGGTCCAGTAAACTCCATCAACCCCATGCAACAAGGTTACCTGCTCGGCATTCTGCTGTTGCCGATGATGTTGGGGGTATTATTTTTCTCATCTTTCGGACAGAAAACAGCACCCCGCGTGCCCGTTCTTTGGCTCCGCGTTATATTTGCAGTACTTTCCATTATCATCCTGATTAAAACCCTTTTAGAAATCATCGAATGAAACGCCTCGGGCTCCTGATTTTACTCGCCGTTTGTAGCCAATTTTTATCCGCGCAAACAGAACCAACTGATTGTCCAAGCCGGTTAAAAAAAGACATCAGTTATTTAGCCTCTGACGAACTCAAAGGCCGACAAACGGGCTCCCCCGAAGAAGCTCTGAGTGCCAATTACATCGCTCAAGAATTCACCAAAGCGAAGTTGGTGCCTCAAACCCAAGTATTTCAAATCGTACAGCTGCGGATGGCCACCAGCAAATGCATGTTGGGGATAAGTGCTCCTGGAATGGATACTGTTGTGAAAAAATTCACCCTGTTTAGCGATTACTATCCTCTCTCTCAAAGCAGCAATGCTGCTTCGGTAAAAGCCGATTGGTACGATTGCGGCTATGGATTGATGTCAGAAAAATTGCAACGCGATGATTATGGCAACACCGACATCAAAGGAAAAATCGCAGTCATTCGTTTGGGTTACCCCGGCATGGAGGAAAACCCACATGCACCCATTGCCGAAGTTTCTGACATCCCAACAAAAATTGCAGAAGCCACAAAAAGAGGGGCTGCTGGCATCATATTCATCAAGCCTTACGATAAGTTCACAGCGCCATCGGGCAACCTGAAACGCAATGAAAAAACTTTGGAAATCCCTGTATTCTACTGCAACCAAACCTGGACATTCCCACAAGCCCCCATTACCATGGTCAGCCAAGTGAAAGTGTTCACAGCAGACGCACACAACGTTTATGCTTTCAGAAACAATCACAAGAAAAATACCATCGTGGTTTGTGCCCACCACGACCATATAGGCATAAACGAATACGAAAATAGTCGGTATACCGGTCCCGCAGAAATTCACAATGGCGCTGATGACAATGCTTCAGGGGTAGCCGCCATGTTGGAAATGGCAAGAACGCTCAAAGGCAAGAAATACAAAAAAAACAACTACCTTTTCGTGGCATTCAGCGGTGAAGAGTTGGGACTTCTGGGCTCCAAACATTTTGTACAAAACCCACCCGAATTTCTGAATCTCAGCACCCAAAAATTGGGTAAAATCAACTACGTCATTAACATCGATATGCTGGGCAGAATCGATACCACAAAAAAAGTACTTACCCTGAACGGCGTAGGCACCTCCCCTGAATTCGAGAAAGCCATTTCACTCATCGTCACCGACACCAACCAACTGAAAATTACCACAACCAAAAGTGGTCTGGGGCCCAGCGATCACGCATCCTTCTACCTAGAAAATATTCCTGTGGTACACTTTTTTAGCGGCCAACACGAAGATTACCACAAACCCTCAGACGACGAAGCCCTCATCAATTACGTGGGCATGGCAAATAGCCTTAATGTACTCGAACAACTAATCGTTCTGAACAATAAAAAAGGCAAATTGCCCTTCACCAAAACCCAAGACGCCCAAATGGGTCGCACCAAGTTTAAAATTACCCTTGGCGTAATGCCCGATTACAGCTACAGCGGAAAAGGCATGCGAATCGATGGTGTTTCTGAAGGAAAACCCGCCCAAAAAGGCGGTCTGCAAAAAGGCGATATCATCCAAAAACTTGGCGATTTTGATGTCAATGGCGTTGAAGACTACATGGTAGGTCTCGGCAAATTAAGTGCAGACAAACCCACCAGCGTTGTTGTACTTCGCGGCACTGAAACCCTCACAATTCCAATTTCCTTTCAATAAAAACCCATGAAAATCACCGAGCACATAGCCTCAGCCAAAAACACACTTTTCTCTTTTGAAATATTGCCTCCACTCAAAGGAGCCAGCATCAAAGAACTTTTGAGCAGCATCGATCCCCTGATGGAGTTTAATCCTTCATTCATAGATGTCACCTACCATCGTGAGGATTTTGTGCTGAAAAAGCGCGCCGATGGTTCCTACGATCGGATATCTACCAAAAAAAGACCTGGTACGGTAGCCATCTGCGCAGCCCTTCAAAACCATTACAAAATTGATGCAGTACCCCACCTAATCTGTGGGGGTTTCACCAAAGAAGACACCGAAAATGCCCTCATTGAGTTGAGTTTTTTGGGGATTGACAACATTTTGGCGTTGCGTGGTGATAGCCGCAAAGGCGATACCAATTTTGAACCGGAAAAAGGGGGCAACAAAAACGCCCTCGACCTCATTCATCAAATTCAAAACATGAATGCCGGTATCTACCTCGATGAAGAAATCACCAACTCATCGGAATCCAATTTCTGTACAGGTGCTGCTTGTTACCCCGAAAAGCATGCCGATGCACCCAACATGGAATCTGACCTGAAATACCTCAAGCGTAAAGTAGACGCCGGTGCCGAATTCCTGGTAACGCAAATGTTCTTCGACAATCAACACTACTTCAACTTTGTCGACAAATGCAGAGCCGCAGGCATTAACGTCCCTATCATTCCCGGGATTAAACCCATCACAAACCGCAAGCAACTCTACGTTCTGCCCAAAATATTCCACATGGATATTCCCTTCGCGCTGTCGAACGAAATCGACCAGTGCAAAGAAGACAAACACATCGCCGACATCGGCGTGCAATGGGCCATCGAACAATGTAAAGGCCTCATGGCCAAAGGCGCACCTGTGCTCCACTTTTACACCATGGGCAAAAGTAGCCAAACAAAAAAAATCTGCGAAGCGATCTTCTAATTATGCAGGGAACCGTCACCAAATCCACGGGAAGTTGGTACCATGTGCTAACAGACGATGGAAAAGTGTGGATGGCCCGAACCCGAGGCAAACTGAGGTTGAATGACCTAGATACCAGCAATCCAGTAGCCGTGGGTGACCGCGTAGAGATGCAGGCCGATCCAAATTATCCCGACACCGCCTCCATCTCAAAAGTTGAACCCCGCAACAACTACCTCATTCGTCGTTCGAATAAACTGAGCTCTCGCCGACAAATTTTGGCCACCAACCTCGATGGTGCCGCCCTCATCGCCAGTCTTTTTGCACCCAGAACCTCCCTTGGGTTTATTGATCGCTTCATCCTTACCTGCGAAGCATACCACGTTCCCGCCGCCGTTTTTTTCAATAAAATGGACCTGCTGGGCGATAATGCCGCCGAATTTTTGGCCGATATCCAGCACATCTACCGAAATGCCAATGTAACTGTTTTAATGGGATCGGCTCGCGACATTCAAACCCTAAAGCCCATGGCTGAACTCCTAGAAGGCAAGCGCTGGTTGTTGGCCGGACATAGCGGTGTGGGTAAAAGTACCCTCCTCAATGCCATATTTCCAGAGGCCAATGCCCGTGTTGGCAACATTTCAGACCACCACGAAAAAGGGAAACACACCACCACTTTTGCCGAAATGTTCACCCTTTCTAACGGCACCCAAATCATTGATACCCCCGGAATTCGAGATTTTGGCGTGGTGGATTTCGAACCCCAAGAAATCAGTCAGTACTTCCCCGAAATGCGTCCCTACCTCAATCGATGCAAATTCAACGACTGCCAACATACCCATGAACCAGAATGCGCTGTCCTTGCTGCATTGAAAAATGGTGAAATTGCCGAGGAACGATACCACAGCTATTTGGGAATCCTCAACAACGAAGATATCTTTGAATAGTAACCGCATGAAATCCAGCAGGCCCCAAGTACCCATACTTCCCCAACAACGGTTACCCCGCATTGTTGCCCCGGCCATCGGTTTGATATCGCTGTGGTTCATTAGCTGTAAACCCGAAACCTACTACAGCGAAAAAAACACACTCGCCTTCAGTCAGGATACCGTTTGGTTCGATACCGTTTTTACACGGAAATCCGGATCTACCTATCCCATTTCGGTTACCAAAATCATTTCGATAAAAAACCCAGAAAAACAGCCCGTAAAGGCCAATTTCACCCTGGCTTCTGGAGCCCAATCCCAATTCAGAGTATCTATTGATGGTGAATCGGGAACCACCTTTCAAGACATTGAAATCGATGCCAAAGATTCAGTATTCATTTTCGTACAATGTAAATTAGAACCCAACAACAACACATTGCCAGTGATTGTGCTGGATTCACTCATCGCCGAAATAAACGGACAAAAGAGAAATACCAAGCTCGCAGCCTATGGGTGGGATGCAAACTACTATCACGATACCATTTTTGATCAAAATGTAACATGGACAGACAATGGCAAACCCTATGTGATTGTGGGATACATGGGCTTAACCCAAGGAAGTACCATGAATATCAACGCAGGCGTTCAAGTATTCGCCAGTGCGCGCAGCAGCATCTATGTTGGAGGAACCCTCAATGTCAAAGGAACCACCAATAAACGAGTAAGTATCCGGGGCGATAAACCCGTTTGGGAAACCCAGTTCCTGCCCAACCAATGGGGGGGGATTCATTTTCTCATCGGTAGCACCAACAACACCATTCGATATGCCGATATCACCAATGCCACCATCGGAGTGAGGGTTGATTCACTGCCAGTGAATGGGACAGACAATTTGATATTATCCAATACCAAAATCCAATACTGCGGTCAGGCTTGTTTGCTTGGAATCACCGCCCACATCAAAGCCACAAACTGCCTATTCGCCGATGCGGGATCCTATAGCTTCCTCGGACTTCTGGGCGGCAAATACAATTTTAACCACTGCACGTTTGCTGAATATTCTGGCATTTCGGCGCGTACCGATGGACATTTTGGGGTAACCAATACCTTGAGAAATAGCAACGGACAACTGTTAAAACACGAGCCGTTGCAATGTGTCATGAACAATTCTATCGTTTTTGGATACAACAAAGAAGAACTGGAATTGGACCAAACCAACCTCTCGCCATTTGTCTTTGATTTGGAAAACAATTTGCTCAAATCACAGAATCCCAACAGCATTCTTACCAAACCGAATACACTCAATAAAGACCCACGATTTGTAGATACCGACAGAGGAAATTATCAAATCGATTCACTGTCTGCCGGCTATAAAAAAGCTGCGATTTTCGGATCCCCAGTGGTCGATGACCTCTTGGGTATCACCCGAAAATCGCAGCCCGATTTAGGATGTTACGAAAAACTTCCTTGATTAATTCTCCGATGCGTTGGCAATGAGAACAGCGCACATGGCCAATCCCAGGTCCTTTAACATCATGACCATGGCAAGTTGTCCTTTTGCAGCATCACCCAAGCAAGGTACATGCAACATCAAGGCGAACAAAACTAACATCAAGGCAAGCAAGTAACCCGACAATTTTACCTTTTGGTCAAGGATAAAAGAAGCCGCCGCTCCCAATAATCCCAAACCCGTCAAATAAACCCAAATTTCTGCTGGGATGAATCCCAAATAGGCTGGAACCATGCCCGCCATGTCTTTGGCACCCAAGAAGTGAAACACCCCAAAAAGGGCCATTGTAGCCGCAAATAACATGCGCGCCACGTTCGAAGGAATGTAATTTTTTATCATAAAAGTATAGATTAGCAAATGCAATCTACACAAATTCATCAAATTACCAAATATTTTGGTCTTTCATAAAGAAAAACAGACCGTTGTATTACTTCCGGCGCGATTTGAAAAATCGCTTCATTACATCCCCACACTGATCGGCCATTATGCCACCCACAGTTTCTGTCTTTCCAAGCAACTGGGCATCCAACCTAGAAAAGCCGAATTTTGGCTCCGATGCCCCCCAAACAACCTTTCCCAATCGAGCCCACTGAATGGCGCCCGCACACATCAAACAAGGTTCAATCGTTACATACAGCGTGCACTGATCGAGATACTTTCCATTCACCGCATTGGATGCCGCCGTTACCGCCAACATTTCGGCATGAGCCGTAACATCTTGCAAACGCTCAGTTTGATTGTAACCCTTGCCTATGATCTTGTTCTCATGCACCACCAAAGCCCCAATGGGCACTTCCCCCTCATCGTAGGCCTGCAATGCCAATTCCAAAGCCTTTGCCATGAAGTACTCATCTGTAAAAACTTCCATCCGATCTCAAATAAATTTCCTTTACAAACCTACATTTTTTGTAGAACTTTGTTATCGTTATCATGCGTGTAGGAATAGTTTGTTATCCCACCTTTGGTGGTAGTGGTGTTTTGGCAACGGAATTGGGAAAAGCGCTGGCAAAAAAAGGCCATGCAGTGCACTTCATCAGTTACAATCAGCCCGCACGTCTCGATTTTTTCTCTGAAAATGTCTTCTATCACGAAGTCAACATCGCCAAATACCCCCTTTTCGAATACGCACCCTACGAAACCGCATTGGCAGGGAAAATGGTCGACATCGTACAAACAGCACACCTCGATGTGCTCCATGTGCACTATGCCATTCCCCATGCATCAGCAGCCCTGCTTGCCAAGCAAATACTGGCACAACATGGCATTGAAATCCCCGTCGTAACTACCCTTCACGGTACAGACATCACCCTGGTAGGAAGAGAAGTAACCTACGAACACGTGGTGAGCTGGAGCATCAATCAATCCGATGCTGTTACCGCCGTTTCCAACAAACTCAAAGAAGAAACACTTCAACACTTTCAAATTCAACGCAACATTGATGTCATTCCCAACTTCATCGACTTCAATCGTTTCAACAAAAAACCCCGCGAACATTTCAAACAAATGATTGCACCCAACGGGGAAAAAATCATCATTCATACCTCCAACTTCCGCAAAGTAAAACGCGTAGAAGACGTAGTAACCATCTTCAGTAAGATCATCCAGGAAATCCCCGCCAAATTGCTCCTCATCGGCGATGGACCCGAGCGATCTCACATCGAAAAAGTATGCCGCGAACACAATACCTGCGATTGGGTCACATTTCTGGGCAAACAAGAAGTCATAGAAGAAATCCTGAGCATTGGTGATTTGTTTGTACTCCCCTCAGAATCTGAAAGCTTTGGATTGGCCGCCCTCGAAGCCATGGCCTGCGAAATGCCAGTAATAAGTTCCAATGCCGGCGGTATACCCGAAGTAAACATCCACGGAGTTACCGGCTTCCTCGCCGATGTTGGCGACGTTGATAGTATGGCAAATCATGCCATCACCCTGCTCAAAGATGCCGACTTACTGAAAACCTTTCGCAAAAATGCCCTGCTACAAGCGCATAACTTTGAACTAGATACCATACTGCTTCAGTATGAAGAAATCTATCAACGCGTGGTGAAAGCCTAAAAGTGCTCCTTCAAGAATTTGAGCGCCAAGCCAATCTGATTCTCCACCGTCTTGGGAGAAATATCCATCAATTCCGCAATTTCCTTGTAACTCAATTCGTGGACACGACTAAACAAAAACACCTGCTTGCACTTGGTGGGTAACTTATCAATCAAATCGTTAATCCTTGCCCCCGATTCTTTGGCCAACATGTGATCTAACGCATTGTGGTCCTTGCTCGGTACCGGCATTTCCTCCCGCATATCATCAAAAGGCAATCGGTTGCGCTTTATTTGATTCAAACAACGATTTTTTACCGCACGAAACAAATAACTCTTCAACGTTTCAATGCCCAACAAATCTTGATGACGCTCCCAAATGGCAATAAATACGTCGTTTACCACCTCTTCCGCATCATCTACATTCTGTGTGATGGAATACGCAAACTGCATCAAAGCCGGTCTGTACTTCTTATAAATCGCTTCGAAAGATGGCTGTGTGCTCAAGGATAATGAGTTGCGTTAAAATGCAAAGTAACAACAGGCACCGCAAATTTCACAGACACCCGCATCAATTGCCGACATCACTAAGGAATTGGATGTGCATAAGTTCCAATTCTTCCTGATTAAAATCGCCATCAAAATACGCCACCGCAGCATCGATATCCGCCTCATCCGTTGTTTTGAAATAAGCCAAAACCTCCGCCTGAAGTTCCTCTTCCAAAAATTGATCAAGGAAATAACGCAAATTCAATTTGGTTCCCGAATTCACAATCTGCTCCAATTCATGCAACAACTCATCAAACGAAATCCCCAACTGCTTCGCAATATCTGGTAAATCTACCTTCTTGTCGATGTTTAAAATGATGTTTACCCGCTTTGCCGAACGCTCAGAACTCCCTTTCAATACGATGTCTTGCGGACGTTCGATTTGATGCTCCTTAACAAACGCAGAGATATAAGCCACAAACGGCTCCCCAAACTTCTGGGCCTTGTTTTTTCCCACGCCATTGATGTTTCCCAATTCCTCAATGTTCATAGGATACTTCGTGGCCATGTCCTCCAAACTCGGATCCTGAAAAATAACGTAGGGTGGGAGCGACATGTCCTTCGCCACTTTTCTTCGCAAATCCTTCAAATGATTGAACAACTCCTCGTCACAAACACTTTCCGCCTTGAAATTCTCAAAATCCTCATCACTCACATTCTCGAATTCTACATCCACCGCCATCTCATGATAAATTGGCGATTGAATGTACGCCTCACCCTCTTCAGACAAACTCATCAACCCGTATTTCTCGATGTTCTTGTGGATGTACCCATGAACCAAAGCCAACCGCATCAATGATTTCCAATACAACTTGTCTCTGTCCTTGCCAAAACCAAACGTCGACAACAAATCATGGCCGTAGTCACGAATGCTATCGATTCGCTTGCCTACAAAATAATTGACCAAATGATTCATGCCCAACTCACTCTTTAAGGTGGCAATGGCCTTCAACATCGACACCAATTCTTGGGTAACCTCCTGCTTGGGTTTGGGATTGGCGCAGTTATCACACATTTTATTGCAGTTCGATTCCTCAAAGGATTCCCCGAAATAATGCAACAACAACTTGCGCCGGCAATGACTGCTCTCAGCAAATGCCGCCGTTTCCGCTATCAATAAACTCCCGATTTCCTGCTCGGCCACCGGTTTGTCCTTCATGAACTTCTCCAACTTCTCTATGTCAGACGGATTGTAGAACAACAAACAATCCCCCTGCAAACCATCTCTGCCCCCCCGGCCTGTTTCTTGGTAATATCCCTCTAAACTCTTGGGAACATCATAATGGATCACAAACCGAACATCCGGTTTATCAATACCCATCCCAAACGCAATCGTCGCCACAATGACATTGCAATCTTCCATCAGAAACGCGTCCTGATGCTGCCCCCTCACCTTAGAGTCCAATCCCGCGTGATAAGGCAATGCCTTGATCCCGTTCATGTTCAACATCTCCGAAATCTCTTCCACCTTCTTGCGCGATAAACAATAAACGATGCCGCTCTTGTTTGGTCTGGCCTTGATGAACGATATAATCTCTTTGTGTACGATGTCTTTCCGGCCTTTGGGACGAACCTGATAAAACAAATTGACTCTGTTGAATGAGCTCTTGAACAGGTTGGACGACATCATACCAAGGTTCTTCTGTACATCTTGTTGTACCTTGGGTGTTGCAGTGGCTGTTAATGCCATCACAGGGACATCATCTATGGACTTAACCATTTGCTTGATGCGGCGATACTCCGGACGGAAATCATGCCCCCACTCCGATATACAATGCGCCTCATCAACCGCTACAAAAGATATCTTTACTTGCTTCAATAGGTCGATGGTTTCATCCTTCTTCAAAGTCTCAGGCGCCACATACAACAACTTTGTCTCACCGCTGAGCATGTCCTCCACCACCTGATTCAATTCCGATTTGGTCAGTGAACTGTTTAGGAAGTGAGCCAATGAACTCTTTTGCGCGAAACCACGGATGTTATCTACCTGGTTTTTCATGAGCGCAATCAACGGCGATATAACAATGGCCGTACCCTCCATCATTACCGCAGGCAATTGATAACACATCGATTTACCTGCCCCCGTAGGCATAATCACAAAACAATCTTCGCCAGCCAATATGCTGTTAACCACGGCCTCTTGGTTTCCTTTAAAACCATCAAACCCGAAGAACTCCTTCAATACCTTCTTTGGCTCCATGCTTGGAGCAACCGCCGCAGCTTGCATAAATTAATTTACCTTGGGAATAAATGATTGAGTGAGCGACTGAACCATTGTGTGAAGTTACAAAGAAATTTGCTACCACACACCCAGAATTGTGATTTTTATAACCACACAGATAATTTTCGGTTAATTTGCAATAAAATCACATGTCTTCACCCGAAAACACCGCAACACTGATCCAATCCTACGGTCAAGAAGCCATTCGTCGCGAACTTCAATCGCTGCAAAATCTCATGGTTTATATCAACGATCAGTTTGCCTCCGTGGTTGAACTGCTCCTCCAACAAAAAGGTCGGGCCATTTTCACCGGCATCGGAAAAAGCGCCATCATCGCCCAAAAAATTGTTGCAACCCTGAACAGCACCGGTCAGCCCGCCCTGTTTATGCATGCAGCAGATGCCATCCACGGCGATTTGGGCATGATACAAAGCCATGATGTCATCTTTGCCATTTCGAAAAGTGGCAATACCCCCGAAATTCAAGCGCTTGCCCCCCTGCTCAAACGCAACAACAACACCTTGGTGGCCATCGTAGGCAACCTACAAAGCCAACTTGCGCAACAAGCCGATTTCATACTCAATACCACCATTGATCAAGAAGCTTGTCCCAATGACCTCGCCCCAACAACCAGCACCACCGCCCAATTGCTCATGGGCGACGCCCTAGCCATTGCCCTCATTCAAATGCGAGGGTTTAACAGTCAAGACTTTTCCAAATACCACCCTGGCGGCGCCCTTGGAAAAAAGTTATACCTCCAATGTGGCAGCATCGCTCAGCAAAACGCCAAACCATTCGTATCGCCCAATACCCCTTGGAAAGAGGTTATCCTCACCATCTCACAGAATCGATTGGGTGCCACCGCCGTTGTAGACGAAAAAAATCAGATTCTTGGCATCGTAACCGATGGCGATATTCGACGAATGTTGGAAAATAACGAGTCCTTCAGCCACCTTACCGCAGAACAAATCATGGGGAAATCCCCCATCACCGTTGACGCCAATGCCATGGCTACAGAGGTGGCAGCCCTCATGCAAGAGAAGAAAATCACCCAAATGCTTGTAACGCAACAGAGTATTTACTTTGGCGTTGTACATTTGCACGACCTTTACAGAGAAGGTATTTTATGAGCCTGAACAAGAACCATTATGTGTTGATTATGGCAGGCGGGATCGGCAGTCGATTCTGGCCCGTAAGCAAAAAGAGTTTCCCAAAACAATTCATCGATATCATGGGTACCGGTGAATCACTCATCAAGCAAACCTACAACCGCTTCTGCCACATGGTGCCCAAAGAAAATATCTATGTGGTTACCAATACAGATTACGTTCCCTTGGTGCAATCACATATCCCCGACATGCATATCTCTCAGATTTTGCATGAGCCCTTGGCCAAAAATACTGCGCCTTGTATTGCCTTGGCGAACAGACACATAACCCAAAAAAATCCAGATGCCGTTTGTCTAGTGGCCCCAAGTGACCACCTAATTAGCAATGAAATGGCCTTCATCGAAACCGCGCAACAGGCCATGAACTTTGCCGGTCAACACGAAGCACTGGTAACATTAGGCATCAAACCCACCCGCCCCGATACCGGATACGGTTACATCCAATTTAACCCAGAACTCGATGGCAGTGGACTGCACCGCGTAAAAACATTCACCGAAAAACCCAACGAAGACATCGCCAAAAGCTTCCTTGAAAGTGGCGAATTCCTTTGGAATGCAGGCATCTTCGTTTGGAGCATGAAAGCCATCAACAACAGTATCGAAAAACACATCCCCGAAATCCACCAGATTTTCGCCGATGTAGATACCCTGGGCAACCGCTATAAAGAACAATTGGAACAAGCCTATTCGCTCACCCCAAGTATCAGCATAGACTATGGCGTGTTAGAAAAAGAAAGCGAAGTCTATGTCATGCCCGCCAATTTTGGCTGGAACGACCTTGGCACCTGGAAAAGCTTGTGGGATGTTTCTGACCGCAACGATAAAAACAATGCCATCGTGGGCAAAAATGTGCATGTCTACAACACCACAGAAAGCTTGGTATTTAACAATACCCAAAAGCTCATCGTAGTCAATGGCATCGACAACATCATCATCGTTGAATCGGATGAAGTACTCCTTGTAATGAACAAAGACAAAGAGCAAGAATTGAAAACCATTGTGAACGAAATCAAAGATCGCTACAAGGGAAAATTCAACTAGATTTTTTTGCAATCTAAAGCCAATTTGATATATTTGTAGTGTTATCGGTTATTCCGATAACGCCAACTGTTACGCGCTTTTATATACCAACATCCTGGCCGCTTTAATCAGCGGCCTTGATTTTTTAAAAGGGTATGCAAAATTCCACCACCCCCCGAACCAAAGCCTTTATCGCGCTGCACAGCGCCGTCTTCCTGTGGGGTTTCACCGCGATCCTCGGCAAGTTCATTTCCTACGGATCCCTCTCCCTGGTATTGCATCGTATGTCGATTACTGCCGCTATCTATTTGCTGCTGCCCAGCGTTTGGAAACAACTCAAATCACTTACCCCAAAAACCATCCTCTCCTTCGCCGGAATCGGTTTAATCGTTTGCGCACACTGGATAACCTTTTACGGATCCATCAAACTCGGTAACTCTGTTTCTATCACACTTGCCTGCCTGGGGTCCGCCTCGTTTTTCGCAGCCATCATTGAACCCACCATCTTCAGAAAACCCTTTTCCCAAAGAGATATCCTCATGGGACTCATCGTCATGCTCGGTATTGGGTTCATCTATTTCTCCCTGCCGCCGCAACCCACCATCGACAACAACATTTCTTATGGCTGGGCCATAATCACCGGCATTCTCAGCGCAGCCCTGGCTGCCACCTTTACAACACTCAATAAAAAATACATCCATTCTGCACCCACTTTGGCCATTTCTACCATCGAAATGATCTCGGGTGCTGTCTTCCTTAGCCTCATCATCGCCCTATTACCAACTGCAGATTACCACCCGCTGCCCAGCATCAACCCATCAGTTCTCACCCTTGAAAACCTGCAAAGCGGTCCGTGGGATTTTGTTTGGATTGGCCTCCTCGCCATGCTCTGCACCAACCTTACCTTTTATCTTGGCACATACGCCCTCAAGCAACTTTCAGCCTTCACCGCAAACCTTACTGTAAACCTCGAGCCCATCTATGGCATCGTTTTGGGCGCCCTTATCTTCAAAGAAAATAAAGACCTTAACCTATACTTCTACCTAGGCGCTTGCATCATTCTTGGGGCGATATTCACCCAAGCCATCCTCTCCGCGAGAGAGAAAAATTAATACGCTTTGGCGAAAACTACCCGACCTTGACTCGGCTTTCCCGTTAAGATACATACCCCTGTCTCAGACGCTTGGTCCATCGGTATACAACGTATGGTGGCCTTGGTCAATTCCTTGATTTTCTCCTCTGTTTCACCGCTGCCATCCCAATGGGCAAAGGCAAAACCCTCTTTCTCATTGATTGCTACTAAAAACTCATCCCAAGTGTTCACAACATGCATCTTTTCAGCACGATATTGGGCCGCCCGATCAAACAAATTCGTTTGAATTTCATCCATCAAGGTCAAAATTCTCGCCTGCAAATCACTCATGGGCACCACAAATTTCTCTTTGGTATCCCTGCGCGACACTTCCACACTTTGTGATTCTAAATCGCGCATCCCCACCGCCAAACGTACAGGCACCCCCTTCAATTCCCACTCGGCGAATTTGAAACCGGGCTTGTAGGTATCGCGGTCGTCGAATTTTACCGTTAATCCGGCTTGCTTCAATTGGGCCGACAAAGGCTTCATGGCCTGTTTGATTTTTTCCAAATCCTCATCGCTGCGATATACAGGCACAATCACCACATGAATGGGTGCCAATTTCGGTGGCAATACCAACCCTTCATCATCGCTGTGCGCCATGATCAATGCACCCATCAATCGTGTAGATACCCCCCAACTGGTGGCCCACACATGCTCCAACTTGCCCTCTTTACTCTGAAATTTCACATCAAATGCCTTGGCGAAATTCTGTCCCAAAAAGTGACTGGTACCCATCTGAAGCGCTTTTCCATCCTGCATCATCCCTTCGATGCAATAGGTATCATCCGCGCCCGCAAAACGTTCGTTTTCGGTTTTAACCCCTTTAATTACTGGCACAGCCATGAAATTCTCCGCGAATTCAGCATACACATCCAACATTTTCTTGGTTTCTACCAACGCCTCTTCCTTGCTGGCATGCGCTGTATGTCCCTCTTGCCACAAAAACTCAGCAGTGCGCAAGAATAAACGCGTGCGCATTTCCCATCGGACCACATTGGCCCATTGATTAATCAGGATGGGTAGGTCGCGATAGCTCTGAATCCAATTTTTATAAGTGTTCCAAATGATCGCTTCTGAGGTTGGACGTACAACGAGTTCTTCCTCCAATTTTGAGTCGGGATCGGCCATCAACTGTCCGGGCTTATCGGGATTGGCTTTCAGGCGATAGTGGGTAACCACCGCACATTCCTTGGCGAATCCTTCGGCATTTTTTTCTTCTTTTTCGAAAAGGCTTTTCGGTACAAACAGCGGAAAATACGCATTCACGTGTCCCGTTTCTTTGAACATGTCATCGAGCTGTCTTTGCATCTTTTCCCAGATGGCATAGCCATAGGGTTTGATGACCATACAACCTTTAACGGCACTGTGTTCGGCCAGGTCTGCATTTTTGACCAGGTTGTTATACCACTCACTGTAATTGTCGCTGCGTTTTACTTTTTCAAATGCCATAGTAATGATTGCAAAGTTAATTTGTTTTGGGGTGGGGGATTGGGAAAATTTTAAACGAAAATCCCCCCGGCGGCTGCGCCGCCGGGGGGACCCCTAAATTTCACCCTGCAGAACAATCTTCATCCCGCAGTGTTCGTGTTCTTCTTAACTACAACCCAAACTGTTTCCACAGTTCAAGCACTTGTAACATGTACCACTGCGAACCGTGATGTGTCCGCAAACGTTACACGCCGGTGCATCGCTCTGGATCTCACGCATGTGGTCCTGCATGTCAAACTTGCTTGGCAATGGCTCACCGCTCAAAGCCGCAGGCACTGCTGCAACCGCAGGTGCTGGCTCAGGGTTGAAAGCCGGACGGAATTCGCTCACTACAGGGGCCTCAACCGCCTCAGGTGCACGCAAATCACTGGGTTTTACCTGTACCAAATCCTCCCTGCGCAAATATTCAAAGCCCAACAATCTGAAGATATAGTCAACAATAGACGTCGCATTCTTCACATTTGGATGCCCCTCAACCATACCGCTTGGCTCAAAACGAGTGAACGCAAACTTGTCAACGAACTCCTCCAAAGGCACACCGTACTGCAAACCAACCGATACCGCAATAGAGAAACAGTTCATCAAACTGCGGAAGCTAGCGCCCTCCTTGTGCATATCAATGAAAATCTCTCCCAATGTTCCGTCATCGTATTCACCCGTGCGTACGAAGATCGTTTGTCCGCCAACACGACCCTTCTGGGTAAATCCATTTCTGCGGTTTGGCAAACGTTTTTTCTCAACGATGTTCGACAACTGACGCTTGAACTTGGTGTCAGGACTCTCACTCAAAATGCGCTTAGCTGCTTCCAACACCATTTCGGGTGTCAATTCACCAACACTGGCCATCTTTGGTGCTGCCGCACTATCTGTCTTGGCAGAAGCCGTTTCTTCCTTGCTGTCTTCAGCGGTTTCAGACTTGTTGCTCAAAGGTTGACTCAATTTGCAACCGTCGCGGTACAAAGCGTTTGCCTTCAATCCCAAAGTCCAACTCAATTGGTAGCACTCTTTGATTTCTTCAACCGTAGCCTCATTGGGCAGATTGATGGTCTTACTAATTGCACCAGAAATGAACGGCTGAGCCGCAGCCATCATGCGAATGTGTGCGTTGGCGTGAATGTAGCGAACCCCTTTGTTACCACACTTGTTGGCACAGTCAAACACCGCATAGTGCTCTTCTTTCAAATGAGGTGCGCCTTCAATCGTCATGGTACCTGTAACAAAATCGTTACACTCTGCAATTTGCTCCCTGCTGAAGCCCAAAGCCTGCAACATGTTGAAGCGAGGATTGTTGTATTGCGCTGGCTCAAAACCCAAACGCTTCAAAGTGTCTTCGCCCAATGAATATTGGTTGAATACAAACCCAATTTCGAATGCCAATGGCGCTTCAGATTCCAACTTGGCCAAATCAGCCTCGTTGAAGCCCAACGCAGTCAAACTCTCGTGGTTGATGTGCGGTGCACCCTTGAAAGTCTGGTGACCTTTTGCATAATTCACGATGTCTTGTGTCTGCTGTGCATCGTAACCCAAATGCTTCAATGCCACTGGCACAGTTTGGTTTACAATCTTGAAGTATCCACCACCACTCAACTTCTTGTATTTTACCAAAGCAAAGTCAGGCTCGATACCCGTAGTATCACAATCCATCAACAAACCAATGGTTCCTGTAGGAGCGATAACGGTTGACTGCGCGTTGCGGAAACCATACCTCTCTCCCCACTGAACCGCTTTGTCCCAAGCGTTGCAGGCCGACTTCAACAAGTAGTCAGGGCAATGCTTTTCGTCCAAACAAACGGGCTTGATACCCAATCCTTCAAAAGCCAACGGCGTGTTATAAGCTGCGTATCTGTGGTTGCGGATTACGCGCAACATGTGCTTCTTATTCTTTTCGTACATGCGGAATGGACCTTTTACCGCGGCCATCTCTGCAGATGTTGCGTAAGCAGTACCCGTCAAAATCGCAGTAACCGCTCCGCAAATGGCTGTGGCCTCTGCAGAATCGTAAGGAATACCCGCACTCATCAATACAGATCCCAAGTTGGCATAACCCAAGCCCAATGTGCGATAGTCATAGCTCAACTGAGCTACCTCTTTCGAAGGGAATTGCGCCATCAAAACAGAGATTTCCAATACAGTGGTCCACAAACGTGCGCTGTACTCGAACTTCTCCATGTCAAACGTCTTGGTTCCTTCGTCGAAGAACTTACGCAAGTTCAATGAAGCCAAGTTACAAGCCGTATTGTCTAAGAACATGTATTCTGAACAAGGGTTAGAAGCGTTGATTCTTCCGCCCTCTGGACAAGTGTGCCACTCGTTGATGGTATCGTCGTACTGTACCCCTGGGTCAGCACAAGCCCATGCCGCATCGCCAATGGCATCCCAAACTTCTTGGGCTGGCTTGGTGTTCATTACCTCGCCGGTAGAACGAGCAACGAATTCCCAATCCTCGCCTTTTTCCAATTTGTGGAAGAATTTGTTGGGGATACGCACAGAGTTGTTGCTGTTTTGTCCGCTTACCGTATTGTATGCCTCACCCTCGTAATCGTTAGAATATCCAGCCGCAATCAAGGCCGCTACCTTGCGCTCCTCAGTGCTCTTCCACTGAATGAATTCCATCGCATCGGGGTGATCCAAATCCAAACAAACCATTTTGGCTGCGCGACGGGTAGTTCCACCACTCTTGATCGCACCCGCTGAACGGTCGCCAATGCGCAAGAAACTCATCAAACCCGAGCTGGTTCCACCACCACTCAACTTCTCACCCGCACCACGGATTTTGCTAAAGTTGGTTCCAACCCCTGATCCGTATTTGAAAATACGTGCCTCACGCACCCACAAATCCATGATACCACCCTCGTTTACCAAATCGTCGTCCACCGACAAAATGAAACAAGCATGGGGCTGAGGACGCTCATAAGCAGAGGTGCTCTTCATCAATTTTTCTGTATCAGGATCTACATAGTAGTGTCCCTGTGGCTTGCCGGTAATGGCATAGCTGTTGTGCAAACCCGTATTAAACCATTGTGGTGAATTAGGCGCCGATTCCTGATTCAACAACGAATACACCAATTCATCATAAAAAACTTGAGCATCTGCAGCCGATTCAAAATACCCATGTTTTTCACCCCATGTCTTCCAACAGTCGGCCAAACGATGGGCCACCTGTTTAACGGTAGTCTCGCTGCCCAAACTGCCATCAGCCTGAGGTACACCCGCCTTGCGGAAATACTTCTGAGCCAAAATATCTGTAGCCACCTGACTCCATCCTTCAGGAACTTCTACGTTCTTCATTTCAAACACGATGCTGCCATCCGGTTTTTTAATCACCGAAGTGCGGTAATCGTAGTTGAATTGATCGTAAGGAGATACACCATCGGCGGTGTTCATGCGGGAGAAATTCAGTCCCTTTGTGTTTACTGTCTGCTGGCTCATGGCTATTTTATTGGGCTTGGTAGTTTTTTACAATAAAAAAGTATTTTGTGGTTAGCAAAACTATTTTCCAACTACCATCCTATCTAATCATGTTTTCCACATAAATCGCCAAAACCCTTGAAAAATTGGGGTTTACCATGTTGAAAAAACGCGAGCCCAACAACAGCAGGGGTTTTCGCGTATTTGATTGATTATATGTTGATTACATTTTCGATTTTTTTGGACGTTCGTGAAACAAAACAAAATATGTTCACCAAAATCGCCAACCCACCCGCTTCCTTGTAAAATGATGTTTCTTTGCACTGAAAAAGCCCCAACTTCAAGGCCCATCGCACCATGATACTCTATCCCTTCAAAACCCAATTTCTTAAAACATCGCTCAATAGACAACAAGTTTCCCAAAATTTGATCAAAGAAACCTTTCTGTCAGATGCCGATTTTAAAAAGTCAGACGATCAACAAATTTCTTTTTTTGGGGAGGTTTCAGACCAAGATTTTACCCTCGAAACAATTACCCAAAACAAACCGTTGGTCAATTTCTGTAATGGTGAGATTCGCGGTTCAGACAATGAAATTTATATCCTATTACAATTCGGTGCCTGGCAACACCGTCGCATCTTCCTCCTATTCGCCCTTCTCATTCTTGCCTGTTTCTCCTTCCTGGCCAACCACCTCATACTGTACAAAGCATTCTATCCCCAAACAATGGCCGCTTGGTTGCTCCTGATTACCTTTATCGCCCTGAGTGCCACCCTCATCGCTAAAGCCAAAAAATTCCGCCAAAACACCACCCCAACCATCAACCATTTTTGCAAGCTGTGGCAAGCGCAAGCCATAAGCAAAGACAAAGTGCCTTTGATTTTTCAATAAATCGATCAACGCCCCCAGTAAGACAAAATCACTTACGACTTAGCCAATAGCGCCAACAAATCGGCCTCCCAACTCACCTGGGGCATCTCAACAATGCTGCCCGCATAACGCGACTCCGTAGCAAAATCCACCGAAGGATTGCCTCCCACCACACCCGCAACCGGCCATTTATGCGCCACACAAACCTCGGGTACACGCCCTATTGTTATAGATTTCTGACCAAAGAAAATATCTCCTGCCAATACCCCATCAATGAGCTTTTTGTCTCGGTTCACCCTACGGTAGTCCAATCGAATCAATACCCCAGCATATTCCAACTCCTCGCGGTTCCTCACCACATTGCCGTCGGTGCTCGCCATCAACACATCCAATGCCTTACACAACCGCGGCAAACCCATCCGCGTATCCGAACACCAATTCCCGCCAATCATCAACACATCAATTCGTGAAGGTCTACCCGCCATGGCCTCGGCCCTTGTGCGCAAAACCGAATCCAATCCCTTGATTACAGCAGCATTGGGCTCATAACTCATGTATTCGCCCTCAATCTCCTGCCAAAACGCCGCTGCATCCGCCCTTAACGCGCTATCACCGCCTTGGTATAAACCCTGAGCCACCGCCATACCGCCTACCTCGCTTTTCAAATAATGCAAAGCGGGATGTAACCGCCATAACTCACTGTTTACATTGTCAACAATGTCTACCACAATCCCTCTACCTTGTGAATGTATTTCCTGCTTATTGTTCATGTCCTTTTTACCGCGACCCAACATACCACACCCGCCCAATGTTAAAATCGCCATAGCCCAAGCCAATCGTTGTATCATATCAGCAAATTACCACCAAATTTTTAATACACCCAATTAAAATATTACCTTCGCATCAAGTCATGAGTCTATCCCTAGACGCCATCAAAAAACCCATAGAAAAGGAACTCACCGCCTTTGAAGTCATGTTCAAACAGAACATGAAAACGCGTGTGCCCCTGCTCGATACCATCATGACCTACATCGTGAAACGAAAAGGGAAACAAATTCGACCCCTCTTTGTGATGTATGCCGCCAAATTGTTTGGGGATGTTAACATCAGAACCTATCGAGGGGCCTCCTTGGTTGAACTCCTCCACACGGCCACACTGGTGCACGATGACGTGGTCGACGACAGCTTCCAACGCCGAGGTTTCTTTTCCATTAACGCCCTCTGGAAAAACAAAATTGCCGTTTTGGTGGGCGATTACCTCTTATCTCGAGGCCTTTTACTCGCCGTGGAACACCGCGATTTCGACATGCTTGAAATCGTTTCAAATGCCGTGCGCGACATGAGTGAAGGCGAGTTGTTGCAGCTCGAAAGAGCCCGTTTCATGAACGCCACCGAAGAAGTGTATTTTCAAATCATCAAACAGAAAACCGCTTCCCTCATTGCCTCCTGCTGCGAAATCGGTGCCGCCTCCACCACACAAGACACAGAAATCCAAAAGAAAATGCGACAGTTCGGTGAAACCATCGGACTTGCGTTCCAAATTCGCGACGATCTATTCGATTTTGGTGACAACAAATCGGGGAAACCTGCCGGTCTTGACATCAAAGAGAAAAAACTCACCCTGCCCATCATATATGCCTTCTCCAAAGCATCGCCAAGCGATGTCAAGAAAATCAAAAAATTGATGCGCAGCGATATGAATGAAAAACAGAAAATTGCTGAGGTAGTCGAGTTCATCACTGTGCACGGCGGCATTTCCTACGCGCGCATCAAAATGAACGAATTCCGCGACCGTGCCTTTGAAATTCTGGAATCCATCCCCGCCAACAAAGAACACAAACAAACCCTGCAACACCTGGTCAATTTTGTGATCGATCGAAACGTATAAACATGAAGGTACAAATTCAAAATCATACCATTGAATTCACCAAAGAAAACAGTGAATGGGCCATCAAAAACCACCCGCCCCTAACCCTGTTTCCCCAAGGCAATCAAACCATCCTGTTACAAACCACCAATCAAACCATCCAAGTGCGTTGCATCGGTGTAGATCGCAGCGCTAAAACGGTGACCCTCCTATACAACAACCAAAAATATACGGCCAAAATCACCGAACCCATGGATGAATTGCTTAAATCGATGGGACTTGAAAACGCCTTGGTTCCCAAAATTGCCGAGGTCAAAGCCCCCATGCCAGGATTGGTGCTGGATGTGTTGGTTTCGGTCGGACAAACCGTAGAAATGGGAGAAAAAATTCTCGTGCTGGAAGCCATGAAAATGGAAAATGCCATCAAATCACCCACCGCCGGCACCATCGCATCCATCCACGTTTCAAAAGGTCAGGCCGTAGACAAAAACTTCGTCTTGATTCGTTTCGAATAACACCCAACCCCAACAAAATCAATCCGTGAGTTATCCCGGCAACACCAAAAACTCACCATCCATTGCCTCCAATGCCATCTTCTGGCTGCTGGGAATCATGGCCGTGCTGGGACTTCTCAACTTGGACCGACTCCCTATCGCTTGGAACGATGAAGTTCAAAACCTAGACCCCGCTTTGGTATGGCACAACACCGGCATCTTCTGCTCGCCCCTGTGGCCAAACCCGGGAGCAGAAACCAAATTCCTTAGCTATCCCCCGCTCATTGAAGCCTGGCATTGCCTGTGGCTATTCTTCGGCAAATCCATCTGGATCACTCGATTGCCATTCTTAGTGGCTCACCTTCTAACCGCCTTTTTGTTGTATCGATGCTTGCTTTCCCTACTCAAAAACCAAGAAAAATCGATTTTTTGGGCATTCATCCTCACAGCGTTGTTTCTGTTCGATAAATCCACCGGTGAAATTGCCCGCAGCTTGCGCGTAGAAACCCCCATTCTACTGCTGCTTGCATGCCTAATGCCTTTGCTATCCCAATTTTTTAAAAAACCATCCCCATTAAACGCCAGCCTCATCGGCGCAATACTCAGCGGCCTAGCACTCGCCCACCTCTACACCTGGCCATTGGTGGCAACTGTACTTTTTCTTTGTTTTATGGCCTCACCCAAAAAGAAACTACTTCATACCACCTTACCACTACTGATCCTCTTTGCTTTGCCCTGGTTCCTATTTTTGATCACTGTGCGGCCGGATCTGCATCAACTCAAAACTCAACTATTCATGCAAGCGGCAGATCACAGCAGCCACTCCGTGATTGACAATTTATACGCATTTTTCTGGGGCCGATTCTACCCATATTCCCTGGAACAACCCTACACCCCCTTCCTTCATTTGCTGTATTTTTTGGGGGCTATTCAACTGCTATACTTTTACCGAAGTTCCTTTCAAACCACCCAAACAGCCCTGGTAAAAGCCTGGATACCCGTACTTTACCTGTCGCTATCGCTGCCCATGATGCTGGCCATCACACCGCAACACCGATATTACCCTGTTCAACATTTCTTGGGAATCTTAACCCTTGCCGATGCCATCGTATGCCTGGGATTTCCCTGGAAGACTCAGAAAATTTCCAGTTGGCTTCGCAAACAAACTTGGACCCAAAACCAAACAATCCGCAGGGCAGCAACCCTTTGCTTTGTGTTCGTCTTGATTTTCCCCTACGCCATCAGACATTCCGCAGCCCTATTTCAACGCAAACAAAGAAATCCAGATACCGCCATTGAATTCCTCAATAAAAACCTCAACAACGTCCCCGCAGGCGACATACTTGGCGAACCCATCGCCAATTACTGGCTCGCCCAATCACCCAACCCCAAAAACTGGCGATTCGGCTTCGAATTCTATCCCCAACATTTTGCATTCAATCCCAGCATCCCCAGATATTTCCTGTCACGCGTAACCCCCAACCAATTGCCCTTTTTAACCCCCCTCGATTCCCTGAAAATCCCGCAATCCCCTTGGCAACAGAAACTCAAAATGGATAGGGGTGGACATACCTATCATGGACTTTTCCTCTACCGAATTCCAAACCAAAAAGCTTGGAAAGCACTTATCCGTCCAGAGATGTTAAAAGCGACAAGCGGACATTAAATCCTCACTTCAGCGAGGTGGTGTTTTTCAAGCCATAACCCACCAATTCATCAAACCCCATCGCTGGATTCTTGTGGTAAATCAAAACCATGTAGTTGTTTTCCGTCTCGCTGTGCTGTCCTTCAAACGGTGCAAAATCCAACAAATTGGTCTCGGGGTTTCTTACACCAATTACATAGTTGTAATAGCCCTGCTTCAAAGGTATCACCGCCTCATAGGCCCGTGAATCTGGATTGTAATACATTCGATGCGATTCCAACATGCGCCAATCGCTCAACTCCCCATAAACATACACCGGCTCCTTCAGCTCAGACTCCGCCTGAACAGAAAAATGCACAAAACAATAATCACTCTCAAAAGCCATTCCCGATGGCATGGGCAAGTCCTTGCTGTCATAAAAAACCCGACCATTGTAATCCGCCCAATTGTAATAGCGTTCAAAACGGCGCGACTTTTCATTCACCAAAATCACGTGTTTCTGGTTGGCGATATTCAACCGCTGCTTTACACCGGCCGTAGAACTGCGAAAACTCCGAATATCAAAAAACCGGTATTGATTCATCCCATCCATTTGATTGCCCAACTGATGGTTATACTGCAACTCATTGCCTACGATGAACATCGGCTTCAAATCATCGATGCCAAACATCCACTCCCCATTGCGCAAAATCACTGCCTTCACATCCTGCATCGCATTGGGCATGAAATAAGCATCATTTTTAATGAAAGAAAGATTCACCTGCTGATGGGTACTGCGTAACTCCACCTGTTTGCTCTGCGATAATTGAATATTTACTGCGCCTTGACTCTGAAGTATCATCATGCGTCGCGATAACACGATATCCGCCTCATTGAAATTCCGGTACACCAGCAACAAATAGTTACCCGACAATTTTGGCTTGGTTTGCTCCCCCGGAACCTCAGTCGCGTAATGCGTATACTGCATCAACGTTCCGTTGCTAAAATTGGCATTTTCTACATTGTCGTACCCCATACCATCCAAGGTCTGTGTGCGCGATAAAGCAGAAGGATTCCAGTGCGCATCGCAATGAATCAGCGTGTATTGATAAAAATCGCGCTCACTGCGAATTTGATCAAACTCCAAAACCAACGATTCGCCAACCCCCAAAGTAAGAATGGGAAAAGGAAAACCACTGCTTTTCTGATACAATCGCACCGCTCGAATGTCCGATTCATATATGGCATTGGCATACCTCAATGTGCTATCAGAAGTCGCCATTGCAGGCAGCAACCCCAACAACATGAACAAGCCCAAAAAGCAGTGTTTTTTACTCATTGAAACAAACTTAGCAAATTAGAGGCCAATATCAAGATTCTTGCATGAGCATCCACTCTTCGAAAAGCTGCTCATACGCTTCCTTCGCCAAAGCATGGGCCGCATTCACAGATTCGTATTGCTCAGTAATTCTGGCTACTTGGTTAAAATCACTCGCTACCTCCGGGGCATGCAGCTGAATTTCCAAGGCCGTTTTTTCCTCCGCCAACGACAGCATCTCCGCTTCCTTTGCATTCATGGCGTCCTCCACTTTTTTGATTTCGTTCTTGCTGTACGATTTCGGCGTCTCCGCGCTCGTCACCACCTTGGGTTCAGGATTTACCGGGTTTTTTTTCTTGCCATCATCCAATTTCGCCAACTTCGTATCCTCCACTTTCCGGGTACTCATCCACTCGTTGTATTCCTCGTAAGTACCTGGGTATTCGTGCAAAATGCCGTCTTCAATCCACCAAATTTTATTGGCCACCTTACTAATGAACGTGCGATCATGCGATACAAACAAGCAACTCCCCGCGTAATCAATCAAGGATTCAGCCAACACAGATGTACTGAACATGTCCAAGTGGTTCGTGGGTTCGTCCAACAACAAGAAGTTCGACTGCGTAATCAACGTCTTCGCCAAAGCCAACCGCGATTTTTCTCCCCCACTCAAAACCTTTACCTTCTTGAAAACCTCATCCCCGGTAAACAAAAAACAACCCAATATCGTTCTTAGCTCCCAGTCCGTATAATCGGCACTCACGGTGGCCAACTCACTCAACAAATCATTTTTTAAGTTCAATGCCTCCAACTGATGCTGTGCAAAAAAGGCGGCTTCCACATTCCATCCCAATTCGATTTCTCCCCCGCAAGGCTCAGAACCGTGAACCATGCGCAACAATGTCGATTTTCCCTTGCCATTCGCCCCAACCAATGCAATTTTATCGCCCCGCAAAATTTGTCCGTTCGAGGTTTTTAAAATTTCCAATTCATCGTAGGATTTGGTCACCGATTTCAAATCAGCAATGACCTTTCCTGGAGTGACCCGGATGTTGAATCGAATATCAAAATCGCGTTTCTCGTCCTGCCTTACCTCAATTTTCTCAATTTTGTCCAACATCTTTACCCGACTCTGAACCGCAGTGGCCTTGCTGGCCTTGGCCCTGAATCGAGAAATGAACTTCATTTGTTGCCGAATAAAGTCCTGCTGGTTTTCATATTTGCGCATCATCAACGCATCGCGCTCCTCTTTCTGCTCCAAAAACTCGTTGTAATTGCCCTTGTAATGGAATACTTGTTGATGCGATACTTCCGCGATCCGGTTTACTGTCCGATCCAAAAAATAAGGATCGTGAGACACAATAACATAAGTACCCTCGTAGTTCGATAGATAATCTTCCAACCACTGAATCGTGGGCAAATCCAAGTGGTTGGTTGGCTCATCCAACAACAACAAATCAGGCGCTTGTAGCAACAATTTTCCCAACATCGCCCGCATTCGCCATCCCCCCGAAAATTCCCTCAATGAACGCGTTAAACTGCTGGTGGGAAAACCCAGTCCTTCCAATATTTTGTCGCCCTCAGCATGCCACTCATACCCGCCCAATGCCCCAAAACGCTCCTGGGCATCCGCCAGTCGCTGCATCGTAACATCATCGTATTCCACCTCAATTTTTTCAATCAATCGATTGATTTCATTTTCCAAATACACCAAGTCGTCTCTGCCACTCAACACCACATCGCGAACACAGTCGGCAATGTCCATACTCAACAAATCCTGATTCAAAAATCCAATGCGCAAATCAGACGGCTTAGACAATGTGCCTTCGCGCAATTCGTAGTCCCCAGAAATCAATCGCAGCAATGTAGATTTTCCCGTTCCGTTTAACCCCACCAAGCCAATTTTTTCGTTGGGCTTGATGTGCCAAGAAGCGCTTTTATACAAGTACTTACCTGCAAATTCAAAGGAAAAATCGTTCAGCGCTAACACCCCGCAAAGGTAGGCCAACTCACCCCAATCCCCCTAACAAAACCCGCGGAAAATCCCAGACCTATTTTCGTTGATACAACATCACAAAGTCATTCATGAAATACCCATCCCCAATGTCAAAATCCGCCACCCGCTCAATCACAAATCCCACCCTGAAATAGAAATTAATGGCCTTGTAATTTTGTCGGTTTACCTGCAACCGCATCTCCCGCAAGTCTGGCAATAAATCCAACAACAAACCCCAAACACCACGCCCAATACCCCCGCGCTGAACCCCCGTACCAATGTATAGCTTGTTGAGAAAATAAGACCCCTCCCCCCGTTTCTCTACCGCCGCAAATCCAACAGGCAACCCATCCAAAAAAACTTGATAAAATTGCTGTCCACCACGCATTTGCTCAACCATCGCACCCCGCGAATAGAAGCGATTCAACATGTAATCGACATGCTCCTGACCAATGATTTCCGGATAATGATCGTTCCAAATCACCTCGGCCAAAGCCTGAATCGAGGAAATATTCTCCTCTGTAGCAGCAACTAACTGTAAATTCACCCCCCGAAATTCGCATTTTTGTAGCAGTAAATCATGCTCCGCCTTCAGAACCTATCCACCGGCTTTCCGAAAAAGACACAAGCACTCCACGAAAATGTGGATTTGCAAATATCCCCAGGTAGCTTGGTTCTGCTGATCGGACCCAATGGCATCGGAAAATCAGTGATGCTCAAAACTCTGTGTGGACTCCAAAGCCCAACCCATGGCGCTGTATTCGTGAACGATGTCAACATCCACAAAACCACAGCAGAAAAACGAGCCTCCCTCACCAGTATCCTGCTGGCTACCCCACCCAGCATTGATCAACTATCGGTGTTCGATGTGGTGATTTCGGGCCGACAAAGGTTCTTGTCGGGATGGAACAACCCCAGCCAAGCTGACCAACACGCCGTTGAATCCGCCACAACCAAAACAGACATCGCCCACCTAACAGAAACGCCCTTTGGCTCACTGAGCGATGGGGTAAAACAAAAAGTGATGCTCGCCCGCTGCCTGGCCCAAGACAGTGCCGTAATCCTGCTCGATGAACCCTTGGCCTTTTTGGATTATCCCTCACGCATCTCCTTTCTTGAACTATTGAAAGAATTGGCCCAAACCGAGTCCAAAATCATTGTTTACAGCAGCCACGACCTTCAACTTTCACTCAATTATTGTGGCAGTGTGATGGCCCTTACCCATCAAAAATGGACCTATTTCGATGCCCCAGCAAACGTAAACATCGCTGAAATTTTCCCCACTCCATGAAAGGCAAAGTGCGCAAACCGTTTGTGATGAAGCAATTCACCATTGCCCACAATCAGGTAGCACTGCCCGTTACCTCCGATGCCTGCCTATTTGGAGCGGTGGTTGATCTGACTTCAAACGAAAACCATGAACACCGCGTCCTCGACATTGGAACTGGTACTGGACTGCTATGCTTTATGCTCGCACAAAAACACCCTGCAGCCACCTTCACCGGCATCGATATTCATCAAGAGTCCATCGCCCAAGCCCTTGAAAACCAATCGGTAAACCCATTCGCAGATCTCATTCAATTTGAACTGTCCGACATCCTCACCCATTCCCCAAATCAACCATACCACAGCATCGTTTGCAACCCGCCCTTTTTTGAAAATCAATGGCCTTCGGAAGATGAAACGCGCAGACTCGCCAGACATTCCAATACCCTAAACCTATCCAATTTGGTAGCCGCCTGCACAAGAATTTTGTGTAACCAGGGCAAACTTTTTTTACTCTATCCATGCGATGACCTACCGCACACAAGGCTTACCTTGAATAACAACCATTTTCAACTACTCAAAACCACTTTCATCAAAGCACACAGCCAAAAAAAACCGCATTTGGTCGTGATCGAAGCACAATACAATCCCGAAATTCCTTCAGAATCAATTCCTGCGCTGAGTGAAACCATCATCCATTACACACCTGAAGGAAAGCTCACAGAAACCGCAACACATTATTTAAAAGAGTTTTACAGCCATTTGCCATAAACAATTTCATCATTTCGCTGTTCGTTACTATATTTGATTCAACATGAAATTCATTAAATACACATTGGAAAAATCCCTGTTCGGCGTCTGTAGCCAACTTGGGGAATGGATGGGTATCTCAGTGAAAAGTGTTCGGATGTCGTTCGTTTATGCCAGTTTTTTCACCCTGGGATCGCCCATCATCATTTATTTGGTTGCCGCTTTTTGGATGAATATCAAAAACTACAGCCAAGAAAAACGCACCCGCGTGTGGGACTTATAACGCCCAAAAAATCCTAGAAATTGCTACTTACAGTGAAGCGGATTCCACTAAAAGCGGGCTCCTCTCTACAAATACCTCCCGAGCAGTTTACCCCTTGCTGTTGCTTTAGGTAAGCCAACGTAAACACCGTATTTTTCTCGGTGTAACCCACAAAAACGGTGGGGTAATGCAACACTTTGTTGGCAATAATCATCCGCTCATAGCGATGCGGATCTACATTGACCATGTCGCCCACCGCAATGCTCAATTGCTTGGTGGCCCAATATTCTACCATTAAGTTGGCAAAAGATCCTTGGTCGTTTTTTGTGCTCAAATACTGCCATTCTACCCGCAAACTTTTGCCCTTTTCCATCGTGTGTAACCACTCTCCAAACGGTGTGATGGTCTTCACAGGCACGTATTCAGGCTCGTTTTCATACCGCGTTTGGTTGTAGTGAATGCGCTGAACGCCCAACTTCAATTTGTCGTGCTTACCCAACTTCTGCACCACTTCCAAATAATTTTCACTGAACAACTTCTCCGCCTCCATGGCACCCGTGCTGCTGTTTAACTTTCCGTTACTCACCAAACTTTGCACATAACTCGCATTGAAAAAAATCTGTGTACCCTTGCGCGGCTTGAATTCCACCTCGCCCTGTATACCATCCTCACCCAACTCTTGTCCGGGTGCGTTGTATCGACTTAACAAACGATAGGTATTTTGTCGGGTCATCGAAGGCAAATAACTCACCAAGCCATTCAACAAATTCTCTGTGGGTGCCGTTCTAAATGAAAAATTGTCTACGTGTCTTGCCTGAACATTCAATCCAATAGAGGCCTTCTGTTTGCCCAACTTCCAACCGCCTTTACCCCAACTCAACGAAGTGTATAATACATTTCCGCCCGATAATTTGAATTTGTTATTGAACCCCAAAACCGCCTCGGGCGATTTGATGTTCGCCTCCACATTCCAACCAAAATTACCCTTGGTATAGCCAAAATAACCGTTGAATCCATACATGTTGTACTTGGGATAAAACCGCTCAGACAAATCATACGTATTGATGGTTCCCACCAAACGGTCCATGGTTTCACGGTCCAAACTGCGATTAATCGCCGAAGCGCCCAAAATCAAATCGCCGAACTTACTGGACTCGCCCAAAGGGATATTTCCCTCCAAATTCATCCCACTGATTACCTGCTTCGCATACCCAAAGCGATTATTAATGTTCCCTTTTTGGTTGCCCGCAAATCCTTTTATTGCCCAACGATCGTTGATTTTATATTTCAGCCGCATTCCCTGTATGGCGTAATCAATCCCGATCTGACGTTGCTCGTAACTGCGAAACAATATGCCCGTCCCAAACTGATCATAAAACGAACCCATCGTGATATCCAATTTGTCTACAGCCTTATAGACCTGCCAAAATCCAATGCCATGCTCTGTGTAAGCACTCTGTGGATCCAGCAAAGGCGAATTGTTAAAGGCATCATACCGCACGATGAAAGAATACCCCTTCACCCGGTACTGCATGAACAACCAGGCATCCGAACTCGCCGTGTTTTCTTTATATACCTTGGTGTTTGCCCCGATGCTGTCGTCGCGCAAATACTTTTGGTAATTCATCAAGAGGTTTCCAGAAAACTGTCCTTTGTCAGAGTCCGCAGTCTGCCCCGTTACCCTACCCACAATCGCCACAGAGGCAAGCAAAATCAAGGTGTTGAAATGTCTCATTCACTGCAAAGAAACAAAAAAGCCCGTATTTTTGTAGTTCCATTATGTCAGAAGTCACAATCCCACCCAGTTCAACCGCTACCCGAAAGCTCTATATCGAGAGCTACGGATGCGCCATGAATTTTAGCGACAGCGAAATCATCGCCTCCATCATGGGTGAACATGGGTTTGCCTCTACCACCGATGAGTTAGATGCCGATGTGATTTTTTTGAATACCTGCGCCATTCGCGATAACGCCGAACAACGCATCCGCGAACGATTGAAACATCTACGGGGCAATAAAAAACACAACAAAGAACTCATCGTGGGTGTACTTGGTTGTATGGCAGAACGGCTGAAAGAAAAATTGCTCGAAGAAGAAAAACTGGTGGATGTTGTTGCCGGACCTGATAGCTACCGCGATTTGCCCAAACTCGTTGCAGAGGTAGACGAAGGAGGCAGGGCCATCAATGTGCTGCTCAGCAGGGAAGAAACCTATGGTGACCTTAGCCCTGTTCGACTTAATTCCAACGGAGTAACCGCTTTTGTTTCTATCATGCGGGGGTGCGATAACATGTGCAGCTTCTGCGTGGTGCCCTTTACCCGCGGACGTGAACGCTCGCGCGATCCCCAAAGTATCGTGAAAGAAGTTCTCGACCTCTCCGCTGCCGGCTATAAAGAAATTACCTTGCTCGGCCAAAACGTAAACTCTTACCTGTGGTTTGGTGGTGGACCTAAAAAAGAGTTCAAAAAACTAACCCAAGAAGAGCAAGAAACCTCCGTGGACTTCGCAGATCTCCTACAACTGTGTGCAGAAGCCGTTCCCCACATGCGAATCCGCTACAGTACCAGCCATCCGCGCGACATCAATGAAAAAGTGGTGTACACCATGGCCAAATACAAAAACCTGTGTAATTACATCCATCTTCCCGCACAAAGTGGAAATACTCGCGTGCTAGATATCATGTCGAGAAACTATTCGCGTGATTGGTACATGGATAAAATTCGCATGATTCGTAGCATCATCCCGGATTGCGGAATCAGTTGCGATATCATCGCGGGCTTTTGTTCAGAGACCGAAGACGAACACCAAGATACACTGAGTCTGATCGATTGGGCCGAATTTGAATTCTCGTACATGTATGTGTATTCAGAAAGACCAGGCACTCCAGCAGCCAAAAAATTGGTCGACGATGTGCCAGAAGCCGTGAAATCTCGACGACTGAGCGAAATCATTGCCCTACAAAATGCCAAATCCAAAGCCAAAAACGAATCCTACATCGGCAAAGTCGTTACCGTGTTGGTTGAAGGTCCTTCGAAAAAGAGCGACCTCGATTGGATGGGAAGGAGCGATCAAAATTCAGTGACCATTTTCCCCTGTGAACATTACAAAAAAGGCGATTTGGTCAATGTGTTGGTAGAAAGAGCCACCACAACAGCCATGATTGGCAAAGCCCTGGGCTACGCAAGCCTCGTGGATTAATCGTCCATCAAACTACGACGTTTACCCGTTTTGACCGTATTGCAAGCGCAAGTTTTTGAGCATGTCTTCCGTCATTTTGTCTAAATCAAAATCTGGCGACCATCCCCAATCGTTTCTTGCATGTGAATCATCAATGACCGCTGGCCAGCTGTTGGCGATAGCTTGACGATAATCGGGTTCATAGGAAATTTGAAAACCGGGCACAAACTTGGCAATCGATGCTGCGATTTCTTCCGGCGCAAAACTCATGCCCGCCAAATTGTAACTCGTTCGAATCTTGATTTGTTCAGCCGGCGCATGCATGATGTCCAGCGTGGCCTTCAAAGCATCAGGCATGTATAACATGGGCAAAGTAGTACCCTCACCCAAAAAGCAATTGTGCTTTCCCGTTTGCAACGCATCGTGATAAATTGCCACCGCATAATCTGTGGTTCCTCCGCCTGGAGCACTCTTATATCCAATCAAACCGGGATACCGCAAAGAACGCGTATCGATGCCCCAGCGATTGAAATAATATTGCGCATACAACTCACCCGCCAATTTGCTGATACCGTAAATGGTGGTAGGATCCATGGTGCCATATTGGGGTGTACCAAAACACTCGGTATTTGGTCCAAAAGCCGCGATACTGCTGGGCCAATAAACCTTCTTGATAATCCCCGTATCGAGCGCCGCATTCAATACATGAAACAACCCCTCCATGTTCAATTTCCACCCAAATTCTGGATTTTTTTCCGCGGTTGCACTGAGCAAAGCAGCCAGATGATAAACCTGCGTGGGTTTGTACTTCTGTATGATGTCTGATAACCGCGCCGAATCAAGCACATCCAACGTTTCAAATGGACCGCCTTCAAACACAGGATTGTCGGATTTTTTCACATCACTCGCCACCACATTGGCATCGCCGTAAATGCCGCGCAATGCCTCAACCAACTCAGTTCCCAACTGACCGCAAGAACCAATCACCAGTACCTTTTCATTCATCATACTTCCACAAATTTTGGCTCTTCTTGCCATATTACCAAACCTTTTTCATGGCGTTTTTACGAACCACCGCAATTTGTCCCAAATCTTGTGCATTTTTGCCGTTCATCATGTCAGAAACAAGGGATATCATCCATTTTGCCATTATCGGGGCCGGACACATCGGGCAGAGACATGCGCACATGATACACAACAACCCACGCGCCCAACTCGTGGCCGTTGCCGATGTGAAAATTCGCGAGGAATTAAACCTATCCCCAGAAATACCCTTGTACGAAAGTTTGGAGGATATGTTGATGCATCACGCGAACATCGATGTTGTTTGTATCGCCACACCCAATGGCTACCACAGCCAACATGCCATTCAAGCGCTTAGCATGGGTAGACATGTGGTGGTTGAAAAACCCATGGCCCTATCCACCGAAGAATGTGATGCCATGATGGAAAAAGCAGAAAAACGGAACAAACAGATTTTCTGTGTGATGCAAAATCGTTTCTCACCCCCATCTCAATGGATCAAATCACTCATCCAAAACCGCATTCTGGGAGAACTTTACCAAGTTCAGGTGGTGTGCTACTGGAACCGCGATCATCGCTACTACAAAACCGGACATTGGCATGGCACCGAAGATTTGGATGGTGGCGTGTTGTTTACACAGTTTTCACACTTCGTTGACCTCGTAAATTGGCTCTTGGGTCCGCTCAAGATTCAATACGCAACTGCCTCAAATTTCAATCATCAAACACTCACAGAATTCGATGACAGCGGACAAGTAATCTTCTCCTTTGGTGAACGAGGAAAAGGTTCCCTGAGCTACTCAACAAGTCTATACAACCAAAATTTCGAAAGCTCCATCACCCTTATCGGTGAAAAAGGGACCGTAAAGCTGGGCGGACAATACATGAATTCCGTGGATTACTGCGATATCGAGAATTACCAAATGCCCACTTTGCCTGCCTCCGAACCCCCAAATGATTACGGAGGATACAAAGGCAGTGCGGCCAATCACCATTTCGTGATTGAAGAAGTCATCAATCACCTACTGCAAGGCAAGCCCACCATTACTACACCCGCCGAAGGAAAGGCCGTGGTAGAAATCATTGAACACATCCATCTAGCACAAAAATTGTCCTCACAAAACATTGATTCATAGCATATTACGATTTTTTGAAAAAAGTTTTCAATTTCTTTGGGGGTAGAGTAGGGTTTTGGTGTTTATAGGCCAGATTACCCCTTTCCGGAAAAAGGCAACGTCATGACAAAAGAACAACTCGAAAGCAACATCTTCACCAAATACGCGGCAGGTTTGATGCATGAGGATGAATTAAAGAAATTGGAGGATTGGTTGAAGAAAAATCCCCAGTTCAAACCCACCTTGGCCATCATCAAACAACAAGTATCGGCCATGATGCAACCCCAATTAATGCACTAAAAAAATGGACAATTCCAACAACAAACCCCACATAGACAGCGAGTTTCAAGAAATTTGGGACCGCGCAGGGGAGTATACCTATTCCTTTGAATCTAGCAACGATCAAGCATGGGAAAAATTCCAAGCAGAACGTCAGCAACCCAAAATCAAGCAACCGTTCAGCATTTGGAAAAACACCCAACAAGTTTGGCGTGTAGCCGCTGCCATCACGTTATTGGCCATCGGTGGTTGGGCATTCTGGATCAATCAGCAAAAAACGGCCATTTTGGATCAAGGCAACATGGCCACCCTAAACCAACAAGTAAAGCAAATTACGCTGAAAGATGGAAGTATCATTACATTGAACGCAAATTCCAGGGTAAAATACACCCTGACCAAAAATAGCCGCAACATTGAATTACAGGGGATGGCACATTTTGAAGTAGCCAAAAATCCCAATGCCCCATTCGTAATTCGCAGTGGCAGCAACCAAGTAACCGTGCTAGGTACCGGTTTTGATGTGCGTTCATACCACAACAAACCCTTACAAGTTTCAGTGAATCACGGCAAAGTTCGGGTAGAAAAAATGGCGAAAAACAACGAAACCTTGTTGGAATCTACCATCCTTACAAAAGGAATGCGTGCCACAGAAAACCCGCACCCAAAAACCAAAACATCATCTATTTTTCAGGTTGAATCAAACATAGACCTCAATGCCGTGAATTGGCGCAAAGGAACATTGTCGTTCAGCAACGCACCACTGTCAGACGTAATTGATGCAGTGGAAGAACACTACAATGTAAAAATTGCCGTGCTAGGCAATGCCCCCAAAGGCTTGAGAAACAACAACCCAACCCTTACCGCTGATTTTAACCAAAATCAAGGGGTAGATGCCGTTTGTGCCATCATCGGTGAAGCCCTCGATTTGCGCTTATCTGTAGAAAAGTAAAACAAATCAGGATTTTACCCGACCGCGGGCAACGACGAAAGCTGTTTTGTTTTCAATAACTTTGTTATTGTGGTTATTCAACGGCTTTCATATTGGCGATTGTATCTGGTGCTTTTGTGCCAGCTCGCCATCGAACCGTTGTGGGCACAGCAATCACAGGTAAGTGCCTCCATTGCAACGACATCACCCGTTGCTTCGCAGTTGTATTTTACCCCCAATGTGGGTCAGTGGCCCGATGAGAATCCAAGCATTGCCCAGGCCGTCATACCCGGTGGTGCCGTTTTTATCACCGAATCTGGACTTCGAATCCTAACTGAAGCCCCCGAAAACATCGAAAGAAAACACCAAATTCATCACCACAAAGGCAAAGACACTCAATTTACCCTGGCCTATCACGTTACCGATCTCAAATTTCTCAACCCCAAAAAACCCACTGAAATACTATTTCAAGACCCTGCGCCTTGGCGTGAAAATTACTTCTTGGGCCATGAGAAATCGCTCTGGAAATCCGTTTCCCCAGCACAAAAAATCATCCTGAAAAATCTCTACCCTGGCATCGACATTGCCATCTATTTTCAACAGCAATCCCTCGAATTTGATTGGATCATTCAACCAGGTGCAAATCCCAAACTGATTGGACTCCAGGTCGATGATCAAACCCAACTTTCCCTTCTAAAAAATACCCTCAACATGCAAACTTCAGTGGGTAATTTCCAAATCAATCCGCCCAAAGCCTTTCAACGTCATCCATTGAAAAACAAAGCCAAACCCGTAAATTGTGCCTACGCAGTTTCCAGCAATACCATCAAATTGAACGTGGGCAAATACGACCCTGCAACGGCACTGATTATCGACCCTATTCTCGTATTCAGTACCTACAGTGGTTCCCAAGGCGATAATTTTGGCTTTACCGCCACCTACGATACCAGCGGTTGCCTTTATGCCGGTGGCATTGTCGATGCCAACTCCAGAAAATATCCAGTAACCGTGGGCGCCTTTCAAACAACCTATGGCGGCGGCGGAGTGGGAGCACCGCCGGTGCAATTGCCCTGCGACATATCCATCAGCAAATACTCACCCGATGGATCAAAATTGTTGTTTGCCACCTATATGGGCGGTGATGACGATGAATACCCACACTCGCTCTGCGTTGATCCCTTCAACAACCTGCTCATTTTTGGCACCACATTGTCGTTCAATTTCCCCGTTCATCCAGATTCAGCGGCCTTTTTGAATCATCAGGGCGACTACGATATCTTCGTCAACAAACTCAGTAGTGATGGTTCCAAATTACTCGGTGGCACATTCATCGGCGGCACCGATGCCGACGGATTTCAAACAGAATCACCCTTCACTGCATTGGTTTATAACTATGCCGACAACTATCGCGGTGATATAACCACCGATGACAGTGGCAACATTTATGTCGCAACCTGCACCCGGTCAACCAACTTTCCTACCACCCTCGGCGCCCTACAATCGAAGCCAAAAGGAGAAACCGACGCTGCCATTCTCTGCCTCAACAACAAGCTATCAAAACTCAAATGGGCCACACTCATGGGTGGTTCAGACGACGATGCAGCCTACTCCGTGAAAGTAGATGACTCGGCCCACCTTTACATCGGTGGTGGTACCCTTTCAAGCAATTTCCCCATGGCAGGCGCGGGTTACCGCTCCACAACCGTGGGCGGCATCGATGGCTTTGTGACAAGATTTAACAAAAACAATGGCAAATACGATGTAGGAACATACTGGGGTAGCGTTGATTATGACCAAATTTATTTTATCGATCTGGACATCAACAACAAAGTGTATTTCACTGGGCAAACGGAAGGACAAATTACGCGCAGTTTAGACACCTACGGTAAAAACAATACCTCGCAGTTCATCGGCCGATTCAGTAACGACCTCAAAAACCTTGAATTTATCACCACCTTTGGGAATCGCACCAATGGCCTCCCAGAATTGAGTCCCTCAGCGTTCATGGTCGATAATTGCTACAATATCTATTTCAGTGGCTGGGGGTCAAACATTGGGGTGGGCAACGCAGGTACCACCGGCGGCCTTCCCATCACCAGCGACGCACACCAAAAAACAACCGACAACAACGATTTCTACCTCATCGTACTCGGAAAAGACGCCAAAACGCTCAAGTACGCCTCTTATTTTGGTGGCAATCTCTCCGACGACCACGTAGATGGCGGCACCTCCCGGTTCGATAACCGAGGCATTATTTACCAAAGCGTTTGCGCAAGTTGTCCGAACAGTCCTCCCGGACTCAACGATTTCCCCACCTCGCCCACCAATGTGGCCTTCAAAAACAACGTGAGTGTGCGATGTTCCAACGCAAGCTTCAAATTGGATTTCAGACTGGGCTACTCTGTAGATGCTTTGTTTGTAGCCAAACCTGAAACCATTTGCCTCAATAAAACCATTGCGTTTCAACCACTTCACCGCTTCAACGGCACCTATCGTTGGGATTTTGGCGACGGCGATACCTCACACCAGTTCAACCCAGAACACCTTTACAGCGATACAGGAACTTACACCGTAAAACTTACCGTAACAGATTCAAACAGCTGCAACGCCACCGCATCCTACACAAAAAAAGTGCGCATCACCCTATCTCCCAAAGCCGCAATTTCCGCAGAATTCATCCCCTGTAAACCGGGGGTCAACCTCAACCTGGATATTACCTACGGCGATAGTATCATCTGGAACTTTGGCGATGGAACACCCATACAAAGGACCTCCGGAAACGGCGTGGTGAAAAAGAATTATCAATACGCGGCCGGACAGTATACCGCCACAGTCGTCATCACAAATGTGGCATCCGGTTGCACCGATACCCTCAAATTACCCTTGCAAATCAGCAGCGATAGTACCCATGAAGTGAAAATTGCCAATGTCTTTACCCCTGGCAATGCCGACGGAAAAAACGACTGCTTCCGCGTCTATGGCATCTCCTCCTCCTGCGAAAACGCCGAACTCCGAATCTTCAATCGCTACGGAGAAAGAATTTTCTTCACCAAAAATTTAGACGACTGCTGGAACGGTCGCGTCAATAACCAAGGACCCATCCTGCCTGCAGGAACCTATTTTTATCAATTAAGCATCATCGACAGTCCATATATCCCCAGCCCCAAATTATACAGCGGGGTCATAGAACTGATTCGTTAAGCAATACTCTCGGCTTCTACCTCGGCAGCGATCTTCTTCACCAAACCCTGCAACACCTTGCCAGGTCCTACTTCTGTGAACATCACTGCACCGTCGGCAACCATTGCCCTTACACTTTGCGTCCAACGCACCGGAGCCGTTAACTGAGCCACCAAATTGCGCTTAATCTCATCCTGATCCATCACAGCACTCGCCGTTACATTCTGATAAATTGCACACCTTGGTGCAACAATCTCAGTGGCCTCAATCGCCTTGGCCAACTTTTCACGGGCTGGCTCCATCAACGGACTGTGAAACGCACCCCCAACTGGCAGAATTAACGCCCGCTTGGCGCCCGCTGCCTTCATGCCCTCACAAGCCGCTTCAACCGCAGCATAGGCACCAGAAATTACCAACTGCCCTGGACAATTGTAATTCGCAGGTACTACAACACCTTCCGTTTCCGCACAAACCGCCTCTACCTTTTCATCGTCCAACGCCAACACCGCAGCCATTGTTCCAGAAACCAATTCACAAGCCTCCTGCATCGCCAAGGCCCGCTGCTCCACCAATCGCAAACCATCCTCAAACTTCATCGCACCCGCTGCCACCAAAGCACTAAACTCCCCCAAACTGTGTCCAGCCACCATCGCTGGCCGAAAATCATCGCCCATTACCACCGCACGAATAACGCTGTGTAGAAAAATGGCGGGCTGCGTAACACGGGTCTTACGCAAATCTTCGTCGGTCCCCCCGAACATCAAATCAGTAATCCGAAATCCCAATATTTCATTGGCCTTCTCAAAGAGTTCTTTCGCTTGGGCGTTGCTTTCGTATAGGTCCTTGCCCATACCCACAAACTGACTTCCCTGACCGGGAAAAACATAGGCGTGCTTGCTCATAGGCGCAAAAATAACCCAAAATCCGAGACTCACACCAACCCCCTAAACACCAACCTAGCCAACCCAAAATCCGCTGCAAACTATGGTGAACCCATCAGAAAACGCAATCCCCGCCAATACCGCCACAACAAAAATAACCCACACAAAAATCCCAATTCTACCAATCCCAACCAACCATAAAACTTAACTAAATCCTTGGTCCCAAGCCAATCCCTAACCCATAACAAGGGCAAAACATGCCACAAATACACCCCCAACGACTGTTGTCCCATCCACTCAAAAACCTTAGACTTCGGCAAGGCATCAACCCGCACCAGTCGCATCAAACCCACCAACAAAAACACATTGGCGAAAATCCAAACCCCAGCGCGCATGCCATCCGTCACCCCCTGATAAAAATAAAATAAACCACCATAAATACCCATCAAAACCGTACCCGACAACCAAAACAACCAGGATCCTGTCTTTATTCGCTCGTCACGCAACGACATCCCCAAAACAAAAAACAAAAAGTAATGCGGCCGCAAAGTGTGAATCAATAATCCCGCCACATTGGAACCCACCAACCCCGTTAACTCAGACATCCATACCGATTTGACATAGAAAAATGGCAAAGAAACCAATATGCCTAACAGCAATGCCTGCAAGCGAGAAAATTGCCTCACCGACATCCACCATGCCATCGTGCTCCAAAACAAATAGGCCGGCACAAACCACAAATGATAAAAGGGTACCGACAAATAACTCAACCAGCCCTTCCAAGTTGGCGATTTGGCACCAAAAGCACCCAAATACACCGCATAAACAACCATCGCCAAGGCCCAAGGAAGTAGCAATCGCTTGCCATACCTACCCAAAAACTCCCGAAAAGAATCAACCCCAGCACGAGAAAATGGAAACAAATACCCCGCAATCGCAATGAAAAACGGCATGTGAAACCCGTAAATCATGTAGCGAAGGATGTGCTGATCTAACCGACCCTGCAATCCGTGACCAACCAATACCAACAACACCAGCAATCCCTTTAAACCATCGATATTTCGGTTGCGGTTGTCCATGCCCTTCCCGTTAATTTATGCCCACTCGCCCAATTCCAACCAGCGCAGTCCTTTCTCATCCAAATCATCATTCACCCGCTGCAACTCAGCACTCACCGATGTAATGCGCTCAAAATCAGTGGTCAATCCCGAAAGCTCCTCCTCCAACGCCTTTTTCTTCAGCTCCAGCGCCTCCAATTCCGTACCCAACTGCTCGTATTCGAATTTTTCCTTGTATGTTAACTTGCGCTTCTCTTCGGATTTCCCTGCAACACCCGCCCCTACCATCGACTCCACTGCAACCGCACCCTTTGTTTCCCCATGCAACGTTCCCGCTTTCAATGTACCCGAAGAAAGTCCCTTGCCGTTTACTTCCTGACCCTTGCGCACAGCCGCTGCCTCTTCGTCATACAACTCTTTCCAAGTGCGATACTCGGTATAATTTCCTGGGTAATCACGCACCTTGCCCTCACCCTCAAACACAAATACGTGATCTACCAACTTGTCCATAAAATAACGGTCGTGCGTCACCACCAACACACAACCCGAATAATCCATTAAAAACGCCTCCAAAGTGGCCAATGTTACAATATCCAAGTCGTTGGTGGGCTCGTCCAAAATCAAAAAGTTGGGATTCTTGATCAATACAGTCATCAAAAACAACCGTCGACGCTCACCCCCGCTCAACCGAGAAACCACATTGTATTGAGTATCGTTTGAAAACCCAAACCGCAGTAAAAACTGGGAGGCCGACAGTTTAGTACCATCTGCCAAAGGCAAATATTCTGCGATGTCTTTTACTACGTCTATCACCCGCTTGTTGTCGTCCACCGGCATCCCCTGCTGCGAGAAATAACCAAAAACCAACGTTTCTCCCGACACAATTTTCCCCTTATCCGCCTTCTCCACCCCCATAATCATGTTGAGCAACGTGCTCTTGCCAACGCCATTCGGACCCACAATCCCGATTTTTTCGCCCCGTTTAAACGTATAACTAAAATCGCCCAAAATGGGTTGTGAACCGTACGCTTTTTCTAGGTGATGCAACTCCAATATCTTCGATCCCAATCGCTCCATCTTTACACCAAGCTCCACCTTTTGTTGCGTGTATGGGCCTTTCACCTTCTCAGCCAAATCATCAAAGGCATCCAACCGACTCTTGCTTTTGGTGGTGCGCGCCTTGGGCATCCGCCTTACCCAATCCAATTCCCGACGAAACGTATTCCGATTCTTCTCGCGCTCACTGGCTTCAACCTCTTCCCGCATCGCCTTCTTCTCAACAAAATACGCGTAGTTCCCCTGATAAGTGTACAAAGTCCCCCGGTCCAATTCCAAAATTCGATTGCATACCCGATCCAAAAAATAACGATCGTGAGTCACCAACAACAAAGTCAAATTCTTATCGCTCAGATACTCCTCCAACCACTCAATCATGTCCAAATCCAAATGGTTGGTGGGCTCATCCAAAATCAACATGTCGGGCACATCGATCAGCACGCGCGCCAACGCCACCCGCTTCCTCTGTCCGCCACTCAACACACCCACATTTTTTGCCAAATCAGCCTCGTGAATGTTCAACTTTCCCAATACTTGCTTGGCCCGGGCTTCGTAGTCCCAACTATCCGACATCGTCATTTCAGACGTAGCCAAATCCAAGCGTTTTTCGGTCTCCTCATTCGCCAATTCCGAGTAGGCCAACAAAGCCGCCTCGTACTCTTTCAGGGCGATGATCGATGGGGTATTCCCCACAAACAAATTGTCTAAAACCGATAACTGCTCGTTCAATACCGGATCCTGAGGCAAATACTCCCAATGAATTTCTTTGCGAATACTCAAATTTCCCGCATCGGATTTATCCAAACCCGCCAAAATGTTCAATAAACTGCTCTTCCCGCTGCCGTTACCAGCAATCAGTGCCACCTTGTCTCCCCGATTCAATCCAAATGTAATTTGGTTGAACAATACCTTTTCATTCCAACTCTTGGTGAGTAACTCCGCTGATAAATAATTCATGTTTTCAAGGTTTGCTGCATCGCAACAACCAAGCAACAAAAATACACCGAATTCCCCACCCCACTTTCGCTAAATTCTTGGATATTTGAATCGACCGTTAAATTCAAAATGAACCCATTAAACCCCAAATCCTACGTGTTCGGTATCCTGCAATTCGTCCTGGTTGTTTTCCCCAGTGCAGTCTCTGCCCAACAAAATACAGCCCAACACCCCGCAGTACAACAGAAAACTACAATACCCGCCTTTCACCAAGAACGCTTTTTTGGCCATTATAAAGGCAAACTCAACATCTTTAAAAACAGTGCGGATATAGGAATGACTGCCACCATGGAAATCATTTTTGGCAAACCCATCACCACCCCGCCTTCAGAAAAAAACCTCAACCCCCAACTTCGCTATCCCTTCATCATCAAATACGACAGTGATATTCGCAGGTATGAATTGGTCGCCGATCTGCGCACACCCAACAATGTCTATATCGATGAATTAAATGGCATTCACATCGACGCATCTTTTTACAACAACACCCTATTTTCCGAGTTTACCGTCCTCAATAGCACCATCTACAGCAGCTACAAGTTCTATGGCGATTCCATTCAATTTACCCTCACTTCACAACGAGCTCACCCCTATTCACAAAACAATGACACCCTACATATCGTGCCTCGCATCAGTCCGATCGATGGCAAAATCACCGGGTACGACACCACCGAAATCCCCGCTGTAAAGTCCTTTCCCGTTCAATCTTACCAAACAGCGACCCTCGTTCGAACACCCAACGCCGCGCCAAGCCAAGGTCGCATCGATCGACTCCATTATTTCCCATCCACTTTCGTGACAGCCAGAAACGTAGATGTTTGGCTACCCAGCAATTACAATCCTGAAAAAAAATACGGGGTGATTTATTTGCACGATGGACAAAATCTGTTCGATGGCAACAGCACCTGGAACCACCAAGAATGGGGGATTGATGAAACGATGTCGGCCTATCAAAACCAAGATTACATCGTTGTGGGCATATGGAACGATGGGGTGAACCGACATTCAAACTACTTTCCACAAAAGGTCCATGAATCGCTGACCGATAAAGAAAAAGCGGCCATCATGGAGGCGAAACGACAGAATCAGTCTGATGTGTTTCGCAACCCCATCAACAGCGACGACTACCTCAAATTCATCGTGTACGAGCTCCGGCCCTTCATCAACAATACCTACAATACCTACAAGGACGCGGCGCATACGGTAATCGGTGGCTCATCGATGGGTGGGTTAATTTCGATGTATGGCATTTGTGAATACCCCGGAGTTTTTGGCACAGCGGCTTGCTTCTCCACGCATTGGCCCGGCATTTTTGAAATGAAAAACAACCCCATTCCCGATGCCATGGTGCGATATTTCAAAAAGAACATGCCCAACCGCATCAACCACAAAATCCTCTTTACCCACGGCACCGAGGGATTGGATGCTTTGTACGGTCCCACCCAAAAATGCATCGATCAAATCATGACAAAGTCGGGATACGAAATGGACAAATACCTCGTCGATGGAACCTTTTTGCCTGGCAATTGGAAAACCCAAATAGATCAGGGACTCGGCCATGAAGAATCTACTTGGCAAAAGCAATTCAAAGACAACGCCGCTTTTCTGTTAACACCCCCTCCCGTGACCAAAGACCCCAATGAGATTGGTTACTAATACATAATTTTGAATCCCAAACCATGACCAAAGAAACCATACAAACCCCCGAGGAATACATCGCGCAGTTGCCGGCAGACCGACAAGAAATCGTCAAAGCCATCGCCGAAACGTTATCGCAACACCTGCCCCAAGGCTTTCAGCAAGTGATGAGTTATGGCATGATTGGCTTTGTGGTGCCCCACAGCATTTTCCCAGCAGGATACCACTGCAACCCCAAATTGCCGCTGCCCTTCATCAACCTCGGATCCACCAAATCTCACATCGCCCTGCATCACATGGGGCTTTACGCGAGCGGACCGTTACTCGATTGGTTACAGAGCGAATGGCCCAAATACAACACCAAGAAATTAGACATGGGAAAAGGGTGCGTACGATTCAAAAAAGCCGAAGATGTGCCGCTAAATCTCCTTGCAGAACTTGCCCAAAAAATGACTGTCAACGATTGGATACAAACCTATCAATCGCAGTTTAGGTCTGCAAAATCCCAGGATTAAATGGCTTCACAGGCGCATGATTGGCCGCCTCAATACCCATCGAAATCCACTGACGGGTGTCCATCGGAGAAATGATTGCATCCACCCACAAACGGGCCGCCGCGTAATGTGGCGTAGTCTGTGCATTGTACCGCGCGGTGATTTTATCCAACAACGCTTTCTCAACCTCCGGATCGATGTTCTCTCCTTTGGCCTTCAAACTGGTCTTCTCAATTTGTAACAAGGTTTTGGCCGCTTGTTCACCACCCATCACCGCAATCTTCGCACCCGGCCAAGCCACAATCAAACGAGGGTCGTAAGCCTTACCGCACATCGCGTAATTACCCGCTCCATAACTATTGCCCATCACAATGGTGAATTTGGGCACCCTACTGTTGCTCATCGCCATCACCATTTTCGCACCATCCTTAATGATTCCCCCATGCTCACTTCTACTGCCCACCATGAATCCCGTTACGTCTTGCAAAAACACCAAAGGAATCTTCTTCTGATTGCAATTCATGATGAATCGGGCCGCCTTATCCGCACTGTCTGAATAAATCACGCCGCCAAATTGCATTTCACCCTTCTTGCTCTTCACGATTTCACGGTTGTTCGCCACAATCCCCACGGCCCAGCCATCAATTCGTGCATAACCACACAGGATCGACTTGCCATAGCCCTCTTTGTATTGCTCAAATTCGCTGTTGTCTACCAATCGCTCAATCACAGCCACCGAGTTATACGGCCTACTCCGCTCATTCGGCAACAAGCCCCAAATTTCTTCCATAGACTTTTTGGGTTGGGTCGATACGATACGATCAAAACCCGCCTCCTCATACTTGCCGATCTTGTCCATGATGTAACGAATGCGATCCAAACAAGCTTCGTCGTTCGGAAACTTATCATCTATCACCCCCGAAATCTCCGTTTGCGTGGTTGCACCGCCCAACGTTTCATTGTCGATGTCCTCGCCAATCGCGGCCTTCACCAAGTAACTGCCCGCCAAAAAGATGCTGCCATTGCCTTCCACGATTAAGGCTTCATCACTCATGATGGGTAAATAGGCACCTCCGGCCACACAACTGCCCATCACTGCCGCAATCTGGGTAATCCCCATGGCACTCATGTGGGCATTATTGCGAAACATCCGTCCAAAATGCTCTTTATCGGCAAAAATCTCATCCTGCATCGGCAAGAAAACCCCCGCACTATCCACCAAATAAATGATGGGTAAACGATTTTCCATGGCAATCTCCTGAGCCCGCAAATTTTTCTTGCCCGTAATGGGAAACCAAGCACCCGCCTTCACTGTGGCGTCGTTGGCCACTATCACACACTGTTTGCCCGATACATAGCCAATGCCCGTGACCACCCCGCCGCCAACACAACCGCCTTGCTCCTCATACATTTCATACCCCGCAAACGCACCAATCTCTATCCACGCTGAATTGGGATCGCGCAAGTAATCTACCCGCTCCCGACACAACATTTTACCCTTCTCTTTTTGCTTGGCCGCCGCATTTTCTCCACCACCCAAATAGATTTTCTCTAAGCGCGATTTCACCAAATCCCACTCCTGCTTGTTCAAATCCTCATTCTTGTTAAACTGAATGTCCTGCGTGCTCATACAAGTTCAAAAATACGACCAATACCCCGTTTAATTCTATGATTTATACCAATGTTCGATTATTCTTTGTATCTTTGCGCCGCTTAATTCATCTAGAGTCGGTCTTTGTAACGTGATTTCATAGCACGTTTGCGATAAAAACACTAGCTCTGACGTGTTTCGCAGGAAGACAGTAATCTAAAAAACATACATGCAATCATTCGAATCATTGGGGTTAATCGCCCCCTTGGTGAAGTCTGTTTCTGAACAGGGCTACACCTCACCCACGCCAATCCAAGCATTGGCCATTCCAACCATTTTAAAAGGCAGCGACCTTTTCGCTACAGCCCCAACAGGCACAGGAAAAACAGCAGCGTTTGCCATTCCTATCATCCAACAAATCATCAACAACCCCCAACGCAAAACCCATGCGCTTGTGTTGGCACCAACCCGTGAGTTGGCCCACCAGATTTCCGACAATTTCAAGAAATACGCCAGTGGAACCAACCTGCGCATCGCCTTGGTTTACGGCGGTGTTTCTCAAATGCGTCAAGTACAAGATATTCGTCGCGGCTGTCAAGTGATTATCGCAACGCCCGGACGTTTGCTCGACCTCATCGAACAAGGATTTATCGATCTTTCAGGCATCCAAACCTTTGTTTTGGACGAGTGTGATCGCATGCTCGATATGGGTTTCGTAGCCGACATCCGCGCCATCGGCAAATTGATGTTGGCAGAACGGAAACAAACCTTGTTGTTCTCCGCCACCGCTCCCCGCGAAATCAAACAATTGGCCTCTGAAATGTTGGTGGATCCCGAGCACATCGATATCCTTCCTAACATCGAAGACAAACCAAAAATCACCCAGTGGCTGTTTGCCGTGGATCGCAACAGCAAATATTCTTTGCTCCGCGATATGCTGGAAGACCCTGCCATCGATTCTATGTTGGTGTTTACCAAAACCAAACACGGAGCAGATAAATTAATGATGTCGCTGAAAGACGATGGCTACTCAGCCGTTGCCATTCATGGTGACAAATCACAGCGCGAGCGCTCACACAACCTCGACATGTTCAAACGTGGCCGTGCCAAATTGTTGATCGCAACAGACGTTGCCGCTCGTGGTGTAGACGTAAAAGAATTGAACTATGTGTTGAACTATGATATCGCCATGGATGCCGATACCCATACCCACCGAATTGGTCGTACAGGTCGCGCCGGTGCCGAAGGAATCGCCATTTCTTTCTGCGAGCGTTCAGAAGCCAACCTCTTAGAACAAATTTATAAAGTACACGGTCGCGAATGCATGACCGAAATGGAACACGATTATCGCATCGAGTTGCCCCAACGCAGAAGTGGTGGTGGTAGCGGTGCAGGATCTGGATTCCATAGAGGTTATGGCAACAAAAATCGCAGCGGTGGATACGGTGGAAACCGTGGCGGAAATGGGGGAGGCTACGGCGGAAACCGCGGTGGCTCGGGTGGATACGGTGGCGGAAGCTATAGCGGAAATCGCGGCGGATCTGGCTACGGCAATGGCGGTGGTGGATTCAAAGGCGGTTCTGACCGTGGTGGTTCTGGCTACGGCAAAGACCGCGGTGGGTTTAACCCCGGTGGAAACTTCTCGTCTTCACCAAGAGAAGGTCGCTCTGAAAGACCCTCTGGCGGCTACCAAGGTGCTAACGCCGGTGGTTCAGGTGGAAACGGCAACCGCAACAATACCCGCTGGGGTGGTGCAGGTCGCAGTCCCAAAAAATCAAACCAATACTAAAACAGGGAAAATAAAAAAGGCGGTATCGCGCCGCTACAACCTATTGTCCTTGCTGCCTTCCGGCCCTGGGGAAGTGAACAGGGAGCTGGCCGTACCGCCGGTGCAAAAGTAGTGATAAATTGTCCCACTTAAAAGGGCTTCCGCTGCGCGGAAGCCCTTTATTTTTTGCCCTATATTTGTAAAGATGAAACTGCGCTCAGAACATTTGGTAAAACAATACGGTGCCAAGCGCGTCGTTAACGACGTAAGCGTAGAAGTAAATCAAGGGGAAATCGTTGGACTTCTAGGCCCAAACGGAGCAGGAAAAACCACATCTTTTTACATGTTCGTAGGGCTGGTTAGACCCGATGAAGGCAAAGTATTCCTGGAAGATACCGAAATCAGCACCTGGCCCATGTTCAAACGCGCACAAAATGGTGTGGGATACCTTCCCCAAGAAGCCTCCGTTTTTCGAGAACTCAGCGTGGAAGAAAACATCCAAGCCATCCTCGAAATGACCACCCTAAGCAAAGAAGCACAAACAGAAAAGCTGGAATCCCTGATCGCCGAATTTGGCCTGGGTAAAGTCCGCAAAAACCTGGGTAAAGTGCTATCTGGCGGTGAGCGCAGGCGCACAGAAATTGCTAGGGCCCTGGCCACCGACCCCAAATTTATCCTCCTCGATGAACCCTTTGCCGGCGTGGATCCCATCGCCGTGGAAGACATCCAACAAATTGTGGCCAAACTCAAGCAAAAAAACATCGGAATCCTCATCACCGACCACAACGTTCAAGAAACCCTGAGCATCACAGACCGCGCCTACCTGCTGTTCGAAGGCAAATTGCTCAAACACGGCACCGACGAAGAATTGGCGAGCGACGAAATGGTGCGCAAAGTGTACCTGGGACAAAACTTTGAACTGCGTCGTTCTAAGTCGGCCAGCTAACCTACCCATGCGATTCATTGTATCTCCCTCCACGGATGTGTATTATAACCTGGCGGCAGAATCTCATTTTCTACACCACACCGCCGAAAACCTCTTTTTATTTTGGCGCAGTGAAAAAGCCGTAGTATGCGGCAAGCACCAAAATTTGTGCGCTGAGATAAACTATGCCGCTTGCCGCCAATTGGGCATCGAAGCCGCCCGCCGCGTAAGCGGCGGCGGCACCGTCTATCACGACCTCGGAAACCTCAATTTTGCCTTCATCCAAGACCTCGGAACTACCCTCGATAAAGCCGTGAACTACAAACGGTTTTTAGAGCCCATCCGACAAGCCCTCGCCGCCATGGGCATTGAATCTACCTACTCCGAGCGCGACGATCTACTGCACAAAGGCCTGAAATTTTCAGGCAATGCCCAACACATCTTTCAACAACAAAAACGAGTGCTTCACCACGGAACACTCCTGTTTAATGCCAAAATCCATCACCTCGGACAAGCCCTAAAAACCGATGGAACCTACCGCGATAAAGGCGTAAAAAGCAATCGCTCAGCCGTTACCAACCTCTCCGACCATTTCCCTCAACTCGCCAACATGGATCAGACCATCACAGCACTTACCCAATCGCTGATCCCACTTTTAATGGCAGTGCCATCCAACATCACCCCCCAAGAAAATAAAGCCATTATCGCCCTGCGCAACCAAAAATTTCATACCGATGAATGGATTCTTGGCTATTCTCCCACTTACGAACACAGCCGCAGCTTTACCCTGGAAAACCAAACTTACCACCTTACCATGGTCGTAACCAAAGGCCAAATTACCCAATTTGAAATACGCAACGAAGCCCATCAAATCCAATGGCAAGAGGCCTGTGAACGAGTACTGAATCAACCCATTTCGCACCAAACCTTTGAGCGCGCCTTCGCAGAAACCCCGCTCGCCCTAACCCAACACCACCTCAACTTTTTCTGACCCATGAAAAAAGCCGAACGCGTTCAATTCATCCTCGATACCCTTGAACAATATTATCCTGAAACCCCCATTCCACTCAACCATACCGATGCCTACACCCTGTTGGTATCCGTGTTGCTGAGCGCGCAATGCACAGACGAACGCGTAAACCAAATCACCCCACTGCTGTTCGAAAAAGCGAATAACCCCGCCGATATGCTGAAACTCAGCGTCGAAGAAATCCGACAAATCATCAGGCCCTGCGGACTTTCCCCCATGAAAAGCAAAGGCATTTATGGCCTCTCACAAATGATCATGGAACTCCACAACGGAGAAGTACCTGCCTCCTTCGAAGCCCTGGAGGCTATGCCGGGGGTGGGACATAAAACGGCGTCTGTTGTTATGTCGCAAGCGTTCGGTGTACCCGCCTTTCCCGTAGATACACACATCCATCGTTTGGCCTATCGCTGGCGCCTCAGTGCCGCAAGAAGTGTGGAAGAAACCGAACGCGATCTCAAAAGACTCATCCCAGAAAATCGATGGAACAAAGCCCACCTTCAAATCATTTTTATGGGTAGGGAATACTGCCCCGCACGCGGTCACATCATAGAAAAATGCCCCGTTTGTTCGGTTCTTGGATGCCGAGAAAAATCAAAATAATTTATTGGCAAATGGCGTTAATCACCTGATCCGCCGAAATTCCCTCCGCCTCAGCACGGAAATTCCGCACAATTCTGTGGCGCAATACCCACTTAGAAACCGCCACCACATCTTCCCTGTCTACCGAGAATTTGCCGTGCATCAACGCATGGCATTTGGCCGCCAAAATCAAATTTTGACCTGCACGTGGACCTGTACCATACGATA
>VGFS01000012.1 GCA_016868785.1 Bacteroidota bacterium
ATTTGATTCCCATTTGCGGCATCAATGGGGCGGCTTTGGCAACGGCGGGGGTGTGGTTGGCATCGGGCATCGTGATGGCCATTTTGGTTTACATGGTTTATGGTATGCAGCCAGTAACACGGGGTGTTGTTTTGAGTATTTTGCTCTTTGCGGTGGTTTTTATCATCAATCATTGTTGGGTTGTTACCGCGGGTGGCACCCTGCAAATATTGTTGTGGGCATCGGTGAAGTCCCTGGTGTTGGTAGGCGCAGCCTTGTTATTAATTTTGCGGTTTAGGCTGAGTGAAGATGTCTACAGCATGGCCAAGAAGATGCTGGCGCCTGTGGGTGTGAAACTGAAAGACTAGAGGATCAAGATTTTTAGGAGAATTGCTCAAAGAAATCGCCCAAACTCATCCGGTCAAATGCATCCACATAACCTCCTTCGGTTAGGTTGATCACTTTTTTGTTGATGTGTTTGGCGTAACGCGACGTTTCCTCGTATCCCGTGTGCACCTTCACCAAACTATGAAACAATTCATGAAGACGTATTTTTCCGGTGGTGCCATCTGCTTCCTGTTTCAATAATGGGTGTTTCTTGTTTTCATCGGCATAAAAATGCGATTCTGTGCGGATAATGGTATTGTCAGTGTCCACCATGATGTTGATGTGAAAATCGTGGTCGACCCCAGTAATATAAACTTCCTCAAACCCTGAAAGCATCGCATTGAAAATGCATGAATTGACTACATTTTCGCATTGTGGACTACCCATTCGCCATTGATACATTTGGTTGCGAAATGATGTTCTACCGCTAATTACAGTGTAATTGTAGGTTACGAACTGAATATTGGGGTTGTTCAGATTGTTGACGATGTAACAATTTCTGTAAAGCTGAGGGACGTAAAAAATCATGGGCCAATCTACTTTTTGTAGGGCTTGCCACGTTTCATTGATCATCCGTTGGGTCTTTTCAAAATCGGGTTTGTATTGGGCGATGGGGTGCAAGGTTGGATTTTCAAAAACCGCTTTTGAGAATTCGAAAAAATACATATCCAACATCAAGTAATACTTGGGTTTTAGGCTAAAAAATTCTGGCTGACAGCTGAACTTATTCACGGCAAAAAAAGCCAAACCCTGTTCTTTTAGGCTGTTGATGCCAAACCCTGTGCACTTGTCAATAAACGAGCGGGCAGATGGGCCATTGGCAATCACTACCACTGATTTTTCAGGTGCTTTGTACGCAGGGAGATTCATCTTGCTTTTGAGCAGGATTTTGCCCACTGTAAGTAATGATTGGAATAGATCTTTGAACATCACCCAATTTGATAATGAGTGAGTACTGAATTCAATGCTCCGGCGCGGTGCAATATTTCCTCTACAAACTCGCGGAATGCACCTTCACCCCCGGATTTTTGGGTTGAGAAATGCACCATGTTCCGTATGTACTCTTGAGCATTTGCCGGCGCAGCAGAAAATCCAACTGCCTTTAGCAAGGGGACATCTCCCAAATCATCTCCAATGTATGCTACATCAGCAAGCGAAATGCCCAATCGCGCGCATAGTTCATTGGCTGTTTTGAGCTTGTCTTGTATGCCTTGATGCAAAAAATCAATGTTTAGTTTTTCAGCGCGGCGTGCAACTATGGCCGTGTCTTCACCCGTGATGATTCCCACTGGGATTGACAGATGTTTACAGAAAAGCACGCCAGCACTATCGCTGGTGTTGAATTTCTTCCATTCATTGCCTGTTTGATCGTAATACATCCCTGCATCTGTCCAAACACCATCAATGTCGGTCAATACCAGTTTGGGCAGCAATTGTTGAATCATTCGGTGCGTTATGAAAGGTTTTCCTGATAGATGATTTCGTCGGCCGGAATTGTCTTTGTCGCCGTTTTGCCAACTACTTTTTCTAATTCATGCCACTTGAATCCGTCACCAGGTGACAGTAAATGTAAATCAGACTGTTGGATAGTCTCTCCCACTTTAATTTCACGGTTAGTGGCAATCGATCGCTCTAATTTGTGTTTGGCAGAAACTGTAGAGTCAGCAATAAAAACGTCTTCTATACCCATCGATCTTTCAATCAATCGAATGTCACGAACCATACGCTGTATGCCTTCAACACCCAATGAACCCGCTTGGTCTGTGCCTTTCATTCTACGGTCGAGCGTTATGTGTTTTTCAATAATCTTTGCGCCCATAGCAACGGCGGAAACTGGAGCACTGATTCCGATTGTGTGATCCGAATATCCTACAGTGTATCGGGGGTATTTGTTTTTTAGGGCTTTAATTGAAAGCAAGTTGGCGTTTTCTGGACGTGTTGGGTATTCTGATACACAGTGTAAAATAGAAATATTGTCGTGGTATCGAGTAATCGTTGATAATGCATCGTCAATTTCCTTGAAACCGCCCATTCCAGTGGAAAGGATGATGGGAATTTTGGTTTCAGCAAGCGCACTGAGCAAGGGGAGGTTGGTGAGGTCTCTACTCGCAACTTTCAAACGGTCTGGCATGAAATATTTGGTCATACTCAAACAGCCCACAGCGCAGAGTGTTTCAACAAAATCGAGCCCTTGAGCCTTGGCGTACTGGTATAACTCGAAATGTTGTTCGTCGTTTAACTCCAACTTGGCTCTGTGCTCTCCGTATGTTTTTCCGAAAGAATGAGGTGAATTATATTCTCTCGACATCTGAGATGCAGATAGTTCTTGAGACAAATCACGTTTGGTTAGTTTTACAGCATCCATTCGGGGTAAATCCATGCCAAATAATTCCTCTCGAATGGGTCTAGCCGCTGCGTCAATGATCAGTTTGGCAATATCCAAGGAACCATTGTGGTTTTGTCCAATTTCTCCGATGATATAGGTATGTTGGTGTTGCGACATGCTTTATTTCTGATATTTGGTGATTTGATTTTCCATCAAAGTTACCCAACTTTTTTCACTTAGTAATAGTTTTCGCTGTTCAGTAAAATCGAGTGGAGATAAGACGCTGTATGCCTGAAGGCAAAAATTCCAATCATTGATGTCGTCTATAGTTAATCTGATTTTGTTGAAATAGGGGTGCCAATCTACGGGGATTTCTTTGATTTGGATGTCGTACTTTTTAGGATTTTCATAAATGCCGATCGTTACGTGTTCATTGTACCAATCATTGTCTAACTGCAATACAGATTGAAGTGCACTAATTTTTACGGCTTCTACAAAAATACCCGTATGATGTTTGATGCCAGGCTTGCCTGCGTGACCAAAAGAGATGTAGTCTTTTGCTGGGTTGAGAGTACAAGCCATCAAAGTTTGATCAATTATATAATGACTTAAAAATGGGTTGTCTGCACATATACGTAAAACAAATTCATTCGATGCCAAACCAAAGGCCTCCGCAGCTTGGGTGAATCGATGTAAAACATTTTTTTCGTCGCCCCGAAAAACGGGAATCTGATATGTTTTGGCCAATTCTGCTAAACTGTCATCTGCAACTTCACGGGTTGTTAACAAAACAGGTGTGATTTTATGTTGGGCGAGTCTACTCAAGACCGCTTCCAACAGCGATTTCCCATCGGGTAGAGTCATTGCCATTTTACCGGGCAATCGCGAAGAGCCCATTCGGGCTTGAATGAACGCGTACATTATTTTCAAAGGTAAAGAAATTCGGGGTTGCTGAAGTTCAGAGTATATTGTTTCTTTGCGCTCACACATTATGCTGAATTTGATCATTTTTGGTCCTCCGGGCTCGGGCAAAGGCACCCAAAGCGAAAAGTTGTTGAGCAAATACCAACTGCAACATATCTCCACCGGTGATTTGTTGCGTGCCGAACGCAGTGCGGGCACAGCGTTGGGGAATCAGGCCAACGAGTATATTTCAAAGGGGGAGTTGGTTCCAGATTCAGTGGTGATTGGCATGGTTAAAAATTTCATGATGGCTCATCCCGAGGCCAAGGGGTTTATTTTTGATGGATTTCCCAGAACCACCGCACAGGCCGATGCTTTGGATGTAATGTTGCAAGAATTTCAAACGAGCATTTCTATCGTCTTGGGTCTAGAAGTGGACGAAGACGAATTGGTGAAGCGATTGTTGTTGCGCGGACAAAATAGCGGCAGGGCGGATGACCAAGACGAGTCAACCATTCGCAACCGTTTCCAAGAATATCAAAATAAAACTTTGCCCCTGCAAGGTTACTACCAAGTCCAAGGGAAATATCATGGGGTTCATGGCATCGGGGAAGTTGAAGCCATTTTCGAGGCTTTGTGCGCTCACATCGATTCGCTGTAACATGATGAAGCCATTTCCCGCATCGGTGGAGTGGGTCTTTTTAGATCTCGATAACACCCTGTGGGATTTTGATGCCAACGCCAACGAGGCCCTCAAAGAGCTATATCGTAGGCACAACCTGCATTTGCATTCCGATTTTCACGTAGATCAGTTTGTATTGCTCTACCAAGATGTCAACGCCGCCTATTGGAAACGATACGAACGCGGGGAGGTCACCAAAGAGGTGCTGCGTACCGCTCGTTTTACCGACACGTTTGATTTGATGGGTGTTCCCGCTGCCCTGCAACCCACAGATGTTTGGCAAGAATATTTGGATATCTGTCCGCTCATGACCCAAATGATGCCTCAAGCCCTAGAATCACTGGCATTGCTGAGCCAACGATACAAGTTAGCCCTGTTAACCAATGGGTTTGAAGCTACCCAGCAAACCAAAATTCGTTGTTCGGGCATCGAGCCGTTCATCCGGTTTATGGTTACCTCGGAATCGTTGGGGGTAGCAAAGCCCAACAAAGCGTTTTTTGACCACGCCCTCTTTCAGGCGGGTTGTGCGGCACCCCAAGCGGTTTATTTGGGCGATACCTGGGATACAGATGTGGTGGGAGGTCTAGAAGCCGGTATTTTAACCTATTGGTATCGTCGTGGCCAGGCTCCAAGAGAAGAATCGCATCCCCTTTTTGGCGGTGTGATTGATGATTTGATGGGCTTTGCCCAATTGTAATCGCCTTGTGCTGTCTTTTGCGTATTTTTGCCTTAATGAAACACATGATGAATCGCAGTTTGGTCGTGTTGGCGATGTTGTTTGCTGGCATGGGTGTGGCTAAAGCCCAAGGGTTTGAGTTGGAAAATGGAAAAGCAGAGCACACGTATTACCCTGATGCTACCCAGCCCGTTGATTGCGCGATTCACTTCAAAAATCTCAAAAAAACGGCCATCGTATTTGCCTATGAAAAGGTGAGTGTTGATTACCCCACGGCATGGGATGTGTCGTTTTGTGATAACCGCAACTGTTACGCAACGTTTTTGAATAATGATACTATGGCCAAGGTGGCTCCCAACGCGGAAGCATCTTTGAAAATTACCGTTTTCCCAAATGGTAAAGCCGATACAGCGGTGGTGAAATATGCAATTTGGGATTTTGATAATCCAAGCGATCGAGACACCATCATTTGGAATATTTATATTCGTTGGGGTGCCAATACCCAGTCGTGGATCGTAGACATGGCCACCGTTTATCCAAACCCTGTGAAAGACGTTTTGACCGTGATGGGCGTTGTGTCGAACAAAGGCCAATTGGTGGATGCCAAAGGGTCTTTTGTGAAATCGGTGGTCTTGGACCAAGGTCGATTGGATGTGTCTGATTTGTCGGCCGGTATCTATTCCCTCTTGCTCGAAACTCCTCAGGGTGTGAGCCGCGTGGGATTCGTGCGTCAATAATTATTCCCTTACTGGACAAACCATGCTCGGCGTTCCAGTGTTCGGTTGGGTCATTGCCTTGGTGCTTTCGGCCTCTCTTTGTGCCCTTCAGTATTTCAAGCTCATTCGCGATTCAGGCGGCTGGAAATCTGGATGGATCTGGGCGGGTGCATGTCGATTTCTGGCCTGGTTTACATTAATTCTGTTGTTGTTTAATCCTTGGTGGATCCGCGTTAGTCAGTGGGTTCAGGATCCGGTATTGTTGGTGTACACCGATGCCAGTAAGTCGATTTCTGCCGAGGATCAAGCGCGGTGGTTGAACATCAAATCAACGATAGAAAAGACCCAGGGCGTTAAAGTACAGGCCTATTCGGCGTCAGATGCCGTGGTTGTGCAGGGGCAATCACAAGGGTTGAATCCCTACCATACAAATCTTTCATCGGTTATTCAGCATGCCAATCAAGTAGCGACAAACATGCCGGTAGCGGGTGTGGTATGGTTTACCGACGGCATCAACAATGAAGGCCGGAATCCCCAGTTTGAACCGTTTGTGCCAGGGATTCCTTTGGTGGCTGTTGGTGCGGGCGATGCCAATCCTCAAATCGATGCGTCTGTTGAGGCTGTGCAGTGCAATGATGAAGCCTTTTTGGGGAATTCATTTTCTGTGGAAATTTCCGTGAAGAGCCAACGGTTAAAGTCACAACCGCTAAAAATTCAACTCAAAGCGGGTGCCGATATCAAAGAGGTGCTTTGGGTGCCCAGTAGCGACCAAGATTGGAAAAGAATCGCATTTGAAATTAAACCGAAAGTCAAAGGGCAACTGCCCTTGAAAGTATCGGTTAGCGGTGGTAAGGGCGATGAAAATCGCGCCAACAATGAGCGGGTGAAAAATGTGAAAGTGGTTGATGAAAGAAAAAAAGTGTCGATTTTGTATGGTGCGCCTCATCCCGATGTAGCGGCTTTGAAATCGGCATTGGAATTGGGTGGACAATTCATTGTGCAGTCGTTGCCGATAGTGAAAATGGAGGTGGAAGCGGATGCCTATATTTTGCATGGCTGGAAATTTCAATCGCAACAAGAATTGAAAAAAATGGCCGCTTGGGTGGCCGCGGGGAAAGCCCTTTGGATTTTTTCAACCGATGCACAGAATGTGGCGGGTTTGGGCAAAATAACAGGGCAATCGGGCGAGTTAGCATCGAGCAGAAATTGGCAAGAAGTGCAGCCACATTGGAATGGCAATGAAACTTCGTGGGGGATGGATGAAAAGGAAACTTCGCGTTGGAGGGATTTTCCGCCGGTCTATGCACCGGTGTCGAAGCCGTCGATTCCGGAAGGTGCCGAGTTGCTCTTATATCAACGTTGGAGTGGTGTTAATACCCAGTTGCCTTTGATGGTTCACTGGCAAAAAGAATCGGCGGCCTTGGCTCAGTTTTTTGGGGAGGGCATTTGGCGATGGCGTATGCAAGAGAGAGTCCTGCAAGGAGATGCTTTGGCGTTTGATGCTTGGGTGAGGCGATCTGTAGGGATGCTTGTGTCGGCTTCTTCGGTTAAAAAACCCCTAGAAATTCTACTGTTGAGCAGTGCTTTCGACCTACGCGATCGGATCATTGCAAGGGTTGTTTGCAGAGATAAAAGTGGGATGGTGGATGAAAATTTAGACCGTCAGCTGACGTTGGTTGATGACAAAGGGACATCAAGGCGTGTGAATTTATCTAAAGAAGGTCAAGGTTGGGTGGCCAATTTGGTGGGTTTGTTGCCTGGGCAGTATCAGCTGAAAGCGCAATCGGGGGGTGGTAAATTTCAGACGGAAGCCCTTTTTACGGTGGTGGATCAGCCCGCTGAGTTACTGAATACCCAAGCGAATCACAGCGTATTGAAGCGCATGGCTGATCAAACGGGCGGTGTGTTTTTAACGTTGAAAAACGGGGATTCGCTTGCTTCAGTGCTGTCAAAAATTATTGTGGCCAAACCGGTCATGAAGTCGCAAACTCAGAATAAGCATTGGTGGGATATGTGGGGCTGGATGTTGTTGTTGGTTTTGCTGTTTGGCGCGGAATGGTCGATTCGACGTTTTTTGGGTAAGTATTAATCAATCACAATCCCGAACTTTGCATCATGGCGAGAATAGTCGTTGGCATGAGTGGCGGGGTGGATAGCTCCGTGGTGGCGTTGTTGTTGAAGCAGCAGGGTCACGAGGTGATCGGACTATTCATGCGCAATTGGAACGATGCCAGTGTGACTTTGGAGGACGAATGTCCATGGATCGATGATAGTCGCGATGCCATGTTGGTGGCCGAGCATTTGGGTATTCCTTTTCAGGTGTTGGATTTGAGTGCCTTTTATAAAGAGCGAATCGTGGATTACATGTTTGATGAGTACGGGAAGGGGCGAACGCCCAACCCGGATGTGTTGTGCAATCGCGAGATTAAGTTTGATGTTTTTTTGGACGAGGCGTTGAAGTTGGGGGCCGATTTTGTGGCAACAGGACATTATGTGAGAAAGGAGGAAGTTGTGGTGGATGGTGAAATCGAATATCGACTGATGAGTGGAAGGGATGCCAACAAGGACCAAAGTTATTTTTTGTGTCAGTTGAATCAATTTCAATTGTCTAAGGCCTTGTTTCCGATCGGAGATTTGGAGAAAAGTGAAGTGAGGCGTTTGGCGGAGGCTGGTGGTTTGGTCACGGCGGGTAAGCAAGATAGTCAAGGTTTGTGTTTTATTGGTCATGTGAGTTTGCCAGATTTTTTACAGCAGCAATTGAAGGTGAAGGAGGGCGATGTGATTGAAATTGAGCGAGATGCACCTGTATTGTTGGCACACAAAGAGAGGGTGTTAAGGGGCGATGGAATCGATCATCCCGAGTTATGGCATGCAAATTTTAACCGGGGTGATGGCAAGGTGATCGCCAAGCATAATGGGGCGCATTTTTACACACGCGGACAGCGTCGCGGTTTAAACGTAGGGGGCAAGCCTTTGCCCTTGTTTGTTTTGCAGACGGATGTGGCGGAGAATATTATTTATGTGGGACAGGGCGACAACCACTGGGGGTTAATTTCTTCGGGATTGTTTGTGCGGGAGGATGAGGCCCATTGGGTAAGGCCCAGCTTGAGAGAATCGGTGTTGGATTCTTACGAATTGGTATGCAGATTTCGCTATCGACAGGCGTTGGTGGGTTGTAAATTATTAGCAATAAATGGGGGATATCAAGTTGTTTTTTCTGCACCGGATAAGGCGGTTACTGCTGGACAATTTGTGGCTATTTATTGGAATGATGAAATAGTTTTCAGCGGCGCAATAGCGTGAGGATATGGATTTTGTCCATTTTAGTCTAAAAAATGTCATAAAAAAATCTTTCTAGGCAACGAAACAGTGGTTTTAAGCGTTATTTACTTTGTAAATAACCGAAAAGATTTAATTGTAATGAAAATACTTAAGAAAGTTGCGCTTGCCTTGTTTGTATTGATGTTGGCGAGTGGCAACAAATTGAATGCACAAATTACCTCTACGGGAAAAACGTTTTACATGAGTTTCATGGAGATGGAAACCCGAAATGGTGGTCTTCCAGATACGCTGTTGTTGTATGTGACCTCGGATGTCAATACCTCATTGGTGTTGGACAATCCTCGTGTAGCCGGTTCAAACCAAACGGTGAATATTACAGCCGGGAAGGTGAATCGGATTGAGATAGATAGAACGTATTATTATCCTGTGGGGTCTGAGTTTGGGGCCACAGATGTCAACAGTAAAAAGGGTTTGCGCATTGTAGCCAAAGATCCGGTGAACGTATACTGTTTGAATTTGGAGATCAACCGTTCTGATGCCACGTTTGTGTTGCCATACGAGAGTATACCGTCTGCGCCAGAATTTTTCGTTGCAAGCTTTCCTAACAACGCGGGAACGGCGGGTTTTCCGACCTCCAATAGATGGGCTGAGAGTGAGTTTGTTGTGGTGGGTATGGATGCGAACGTGAAAGTAGAGATTACACCGAGTGTAACGACGAAAGGTGGAAAAACGGCCGGTACGCCGTTTACCGTAACCTTAGCGAAAGGACAAGTTTATGAAGTTCAGTCGCGAAATACGGATGGTACCAACAACACAGATCCTGCGGCTACATCATGGTCGACCACCGGCGCCAAAGCGGGCGATTTGACAGGTACCCGCGTTCGTGTTGTAGAAGGTTGTGGGAAGATAAATGTGTTTTCTGGGGCGCGCTCTAGTCACGTTACCAAGGGTAACTGTGGCTCCGGTATCAACGGCCGAGACCACCTGTATACCCAGGTTTTGCCTACTGCGGCATTGGGTAAGGATTATGTTTTGATGCCATTCAGCGGTCAAACTGGGGGGTATGCCTACAAAGTTGTGGCCGCGAAAGACACCACCAAAGTGTACGTCAACGGCACATTGGTCAACACCATTTTGAAGGCTGGTCAGTGGATATACGGACACATCACCACGGCAGTTGCAACTACTATTTCCACAGATAAGTCAGCGTATGTGGTTCAATACATGAAAAACGGCGCTTGTTCGGGCTTGGGGGCAACTAACGGAGATCCTGCGATGTTCATTTCGCCCGATGTGAATCAGCAATTGATCAAGACATTGGTAGGAACGGCAACCACCAGTAACATGAACCAGCATTGGGTGAACATTTTGATTCGTCAGACCGCCAAGAATTCAGTAAGAGTCAATAACATCGCACAGCCCGCATCAATTTTTACCAATGTGGGTTCTAAATACGCTTATGCGCAGGTGAAGGTGAATAATCCCAGTGCGAATACCGTCCAAAGTGATTCAGGGTTTGTGTGTGTTGCCTACGGTGTTGGGCCCTACGAAAGTTATTCGTATTCAGCGGGTGCCGTTTTCGAAAACGTAGATTACGACATCAAAGTGACTCGAAAAACCCAATGTCCGGGCGAAGATGTGAAGATTGAAGCAGTGGTTGCGGGTAGGCCCAAAATCAAAGGATATCGTTGGAATTTTGGCGATGGTACATCTGATACCGGTAAATCCGTATTGCACAAGTTTAAGAAAGTAGGTACTTACTATGTCGTTGTGAAAATACCGATAACCGCTGATTGCGGTCAAGTAGATACCATCACCCGAAGTAAAATTGTAACCATCAAACAAGGGCCGGTCTTTGATTTTCCCGATACAACTACGCAATGTGCATCTGCTATAAAACGGTTGTTTACGGGTCCAACATCGAATAAATTCTTGTACAAGTGGCAAGATTCAAGCAAGTTGCAGAGCTTCACGATGCTAAAAGAAGGAAAAGTGTGGTTGCGCGTTTTGGATACATCCACCAACTGTGTTTCGATAGATTCTACTTGGATGCGCAGGGCAGACGCTTTGAATGCCAAGATAAATTTTGATACTTTGGATATGTGTTACAAGACGAATCGTTTTGTAATGAGCGATGGTACTAAATTTAACAATGATGCATGGAAGATTTCGCGATGGCGGTTGTTTGATGATTACAAACAGATGTTTGTGAATAGGGATAGTTTCCGGTTTAGGTATACATTCGACACAATTAGTACAAACAAATTGCGCTACATTGTTGAGTCGCGAAAAGGGTGTAGAGACACATTGGATACGCTGCTGATTGTTTACCCTTATCCATTGGCTAAGCTTGCGGCGTCCTCGACGTATTTCTGTCAGAATGCGGAGGTAACATTTACCGATAGTTCTCAAAGTAAAGAAGGTGTAGGTTCTTCGATTTGGGATTTCGGCAACGGTACCAAGGATACTTCTTTGCCCTACACCACCAAGTATAGGTTTACTACGGAAGGCACATTCAAAGTGAGGTTGATCACAGTTACCCCCTTTGGATGTAGAGATACCGTGGATTCTACCTTTGTGGTGAGGCCGGCGCCATTGAATAAAGTGGATATCAATCAGATTAGCTTGTGCTTTAAGACAAACGCGTTTGATTTTACCGATAAATCATCCATTACGGCGGGAACTTACACTAGGTTGTGGAGTTATAAAAACAATCAAACTGCCACAACATCGTCTATAACCGGTGTGAAATTTACAGATACCGGATGGCATAAAGTTATCATTAAAAATACGTCGGACTATGGTTGCGTAGATCAAGATACGATTAAGGTATACGTGGCGCCTGAACCTACGGCTTATTTCCAGGTAACGGATTCATCGCAATGTTTCCAGGGGCATTTCTTTGATTTGGCCGATGCGAGTACAGCGCCGAAGAATGCCGTTTTGAATTCAAAGTCTGACTGGAAATACCAAAACGGAACTTACAATTATGCCAAAATAGTTCCGGGTAAGACTTTTTCATCTCCCGGGAAATACTGGATCCGTATTATAGCAACCACAACGGTGGGCTGTAAAGATTCTTTCCAGCGAGAGGTGGTGGTGTTTGACATGCCCAAGGCAGATATCTTGGGGGCAGGTAAGCAACAGTGTTTGCCTGGAAATAAATTCACTTTCAAGCAACAATACCCTTGGACAGGTCCCAATCCAACGCATGTTTGGACAACCTCCGATGGTGGCAGTGGATCGGGTGATTCGTTGGTGAGGTCGTTTGCGGCAATTGGTAAGTATAGAGTTTTTCATAGTGTAACGACAAATGATGGTTGTTTTGATTCAACATCCGAGGTGTTTGATGTGGTTCCTTCGCCTAAAGCGTCGTTTTTGACCAGTAAGGATACGGCTTGTTTGGGTGGTCATCAGTTTTCATTTACCGACAATACGGTCTTTGGGTCGGCTTACACCAGTGAATGGACATTGGGCGATGGCACAAAATCCACGTTAAAAAACATTACTGCAAAGGGTTATTTGTCGGCCGGGAAATTTGATGTAAAATTGGTATTGACTTCTGGTACTGGTTGTAAAGATTCGATCACCAAATCAGTGAATGTGTGGCCTGTTCCACAGGCCAATTTTGCCATGAACAATTTAGAGCAGTGTTTACAGGGCAACTCGTTTATTGCTAGCAACATTACTTCGGAGAATTCGGCCACTGGGGTTGCATATACTTGGCTGGTGAAGGGGGTGCCGTTGGCGAATGTGAAGAACATCCCAGCACAGACATTGCCTGATACGGGTAATTATCCAGTGAAATTGCGGGTGGTGTCTGACAAAGGTTGTGGCACAGAGAAGAGCATAACGTTGAGAGTGAACGAACACCCGTCGGTAACGATTACAGGGATGAATGCTTGTGCTGAGGTGCCCATTCAATTCGGCTCCACTGCGAAAGTGAATCGCGGAAGCATCGCATCGTACAGCTGGAATTTTGGCAACGGTTTTACTTCCAATGTGGCCAATCCGAAACAAGCCTACAGCACTGACGGTACGTATAATGTGAGTTTGACTGTGGTGTCGGACAAAGGATGTTCTACAACCTCTACGGTATTGCCTATTAATGTGTTGCCAAAGCCTGTGGCGGACTTTACGTCGGAGTATTTGCTTTCACGTGGTTTAGAGACCGATTGGAAATTTACTTTTACGGGTAAAAACACGGATACGTACAATTGGTCGTTCCAAGACGGACAGACGTCTACATCGAGTGTGCCATTCTTTATGACATTCTCAGGTACGGGTGATTTTAAAGCGATGTTGATCGCGAGCAACGCGAGCGGTTGTGCAGATACTTTGTGGAAGAACATTTTCTTGAAACCTGAGTTGCTGTTCCATTTGCCCAATGCCTTTACGCCCAACGTGGATGGATTGAACGAAGAATTCAAGCCTTATCAGTCTTTTGGGATGTCGAAATATCGCATGACCATCGTGAATCGTTGGGGAGAGATTTTGTTCTACACGGAGGATCCCAATGTGGGTTGGAAGGGATTGGACAACAAGGGTGAGCCCGTGATGGAAGGGGTTTATGCCTATGCGATCACCTTCAGGTACATCGACGGCGTGATGCACGCCTACAAGGGTACGGTAACGATCATAAAATAAGGAATCATGGGACTGGGGTGAGATCCCAGTCAAATAAAAAGAGGAGGGGCGCCGCAGGCGCCCCTCCTCTTTTTATTTGACTATTAATGGTGATCTCTTGGGGTTATCTTCTTGTTCTCAAGATGAGGAGTGACAAGAAAACCAGTAATACGAGGGCAGCAATCACAGAAATTGATTGTGTGATTATCCCAAGTAGGTTTTCAAGATTTTGCTCTTGCTTGATTTGCGCAAACGACGCAAGGCTTTTTCCTTGATCTGACGAACGCGCTCACGGGTTAAGCCTACCTTTTCTGAAATGTCTTCTAAGGTGTGGGCTGCATTGCCATCCAATCCGAAGTAGTATTTCAATACGTCGCGTTCTTTGTCTGACAGTGTAGAAATTACCCGGTTGATTTCATTTTGCAATGATTCAGTCAACAAGGGCATGTCTGGGTTTGGTTCGTCGTTCTGATCCAAAACGCCCAATAAAGTATTGTCTTCGCCTTCCGCCAATGGCGCATCGATGCTCAAGTGTCGGCCTGATGATCTCAACGCATTTTCTACTTCCGACAGAGAGATTTCCAATGATTCGGCAATCTCTTGGGGTGTTGGTTCGCGCTCCAGCTCTTGCTCCAATCGAGCAGAGGCTTGGGTGATACGACCTAAGCTACCCACTTTGTTGAGGGGCAAACGAACGATACGACTCTGATCGGCCAAAGCTTGCAAGATGCTTTGACGGATCCACCAAACGGCATAAGAAATGAATTTGAATCCACGGGTTTCGTCGAAACGTTTTGCCGCTTTGATCAATCCCATGTTTCCTTCGTTGATCAGATCTCCCAGGGTTAAACCTTGGTTTTGGTATTGTTTGGATACAGAAACCACAAAACGCAAGTTGGCATTCACCAGTTTTTCCAACGCTGCTTGATCGCCTTCACGAATTCTGCGGGCCAATTCCACTTCCTCTTGGGCGTCGATCATCGGCACTTTGGAGATTTCGTTAAGATATTTGTCAAGCGATTTGTTTTCGCGGTTGGTAAACTGTTTTGAAATTTTTAACTGCCTCATGTGTGCTTTTTGCTGTTCTTGGTTACTTCAGTGAATTATATAATAAGCCTTGCAAAAGTACATAATAAAGTTGAATTGATTTCGGGATAATTTGTCGAATTCCCTATGTTTTGTCTAATGAATGACTGCTATTTTACAGCAAGTGATTGGCCAAATGGAAGGTGGCATAGGCGCCGACATAAGCAATGATTCCATAAATGAAAAACAGGGCGATGGGCCAATGCCAGGTGCCGATTTCGCGTTTCATCACGGCCATCGTGCTCATGCATTGTAACGCAAAGGCATAAAACACGATGAGGCTGAGTGCGTAGGGCAGTCCATACAATGATTTTCCGGTCTTTGGATTGATTTGTGCCTGCATTTTCTGTCGGATCCCGGATTCGTCTTCTTCATTGGATTGGAACAGGGTTGCCATGGTGCCAACGAATACTTCTCGGGCGGCGAAGCTGGTAATTAGGGCGATGCCGGTTTTCCAGTCGTAACCCAGTGGTTCGATAACCGGTTCAAAGGCTTTTCCCAGATGTCCGGCATAACTCGCTTCCAGTCGCAAGTTTGATTTTATTTCGCCTTCGTGAGAAGGGTCTAACTGCGATAGGATGACGCCTTCGGTTTCGGCTTTTTTCATGGCTTCGGTTGGACCAAAATTCGATAGAAACCAAAGGATCATGCTGATGACCACAATGACTTTTCCTGCTTCGGACAGAAAACTCAAACATTTGAGCCATGCTTGATGGATCACCGTTTGCAATCGGGGTCTTTGATAGGCGGGTAATTCTAAGATGAATTCGCTGGTTGAGGCCGATTTTTGAAATAGTTTAAACACAAATGCGAGCAAGATTGCTACCACAATCCCGGCCATGTAGGCTGCGGTAATTACAAACGTTTGCGCATGGAAGGGGCCCCAAAATTCTGCGAAGGGAATCGCTACGCTCACAAGTAAGACATAAACAGGCAATCGGGCACTGCAGCTCATCAGCGGGACCACCAACATGGTGGCCAATCGTTCTTTTCTGCTTTTGATACTTCGGGTTGCCATGATGCTTGGTATGGCGCAAGCAAATCCACCAATCATGGGAATGATGCTTCGGCCATTCAATCCCAGTTTTCGCATGATGCGGTCGGTGATGAAAGAGGCACGCACCATGTAACCGGAATCTTCGAGAATGCCGATGAGGAAAAACAGAATGAAAATCTGTGGGACAAACACCACAACCCCTTCGAGTCCTCCGATAAGGCCTTGGGTGATGAAGTTGGTGATCATGCCTGCGGGCAATACATTGTCGATGGTTTGCGTCAGGAATTGAAAGCCCGACTCGATCCATTCCATGGGTTTTGCTGCTAGGCTGAAGACACCCTGGAACAGGACCATCATGATCATTGCGAACAAAACGTATCCCATCCATTTGTGGGTGAAAAAATGGTCCAGTTTGAGTGTGATGCTCTTTAAGCCAACAGGAAATTTGGTTGTGGTTCGCTGAATGACTTTTTCAATGTCGATGTAACGGCGCAGTGTTTCCTCGCTCAGTCCGGGCAATTTCCCTTGTTCCCAGTAAGATTTGAGTCGCTCCAACAATTGAGTTGCTTGTCCTATCAATTTGGGCTGTGCAAAGGAAGTGAGCAGTTGTTTTACTGGCTCGATATTCTTTTCTCTGCGGGGATTGAAAAACAGGCAGGGAATTCCCAGTTCGGCTGACAGGGCGTCGGCATCAATTTTTACGCCTCTGCGTTTGGCGGAATCACTGAGGGTAAGCACGCAAACTGCGGGTATGCCCAATTCTGCCACTTGGGAATAGAGCAGGAGGTTGCGGCGCAAATTCGAAGCGTCTATAACCAAGAGCAGGGCCTCTGGTTTTTCCTCCCCGATACCCACGAGGTGTTCTACTACCAGTCGTTCGTCGTCTGATTGGGTGTAAAGGCTATAAATCCCGGGCAGGTCGATGAGTTCTGTTTTTTCACCATTGATGGTTACTTGGCCAATAGAAGCTTCAACGGTGGTGCCTGGCAGGTTGCTGGTTTTTTGTGTCAGTCCGGTCAAACGATTGAACAAGGTGGATTTCCCACAATTGGGGTTGCCCACGAAGGCAATGCGTTTGGGTGCACTCATGCGATGGCTTCTTCTATGGGTTCAACCTGGATGAGGCTGGCTTCTTCTTTCCGCAGTCCGAGCAAGTAGGTGTCGATGCGATAAGCGATGGTAGAGCCGCCGCCGGATTCGTACAATCGGATGATTTCGGTGCCTGGGACGCATCCCATTTCCGCGAGTTTTAGCGAGAATTGCCCTTCTTTGAGTCCGGCAATTTTGGCTTTTTCGCCTTCTTTGAGAAGGTCAGCGGTGGCTTCCATTGTGTGCAAATTTAGAATGATTTTAAATAACAAACAAATGATTGTAAAGAATGCCTAAAAACTTGGGGGTTTGATGGCATTTGAATTGCGAAAATCGCGGTGAATGTGCAAGCAAGCACTGACAATTGTCAGTTTGGGAAAAAAGTTGTGGGCGCTATCATTAGCGATTTTCTTGAAACAATGTCCATGCGGCCACGGCTTGTTGCTGCAGTATATAGGCGCCATTCATCACTTGAGCGCCATGGGTTTGGAAGTGTTTCATGATTTTGGTTTCAGCGGGGTTGTAGACCAAATCAATCAATTTGTGTGAGGGTTGGATGGTTTCCCAGGGCCAATCGATGCAGGTATCGATGTTGGGTAGCATGCCCAGGGGTGTGGTGTGCACAAACAGGGTATTGGGCTGAATGAATTCTGAGGGATTGTGTGGGTTGTTGGCTGGGGTTACCCACTGATTTCTATGCCAAACATGGAAGGGGATTTGGGCTAGTTCCAGGGCGTATTTTACGGCTTTGGCACTGCCGCCGTTGCCAAAAATAATGGCATTTTGTATGGGGGTTGGATCCAATACTTGGGCTTTGACGAGGCTTTGGGAAAAGCCATAAACATCGGTATTGTGGCCGATGAGGCAGTAGTTGTTGGGGGTATGTTTCACCAACACGGTATTGACCGCGCCTACAGCGCGGGCCTCAGCTGAGAGTTCATTTAAATAGGGCAATATATCTGTCTTGTGAGGCACCGTTACATTGAAGCCCCGCAAAGGGTCCTGCTGGAAAATTTCTGCTTCGATGAAAGACGGAAAATTACGTATATCGGCCAGGTCAAACAATTCATATCGACCGTTAACAATGCCGGCATCACTGAAAAACCGACGAAAAATCTCTGGTGATTTGGAGTGCGACACAGGGTGACCCAACAATCCCAACCGAAAAGTTTTTTGATTTTGCATGGGTCTGTGTGGGAATTACGTCCGGATTTACTTGGTGAATTTTGCTTTGATTGCGTTGTATACAATGGGCAATAGCGACAGGCCAATGATGCCAAAAACCACCGTTTCGAAATGATCATGCACCCATGGGATGGAACCCAACAAATAACCCAAAGTAGTGATGCTGCTCACCCACAATACCGCACCTGCAATGCAATAGCCCAAAAATTTGCCGTATTTCATGGTGCCCAATCCTGCGGCAAAGGGAGCAAAAGTGCGCACAATGGGTACAAAACGGGCCATGATTAACGTGTATCCACCGTGCTTTTCATAGAAAGCTTCGGTGCGTTCCAAATATTCACGTTTGAGTAATTTCCATTTCAAATCAAAAACCCTCACCCCAATTTTGGATCCGATGAAATAATTGGTGTTGTCGCCCAGCAACGCCGCTACAACGAGCAGCGGAATCAAAATGAAAATGTTCAATGGCTGTCCGTCCATTGCCGCAATGGAGCCCGCAGCAAACAACAAACTGTCGCCCGGTAACAAAGGCATCACCACAAGGCCGGTTTCTACAAAAACAATGGCGAACAAAATAAGGTAGGTCAATTGCTTGTATTCGCCCACCAAATACTGGAGTTTGTCGTCGAGGTGAAAAAGCCAATCTTTGGCAAAATCAATGATTGAAAGGACTGTCATATCGGTACTGCAATTTTACGACATGCCTTCGATGCGATTGACATCCGTTGTCTTATATTTGTAATAAATGCAAAAAATGCCTTGTTTTTTCTCGCGTGTTGGTAAGTCCTTGATGGTATTGGCCATTGTTGGGTTTGCGATTTCTGCAACAGGTTGTGGCAGTGCCAAGCACGGCAGGGTAAAGGCCAAGAATACGGGCTGCAATTGTGGATTTTGAGTCTACTGCCTGACATTTAACCGATTATCTTGTTCAATTTTCCATGGGAAATGCGGTGAGCGATGCATCTTTGTTGGTGTATCATAGGGGGAAATTGCCCTGTGATGCCTAATTTTGCGCAAAATTTTACAATGACAACACAATCTTCATACGTTCCTTACAAGGTAAAAGACATCTCATTGGCTGAATGGGGTAGGAAAGAAATCAAAATGGCGGAAGCAGAAATGCCCGGTTTGATGGCCTTGCGTGCCGAATACGGTGCATCAAAGCCATTGGCGGGTGCGCGCATCGCAGGATGCTTGCACATGACCATTCAAACCGCGGTTTTGATTGAAACTTTGGTTGAGTTGGGAGCCGAGGTAACTTGGAGCTCATGCAACATTTTCTCTACCCAAGACCATGCCGCCGCTGCAATTGCCGCTGCCGGTATTTCCGTGTATGCTTGGAAAGGACAAAACGAAGAAGAATTCGACTGGTGCATCGAGCAAACGTTGCATTTCGGAGAGGATCAAAAACCGTTGAACATGATTTTGGATGATGGCGGTGATTTGACCAACATGGTTTTTGATAATTACCCTGCCTTGATTTCTGGCATCAAAGGATTGAGCGAAGAAACCACCACCGGCGTTCACCGTTTGTACGAGCGTATGGCCAAAGGTACTTTGCACATTCCTGCCATCAACGTAAATGATAGCGTAACCAAGAGCAAATTCGATAACAAATACGGATGCAAAGAGAGTTTGGTGGATGCCATCCGTCGCGCTACCGACGTCATGATGGCCGGTAAAGTTGCGGTTGTCTGCGGATATGGCGACGTTGGAAAAGGTTCTGCAGATTCATTGCGCGGCGCTGGTGCTCGTGTGATGGTGACAGAAATTGATCCGATTTGTGCCTTACAAGCGGCAATGGATGGTTACCATGTGGTACACATCGACAAAGCCATTCCTCAAGCCAACATCGTGGTAACAGCTACCGGTAACTGTAACATCGTTACTTCAAAGCACTTCCAATCCATGAAGGACAAAACCGTCGTTTGTAACATCGGACACTTCGACAATGAAATCGATATGGCATGGTTGAACAAAACCTATGGCAACACCAAATACACCATCAAACCTCAAGTAGATGTATACAACTTGAATGGCAATGAAATCATTGTGTTGGCTGAAGGTCGTTTGGTGAACTTAGGCTGCGCAATGGGTCACCCTAGCTTTGTGATGAGTAACAGCTTTACCAACCAAACCTTGGCTCAGTTGGAATTGTGGAACAACCACGCCAGCTACAAGAACGAAGTGTACGTACTGCCCAAGCATTTGGATGAGAAAGTTGCAAAATTGCATTTGGCACACATCGGTGCTGAGTTGACAGAATTGACACAAGAGCAGGCCGATTACATTGGTGTAAACATCAATGGTCCGTTCAAAAAAGATACTTACAGATATTAATTTTTATCGGTTTGCAGCAGGGTTCCACAGTTGATAAGTGGTGCCCTGCTCAAATTCGAAATAGCGCCGATTCAATCGGTCGATGCGCTGAGGTATCTCAAAGGGTGCACCAATCAGCAAAGAATCCCCAATCTTTTTTTGCGTTTCTCCCCAATCTGCCAATTCCTGGGAGGTCATGGCTTTCATTGATTTTAGGGTCGATGGTTCACCGGTTCTTTCCTTGTTGATGGCTGTAATTAGCGCAGTTTCGTAGCTCAGTCCCCACAAAGAACCGGGGAAAATACGGGCAGATAGAGTATCGTAGTGGGCCATCATTTTGGCTCCGGGCATGGTTGCTGTAAGCGACTGTAGCTGTAATTTTCTGTTGGAATAATCAGGACTGTATTTTTGAATGCCGAGAAGCATGTTGATCGATAAGAACCAGGGGAGGATACCGATCATGCTTTTAGAAATCTCCCGCTGTTTTGCCGTGATGAATTTCAAGCGATATGCGCTGTGTTGTGGCTCTTGACTGCCCCACAAATACACAGAAATCGACAGTAAGGATAACACGCCAATGGGATAGCAGAATTTCTCCATGTTGATGTGGGCATCGCCCTGGGCGTAAATGACAACCGCGACGATGGTATCGGACAGAATGATAAAGAAAAAAGCGGCTGAAACCCATCGCCATGGTTTGCTGAGGCCCAAAGCGAAACAGGCCAAAGCGGTAACGGCAGGGATGAAAAACCAAGAGGCGCCCAACAGGTAGTTTACGCTCAACAATTGGAAAAAATTCGACCAAGTCTCGGGATTGCTTAGGGTCTGATATAGTCCTGAATCGTAGGCGTTGCTGGGGAAAATGACGGATTTTAGGATCAGTGCGATGCACAAACTGGCCGACATAATTCCCAAGGATTTTCGCGACATTCTGTGTAATGATAGCGCAATGATTACGGGGAGGTAAAGCCAGCCGGCGGGGTGAGAAAATAATAGGATGAGGATACAGAGGAAGACGCCGGCAGTTTGCCAGACTTGCGTTGTATGCTTAGGCAGGTTGTCGATCAACAGCAGGGTACACAGGAAAGCCCAGGTGCACAAACCTATTTCGCTGTAGCCGATAAAGAAAAGTTCTGATCCGCCGCAGATGATTAGTAAGAATAATATCCAACGGTGCTTGTGGCGGGCGAAAGCAATCCAAGTGGCCCATGCCATGAGCGGTAGGATGAGATTTAAACCCTGTAAAACAATCGATATTGGGGCTCCAATGGCGGTGAGCAATTGCCCAGGCCATACGAGGAGTTCGCAAGCGAATCGGTCGTAGAACAGCGCTTGGTGATTGAGTATTCGAAAAAGGGTGTAGGCACTATCGGTATGCAACCATCGTTCTTCGCCTAGGTGAAAAACCACAAACAGCCAAAGCGGCCAAATTAAACCTTCGGCGTATTGACCCATCCACCGGGATTTTGTTGTGATCGCAGGGTTTGATGGGTTGTCCATGACGGTTTATTCCTCGGCCAAAACCACCTCGGTATCCAAAACGGTTTTCACGATTTCGGGCTGGTCGTCTTTCTCTACCACCAAGTTGTCGATGATGAATTCTTGTCGCTCCGGGGTGTTTTTCCCCATGTAGTAGTTCAACAATTTTTCAATGTTCGATTCTTGGCTGAGGATGACGGGTTCTATGCGGATATCGGGGCCGATAAATCCAGCAAATTCATCTGGCGATATTTCTCCAAGTCCTTTGAATCGTGTGATTTCGGGTTTGTTGCCCAATTTAGCAATGGCGTTTTTTCTTTCTTCGTCGGAGTAGCAATAGATGGTTTCTTTCTTGTTTCTAACCCTGAAGAGCGGTGTTTGAAGGATGTAAAGGTGTCCATTTCTCACTAGGTCGGGAAAGAATTGCAGGAAGAAGGTCATCAGCAGCAGGCGGATGTGCATGCCATCCACGTCGGCATCGGTGGCGATAACGATGCGGTTGTATCTCAAGTTTTCTAGGTCTTCTTCGATGTCAAGGGCGTGTTGCAGCAGGTTAAATTCTTCGTTTTCGTAAACGATTTTTTTCTTGAGGCCGTAGCAGTTGAGGGGTTTACCGCGCAAGCTAAAAACGGCTTGCAGATTGGGGTTGCGGCTTTTGGTAATGGATCCGCTGGCACTGTCTCCCTCGGTGATGAACAGGGTGGTTTCAAAACGCACATCGGATTTGGCATCGCTGAGGTGGGTTTTGCAATCACGAAGTTTCTTGTTGTGGAGGTTGGCGCGTTTGGCTCGTTCTTTGGCCAATTTTTGCACGCCGGCCATGTCTTTGCGTTCGCGTTCATTCTGCAGGATTTTTTTCAGCAGGGCGTCTGCAACGCTGGGGTTTTTATGCAGGTAGTCGTCGACGTTTTTCTTCACAAAGTCGAGCATGGCTGTTTTGATACTTGGGCCATTAGGTCCCATATCGGCACTGCCTAATTTGGTTTTTGTTTGACTTTCGAAAACCGGCTCCATGATGCGAATACTGATTGCGGCGGTGATGGAGGCTCGGATGTCGGTGGCGTCGAATTCTTTTTTATAAAATTCTCGGATGGTTTTCACGAAGGCTTCGCGGAATGCGGCCAGGTGGGTTCCTCCTTGGGTGGTAAATTGTCCGTTTACGAAGGAGTAATATTCTTCGCCATAGGAATCGGTGTGGGTGAATGCCAGTTCTACATCGTCGTTTTTGACATGAATAACTGGGTATAGCGCGGCTTCGGCAGTAACCTTGTGTTCGAGCAAATCGAGGAGGCCTCGCCGCGACGCGTAACTTTCGCCATTGAAGCGAATGGTAAGGGCCGAGTTGAGGTAGGTGTAATTCTTGATTTGTTCACGCAGGAATTCGTTGATGAAACGGTAGTTTTTGAAGATGGAGACATCGGGTTCAAAAACCATCAAGGTGCCATTGGGCTCCGCGGTTTCTGTTTCTGGTGCATCCACCATCAGTTCACCGCGCTCAAATTCTGCCCGTTTGGTTTTGCCATTGCGGAAACTTTGTACCACAAAATAGTTCGAGAGCGCATTGACCGCTTTGGTACCCACCCCGTTCAAGCCCACCGATTTTTGGAAGGCTTTGGAGTCGTACTTTCCTCCAGTATTGATTTTGGATACGCAATCGATGACTTTTCCCAAGGGAATTCCCCGACCCCAGTCGCGAATGGTTACCCGTTTATCATCGATGGTGATTTCGATTTTCTTGCCGTTGCCCATGACGTGCTCATCGATGGAGTTGTCGACAATTTCCTTCACCAAGACATAAATACCGTCATCGGCGGCGGTGCCATCGCCCAATTTCCCGATGTACATCCCGGGACGCAGGCGGATGTGTTCTTTCCAATCGAGACTTCTGATTTCGTCTTCGGTATACCTGGCCTGTTCACTCATAGATACAATATTAATGCTTGGATATTAACCACTATGCCCGAGTTTTTCACATCCTTCACTTATTTTCGCAACATGAAATGGTATGGAATGTTGGGTGTGCTTTTGATGATTTCGGGGTGCACTTCGAAATTTGATCAAGATTTGGCCAAGGTGGCGCCTTACGAGGCGATGATTGTGCCCAAAGTTCAGTGGGAAAAACTGCCTGATTCGGCTACGACTGCGTTGATGGAATTTGCTAAAATCCATCCGGAGTACAAGCATAGTAGCGACTTTGTATACGTTTGTACTAAGTTGGCAGAGCGCCAGGGTATGGTTTTCAAAGCGGCTGAATACAGCGAATATTATATCGAGCAGTTCAAGCCCACCGGCAAACCTTTGATGGAAATGTTGGTGGTGGCCTCACACTATTTTGAGCAGGGCGGGGCGTTGGATAAGGCGTTGAAATACTATCAGCGATTGGCCAAAGAATTCGGAAATGAAGAGGTTGGTAAACAAGCCATCGTGATGATAGACATGCTGAATTTGGGCCTTACAACGCCCGAGGCGCAGATGAATTACATCCTTCAAAAAGCGGTAAAAGATTCAGCCAAAACGGGGAATGCTCATTGATTCCTTTCATAGGGTACACGATTATTTGCGAATTTCGCTGACAGACAATTGCAATTTGCGATGTTCGTATTGCATGCCGGAGGAGGACTATGATTTTACCCCGGCAAGTCGGTTGATGCAGGTCGACGAAGTGGTGGCTATTGCCAAAGCATTTGTGGATGCGGGTGTGAAGAAAATCCGACTAACGGGCGGAGAACCTTTGGTGAGAAAAGATGCCGCCACCATCATAGAAAAATTGAGTGGTTTGGGGGCTGTTTTGACTATGACTACCAACGCCACCCGGGTGCATGAGTTTGCCGATTTGATGTGGGCTGCGGGTATGCGAACGATCAATGTGAGCTTGGATACGTTAAACCGCGACACCTTTTTGTTTTTGACCAAACGCGATTTGTTTGACCGGGTGAAAGAGAACATTGATGGTTTGTTGTTGAAAGGCTTTGGGGTGAAGGTGAATGCTGTGGTTATGAAAGGGGTAAACGATGCCGAAATTTTGGATTTTGTGCGTTGGAGTGCGGCCTCGCCGGTGGATGTGCGGTTTATTGAATTTATGCCTTTTGAAGGCAATCATTGGCAGCAGGAAAAGGTGGTTACTTGGCAACAAATGTTGGAGGTAGTGCGCGCTACTTATGGTGGGGATATAGAGCCGCTTCCGCGAAAGCCACATGAAACCGTGAAGCAGTATCGCGTGGCGGGTGCGAAGGGTACGTTTTCAGTGATAAGTACATTGAGTGCTCCTTTCTGTGGCGATTGCAACCGCATGCGTCTGACTGCGGATGGCAAAATGAAAAATTGTCTGTTTAGCAAGGGTGAAACCGATTTGTTAGCTGCGCTGCGCAGGGGAGAGGATATCACACCCCTTATCCGTGAGACGGTGGGTCTAAAAGCGATGGCATTGGGTGGGCAGTTTTCGGCCGACATAGAAAATATCGATGCAAAAACCATTGTGAACCGCAGTATGATTACCATTGGCGGATAGTCAGTAAATTGCACCTCAATGACCCAAAGTTTAATTTCTGTGGCCGAGGCTAAGTCGCTGATTGGGGCGCATGTGTGGCGTTTACCATCCACCCGAATGTTGTTGGGCGATGCTTTGGGTTTGGTTTTGGCCGAGGATGTGATTGCGCCATTGAACATGCCGGGATTTAACCAAAGCGCGATGGATGGCTATGCGTTTTCATGGGAGGGTTTTTTACAGAATGGGGCATTGACGATTGTTGGGGAGGTGGCTGCAGGGGCGGCCGAGGCAGGGCCGAGACCCGCCCCCAATCAAGCCGTGAGGATATTTACTGGAGCCCCGGTTCCGGATGGATTTGACACCGTGGTGATGCAAGAAAAGGTATCGGTGAGCCAAGGTGTATTGCACATCCTGGATGAAGGATTGGTGCAGGGACGGAATGTGCGTTTGGTGGGCAGTGAAATCGCGGAGGGTGCTTTGGCGATGCAGTCGGGAACCCCACTAACGCCTGCCGCCATCGGTTTTTTGGCAAGTTTGGGAATTACGCAGGTGTCGGTGATTCCAGCCCCAATAATTGCCTTGGTGGTGACGGGTGATGAGCTGCAGACGCCTGGGGTTGCATTGACTTTCGGACAAGTATATGAGTCGAATTCGCAGTTGTTGCAAGCGGCGCTGCAGTGGTTGCGATTTTCACAAGTGAAAATTCATTATGCAAAAGACGATTTGGATTCGTTAACACGCACATTGTTGGCGGCGGTTGAGGTTTCGGATTTGGTTTTGCTCACGGGGGGTGTAAGCGTTGGGGATTATGATTTTGTACCCAAAGCCGCCGCCGCCGCGGGGGTAGAAGCTGTTTTTCATAAAATCAAACAAAAGCCCGGAAAACCCTTGTTTTTTGGGGTGAAGAAGGGGGCTCATGCAAAATCGGAAATAGGTTCTGCGAATCAAACGGTGGTTTTCGGTCTGCCAGGAAATCCAGCATCGGTATTGACTTGTTATTATCAGTACGTCACGGTGGCTTTGGAAAAACTCTCCGGGAGGTCGGTTACTATGAAGCCGTGTCGTGCTCAATTGCAATCGGACTATCAGAAACCCGCGGGCTTAACCCATTTTTTAAAAGCCGATTTGCATGCCGCTGCGGATGAGCATTCGTCTTCAATTGTGTTTCTGATGGGTGCTCAAGAATCGTTTCGCTTGAGTTCGTTCGCGGTATCCAACGCAATCGTTGAAATTCCCGCGGAGACCACAAGGGTTGAAAAGGGTGATTGGGTTAACGTATACCCAATCCAATAAGTTCAAATTCTTTAACTTCGAAAACCATGTTTGCATCGGAAGTACTTCTTTGGCTCGGATTATTTTCCCTGGTGGCGTTTATGTATTCGGCGGTTGGACATGGGGGCGCGAGTGGCTATTTGGCTCTTTTATCATTGTATGATGTAGTGCCAGAATACATGAAGCCCATTGCGTTGGTTTTGAACATGCTGGTGAGTGGAATTGCTTTCTTTCAGTTTTACCGACAAGGTCATTTTTTGTGGCGTCTTTTTTTTCCCATTGCGATATTCTCTGTTCCGATGGCGTACTGGGGCGGGTTAACACCCCTGAAGGACCTATGGTATCAGCGTGGATTGGGTATTTTTTTGGTGATTTCTGTGGTGATGCTGTTGTGGCCAAAAAGAACGGAGACGCCTACATTGTTTACCTCGGCTGACTCTGATTCAGGCACTTCAGGTACTGATGTACCGGATTCTGTGAACAAAAGGGTCGGTTGGTGGAACAAGAAAACAGGTGTGGCAGCTTTCATGGGTGCGGTCATCGGTTATGTCTCCGGTTTGTTGGGCATTGGTGGTGGAATTCTCCTTTCGCCGGTGCTTTTGATGATTCGTTGGACCCATCAAAAGCAAACGGCTGCCATTAGTGCGGCATTCATTTTTGTGAATTCAGCGGCTGGTTTGTACGGGTTTGTTCAACAGCACACACCTTGGATAACAACCGCTCAAAAGTTGGGCGGCAAGGCGGATACAATACTGGCTGGTCGATGTGCTTTCGGAGATCCTTGGTTTCAAGTGGTAGCAATCCTCTCGGTGTTGAATTTGCCGGTTTTGTTGGGCGGTCTTTTTGGGTCGTGGTGCGGCGCCAAGAAATTCAATCAAACCGCGATGAAATACATTTTGTGTGTTGTGTTGTTGATCGCTGCGATCAAATTACTTTTGTGACTATGCAGGTGAGGTTGTTGTTTTTTGGAAATTTAACCGATGCGGTGCCATCGTCCACGTTGGATTGGGATTGGAATGGACAACGATTTGCTGTGGTTGATTTGCTACAATCTTTGTATGTGAATTATCCAAAATTAAAGGGGAAGACATTTAGAGTGGCCGTAAATCAGCAGTTTGTTGAGACCAATTTTGCCCTTACAGATGGCGATGAAGTTGCGTTGATGCCACCATTTTCAGGGGGATAGGTTCATGGAAATGGAAGAGGACTTTTTGGTTCGATATCAGCGTCAGCTGTCGCTCAGTGAAGTGGGCTTGTCCGGGCAGCGCGCGTTGCGCGCTGCCCGGATTCTGATTGTTGGGATGGGTGGACTGGGGTGCCCAGCACTGCAATACCTATCCGCGGCGGGCGTTGGTACGTTGGTCTTGGTCGATGACGATGAAGTGTCGCTCAGTAACCTACACCGACAAACCCTGTATTCACCCCAGCAAATCGGACAGAAAAAAGTGCAAGTGGCCGCCGATTGGGTTAGCAGCCTCAATAAAGAAATCCAGGTGGTGGCCGTTGCAGAGAAATTTTCTGCGGTAAACGCGCTAAACTTGCTTCAATACGTTGATTTGGTGGTCGATTGCACCGATACCTTTACGGCTCGATATGCCATCAACGACGCTTGTGCAGAGGCCGGTATTCCTTGGGTTTATGGTTCGATTGCAAAGTTTGAAGGACAAGTTTCGATTTTCAATGTGCCCAACGAGGAATGGCATCAGGGCAATAAACGTGGGTTGTCGCATTCCTTGAATTACCGCGATGTTTTTCCGAATCCGCCGGCAGATGGGGAAGTGCAGAATTGTACTGAATCCGGTGTGTTGGGTGCTTTGGCCGGCATTGTTGGGTCGTTGCAAGCCCTGGAAGCATTGAAATTCTTGCTCAAAACGGAAGGCCTTTTGGTGGATCAGATGCTCACCTATGATGGGTTGTTGCATCGAATGTTGAAATATCAATTGCGTTCAAGTAATCCGTCAAAATCGTAACTTTACCCTCGCAAATGTTGGACAGAAAACCCAAAAATATCTTTGTTCAGGGTGCGATATCACCGCAAAAAATCGGCGAGGATATAGCCCACCACAACAAGAAAACCCAAATTGGCGCTCACAGCATTTTCATGGGTCAAGTAAGGGCCGATGAGTCGTTGAATGGGACCGTAGAAGCCATTGAATACACGGCACACGAAGCCATGGCCTTGGAGAAAATGCACGAAATTCGCGAAGCCGTTTTTGCCAAATATCCACTCACTTGTTTGCACATCACCCACAGTTTGGGTCGAGTGAATGTGGGTGAAATTTGTCTGTTTGTTTTTGCATCGGCAGTGCATCGGAAAGAAGCCATAGAGGCCTGTGAAGTAGTTGTAGAACACATCAAGCAATCTCTGCCCATTTGGGGGAAAGAGATTTGTTCGAACCAAACATACCATTGGAAAGAAAATCGCCCATGATCAACATCACCCACAAATCAAATACCTTGAGAAAGGCCATTGCGGAGGCGGTGGTGAAAACCAGTTCTGAGGCAACCATCGCGGCGGTAAAAAATCGTGCGGTTCCCAAGGGGGATGTGCTGGAATTTGCGCGGGTTGCGGGTTTGTTTGCCGTTAAAAAAACTGCGGATATGATTCCCGATTGTCATCCGATGCCGGTTGAATTTACCTCGGTCAGTTATACCTTCAGCGATACGGAAATCCATATTCAAATGGAAGTGCATACCGTCTATAAAACCGGGGTAGAAGTGGAGGCGATGCATGGTGTTTCGGTGGTGGCGTTGACCATGTATGATATGTTGAAACCCATCGACAAAGGCATTGAAATCGCCCACATTCGGTTGGTTTCGAAAACGGGCGGCAAATCGGATGCGCAAAAATTGGCCTTGCGTGAAGTGTGTGTCCGCAGCAAAGCGCAGGCGGTGGTTTGTAGTGACTCTGTATTTCGGGGTGATGCTCAGGACAAAGCCGGTGCCATGGTTGTTGAGCGATTGTTGGATCAGGGAATGACTGTGAATCCTTTGGTTGTGGTGCCTGATGAGGTTGCTGCCATTCAAGCATGTGTGATGAACCATGCCCACAAGGTGGATGTTTTGCTGTTTGTGGGTGGAACGGGGCTATCGCACCGCGATGTTACCCCAGAGGCCGTACGGCCGCTTTTGACCCGAGAAATTGAAGGGATTATGGAGGTTGCCCGACGCTACGGTCAAGACAAAATGCCTTTTGCCATGCTGTCGAGAGGGGTTGCTGGAATGGTCAACGACACGTTGGTGGTTACTTTGCCCGGTTCAACCAAGGGTGCAATGGAAACGATGGACGCTATTTTTCCTGCGGTAATGCATGTATTTGCCGTGAAAGACGGGCAAAAACACGGTTGAATTTAGTAAGGAGAAACGTAGGTAGATTTCTTCTGGTTGGGTTTTTTCTTGAAATCGCCGCGTTTCCATGCTTCCAGGAATTGGACCCAGGCGCCCGGACTGAAATAGTTTTGGGGAGGGGCTTGTTTGTAATAGTACAATTGGTTTGCGCGGGACTGGGCCAGGAGTTGCTGACTCATGTTGGGGTCGGCGGGTCTAAGGCGTTGTTCTTCTTTCAGGGCCTCTGCTTCTAGGTTCTGACGGGCCCTTTCATAGGCGTCGTCGGGAATGTCTTTGGTAACAAATTCGTTTTCAAAGAGTGTTTTTAATGGCAGGGCGCGAATGAAGATGGCCGACATCTGTATTGTGTCTTGGGTCATCAGTTTGATGATGCTGTATCGATTGCCATGCAGGGTATCGGGGACTACGTGCCATGACGGCTCTTGTTCTACTTGTTGAAAAAGGATGGTGTCTCCTTTTTGCACCACCACATCGAAATGGCCCATGTAATCGGTAAATCCGATGAGTCCGCGTTTTGGGGTGCGGATATTGACAAAGGGAATGGGTTTGAGGCTGTCTGAGGTCAATACCAATCCGGTGAACAGAATATACGGATTGTTTTGTTTGCCGGGTTGGGCTTTGAGGGGATTGAGACTGCAAGTGCAAGCCAAAATCATGATCCAAATCCAGCGAAGTCTCATTATTCAAAGATAACCAAAAAGCCGAGACGCGATTACATTGGAATCAACCATCCCATTAGAATCATTAACAATACGATGAAGGGCGTTGCGACTTTTTTGGTGCAAAGTAGGGTAAGGGTGATGGCAAAAACGCCAACTTGCATGGCCACATGCTGATTAAATTGAATGAATTGCTGCCAAAAGTAATAGTTAATGAGGAGGGCTGCTGTAAGAATGAAACCCACCGCTGCGGCAAAAATGCCATCTAGCGCCAATCGGATGGAGCGATGTGTTTGCAAACGGTGCCACAAGGGATAGGCAAAGAAAACCATGAGTGTGCCCGGCATAAAAACGGCAATTAAGCCAATGAGACAACCCATGAGTTGGTAAATTGTATTGTATCCAAACGATTTCATGGCCATAGAGTTGACGTAGACCATGAAATTGAAGTTGGGTCCGGGAAGTGCTTGTAATAATCCAAGTCCGGTATTGAATTCTTGGGGTGATAGGCGATGGTGGTAAACAACGTATTGTTCATGGCTCATCGCGGCGAGGGTGTTTCCGCCCCCAAAACTCAGTGCGCCAATGCGATAGGTGTTTTCGAACAGTACAAATGGGTGCGCCAATTGGAAGTATTCGGCATTGTTGTTCAATGCCAATCCAACGCCACCCACCACCAAAAAGATGATTCCAAAGGCGGTCAAGTTTCGCCAGCGTATGGGTTTGGGCTGCTGAATGCTAACCAAGGGTAGTTCGTATTTGTTGAATTTGGCGCTCAAGATTCCGGCCAAGACCATACCTAGCGGGAATAGCAGCGGGGAGTTGATCATGAAGCCAAGAATGCCTAAAACGATAAAAATGCCATAATTTAACGAAGACTTCCTTATCCAAGGCGCCATTGAAATGACCGAATAAGCCAAAAAAGCAGCAACCATTGGCTGCATGAATTGTAAATGTCCAGCACCCAAAAATTTGGGCGATAAGGCTATGATGCTCATTAGAATGGCCCCTGGAAGTGACCAGACAACCAAACTCAAGAGGGCCAGGGTAGGTCCTCCCATCTTAAGCCCCAATACTGTGATTGTTTGGGTTGTGGAAGGTCCGGGTAATAAGCTGCAAAAAGCATTGACATCTTTCAGTGTGTCTTGATCAAAGAATCGATGTTTGTCGACCAAGCGCCTCTTAAACTGTGGAATGTGCATTTGTGGACCGCCAAATGCCGTGATTCCCAACCAAAATACCGCCCGCAAGAATTTGAAATGTCTCGCCTTTGTTATCTTTGTGGTATGCTGTTGAGACATGAAATCGTTCGCTTGGTAAGCAAAGTTGCGAAAAATCTTGCATTTTGTGGGGTGTTTGTCATCTTTTTTATAAGCGCCTGCGGTCAATCGGGTGCGGAATCTGCCGACAAGCAAACCCTCATGCTCCAATACAGCGATTCGTTGTGGCAAGAGCACAAGTTGGTATCGTCACTGTTTCGGTACAAGTTAGATGTGATCAAAGACCGAAAAGTGGAAATGAAAGCCACGTTGCAACAATTGAAGTTTGCTTCTTCCTCGTCTCTGAGCGAGGAACAGCAAGCGCAAATCGTGAAGTATGAAGCGGTTTATCGCGTGTACCGCGACATCGTGGAAACTTATACAAACGCGGTTTTGCGGGCCGAAGAATTGTTTTACGCCATCAAAGGGTTGGAAAAACAAGTGAAAGCAGGGAGTTACGGAACCGGCAGTGAAACTGAAAAGTTGGCGCAATTCAAAAAGGAGTTTCAATCCCTGAAACAGAAACTCGACGCCCTTTTGGTGGATGCAGAATTCATTGATCACCAATTGTCTGCAGTGGAACCGGCCTATCAGAGCACTGCGGAAAAAGTGGAATCGTTGGTGGAAAAGAAAGCCCTGTAAAACCGGTCAAATACCACCTCGATGGCTTCTTCCGTGGGGTGCATTTTATCCGCTTCGAAAAACTGCCAATCATTGAGCTCTTCGCGGATGATTTCGTAGGCGGGGAAATAATGGACCTTTGCTTGCTGCTCCATCAGCAACTCGCCCAAAGCAGAAATTAAGGTTGATTTTGAGGCCAAATTCTCTTGGGCCCCATCCCTAAGATGTCTGACCGGACTTACCGTGATTACAAGGTGGGCATGGTCGTTTATTTGTCGCAAAGCATTCAAAAGCCCTGCAACGTCGTTTTTTATCTGCGCATGCAAACTCAACGTTTTCCGAAATTCTTGCTGAGGCAGTTTGTGGCAATTGCCAACAAATTGTTGGGTGGGTAGGTGCTCGTAGATCCAGGCTGTTCCCAAGGTGATGCCAATGAGCTGGGCTTGTTTAATGTTGATGTAGGCCTGTTGGGCGATGGAGTAAATCTCTTCAAGCAGTTGGGCGGGTTGGGTGTTTTGAAACCGATTCGCATGTTGAAGGCTGTGAAAAATGCCTTGGTGCTCATAAAAATCAGTGGTTCGCAAGGCGGATTCAAACGCAGACCGATCTGCGGCATGAGCGATCAATGCACAGTTGTTGTGGAGCGCTTTGGGATGGAAAATGACGCCAAAGGGGTTGGCGAATGATGCATGCCCTTTTGCCAAAATTCTGCGATGCATTTCTTCACCGAAGCAAGATCCCATGAAAAAACATGAAGCGTTTTTGGGTAAATCAACCTGTGGTGGGATGATGACTGCGGTTTTATCCTTGGGAGGTTGAAATGGCCGACTCACAACTACAAACCAACGGCTTTTTGTTGATTTTGGCCACAGTGGGCAAAAGATTGTCAGCAATTTGGGAGTTATGTCCCTATTTTTGTTGATATGAGATTGTTGTTCATTGTCCTTAGTGTTTGGTTTTCAAACCTTTGTTTGGCTCAGTTGAGTGGAAATTATACCATAGGTGGAACTGCTTCTACCACCAACTACGCTACTTGGGCCGATTTTTCTGCGGCTGTTGCAAGCAATGGTGTATCAGGCAATGTGTCGGTGAAAGTAATGTCGGACCTCACCGTTACAGCCGCGGTTGAATTCAAGCAAAATACAAGCAATCCAACATCCTCCAGCAAGAAGATTTCTATCGACGGGAACGGCAAAAAGCTCAGCGGGGCACTCACCTATGAGGTGCTTTGGTTGAACGGCCTTGATTTTGTGGATTTGTCGAACTTGACCATCGTCAACAGTAGTACCTCCAGCTCAGGCATTTGCGTGCGGATGTCGGGCGGTGCCGATGACAACACTTTTAGCGGCTGTACTTTTGAGTTTTCGAACATTGGAAGTACCACCAAGTCACCGTCATCTTATGTAGCTTTTGCCACTTCGCAAACCAATGTGCTTACTATAAGTTCATCGAACAATGGTGTACGCAATACCATTAAAAATTGTGTGATGACCACTTCGGCAAGCAATAGTCCTGGACCTTTGTACGCGGTGGTAGATCAACAGGGATCGGCTACGTATGCGGGTACGGGTACAGAAAATGTCTTTTCTGGAAACAGCATCAAGAATTTTTTCAAGACGGCCTTTTTGCTGCAGTATGTGAACGGAGAGGTGGTGACTGGAAACGACATCAGTCGAAGTTCGGTTGGTAGCGGGGCTCCCGTTGATACGGTGGTGACGGCGGTGCGGATAACAAACGGGGCGTGTACCAATGCATCGATTCAAATCAGCAGCAATATCATTCACGATTTGCCCTATGCCGGTGCGGTATCAAGTGGCACCACCAATTTTATCAGTCGCTTTTGGGGCATTGCTGCGGGTGCGGTTTCAGGGAAATCCACTTACCCTGTGGTCATTGAATCGAACGTGATGAAACGCATCGCGGTTTACAACAACGTTTCGGGAATGGAGGTTACAAAAGGACAGTTTTTCTTGTTCAAAAAGAATGAACTAAATCGGTTGTGGGCTGAGAAATCTGGGGATTCTTACGGGTTTAACCTGCAGAGTTTAACAGATATGCAGGTGATGGGCAATGTGGTGAGAAGTTGTCAGTTTGGTAACAACAGTGGGATGGCTCGCTTGTTTTATTTCGGCGATTGTGGCAATTCGAGTTACGATTGGAATCGGATTGAGGACAATGTGTTGGATTCCAACAAATCCGGTGACGCGATGGGGTGTATCGGCGTAAATGATGATGGTGATTGGCAAATCAACCGCAATAAGATTGTGTTGAATGTTACCACCTCCACCAAAAGCAGTTTTAATGGGGTTTACCTTTCTTTTTTGCACGATGTAGTGTTCAATTCCAACATGATTGTGCGGAATGAGGGGTATAGCCAAACCGACAATTTTTATGTGGTAAACTACAATTCGGGGTACAAAACGGAGGTGCGTCAAAACACGGTGTACAGCCGTCCAAGTAGTTTGTCGACCCACGTAGGTCTGGGCTATTACATGGAGGATGAATCGGAGGTGACATTTGTTGGGAACATATTGGACATCCGTGGTGATGATTTTGGGTTTGGCATCAATGTTTGGTCATCGACCAAAATGAAGGAGCTGAACCACAATACTTGCTATGTGAATTTTGCGGGTGGTGAGCAGTGGGGTGTGGAGTCGAATTACTATGGAAGTTGGTCGGACTACAAATCTGGCGGCACGGCAGGCAGCGGGGAATATTTTGGCAATCCTGGCTGGGTAGACATCGCGAAAAATGATTTCCGCTCAACCATTTTTGAAAATCAAAACAATGTGCCAACGGTGGTGAGTAATGGTTTGGATGTTACTGGGAACAAGCGTGCCACGGGGAAATCGGACCGGGGTAGTTGGGAAAGTTTTATGGATTTGGCGGCAGTGAAAACCACCTTCAGTATTGCTTCGCAGATTTGTTCAGGATACGAAGCCAAATTAGACATTACAGTTAAGAACAATTACACGGATACGGCAACGAAGTTTTATGTGGCGTATGCGTTGAATGGGGTGGTGACGAGACAGTGGGTGAGTAACAGGATTTTGCCAAAGGACTCATTGAAAGTGAGTTTCACTGTGCCATTAAAAATTTCTGCTACGGGCAATGCTGTCATTCAGCTGTTTGTGGAGGGGTTTGATGATGACAGAAAAAACGATACGTTAACATTTAAAACGTTTGTTAAACCCGCACCTGGGGGTGGGTATTATGAATTTTCTGCCAAGTCCCAATCGGGCAACAATCCGGTGTATCAGCGGGGTAAGCCTTTGGATGTAACGGTGTTGAATGTGCCTGTGATATATGATATCAAGGCGCCGCGTTTCTACAGCAATTCTCAATATGGAACGGGTGGTAGCGCCAAGTGGACGGCCAGTGTTTCTGCGATTTCTCCGAGTGGTAAGAGCCTCGCCGGCGCATCATTAACGGCACCATCTGCTACGGCGGACCTTGAAGTCCAATTCAAAACCAGTGATGCAAACTTAGAAGACAGTTTGGTTACCCTTTTGCTAAAAATCTCAGATTTGAGCAATGGGTGTGATACTGTATTGAAGCGACAAGTATTCATTTATCCGTCGGTGACCCCAGATTTTACTGTGCCAACCAAAGTGTGCATTGGGGATACGGTGAATTTTGTGAATACGTCCAAATACAAATCGGGCTATGTTGAAAATTGGTGGGATTACGGAACTGGGGATCCCAACGATACCTCCAACTTGGTCGACGGGTATTTCATTTTCAAAAAAGCCGGAAATTATACGGTGAAATTGCGTGGTACCACCAATCCTTATGGATTCAAATTTGAAAAATCGGTGGTTTTGGTTGTGAATGCCATCCCTGCGGCCGCATTTACCCGACAAAATGCCTGTGTTGGAGAAAGTGTGAAGTTTGTGAATCAAACCACGCCCGCTTCCGCCAAAATGTATTGGGATTTTGGTGATGGCAAGGGTTTTGTGCTCAACAACGCCACCAATATTTCACTCAACTATGGGGCTGCTGGAACCTTTGTGGTGACGCTCAAGGCTGACATTGCAGGTTGTGAAGCCACTGAAACCCAAAAAGTGTATCAATTTGTAGTACCCAAAGCGGCTTTCAATGTGCTAGGCGGTCGCTGTGATGGAGATGCATTTGCCTTTCAAAACAACAGCACCATCGCCACTGGCAACATCGGCAGCAAATGGTATTTTAATCACCCCGATAGCAATAGCAACGAACCCAATCCCAAGTATATTTTCAATACCCCAGGATCCAAATCGGTGAAATTGGTGGTGAAATCCGAATTCGGCTGTCGCGATTCCCAAACCCGCGCCGTAACCGTTTTTGAGTCGCCCAAAGTGGCCTTGAACTTCGATGCGGCCTGCATACGCACAGCCACTCAGTTTGTGAACAAAACGCCGACTGTGACGGGTGCTGTTCCGCAATATCTTTGGAATTTTGGCGATGGAAAAACATCCACCGCCGCTTCGCCCAGCCACAGCTGGGCTTCCTTGGGTAAAAAGCAAGTGCAGTTTTCGGTGAAGCTCGACAATGGATGTGCCGATTCGTTGACCGTTGTTTTGGATGTGTTAATGCAGCCAACGGCTGATTTTGTTGCAGACCCCGTTTGCTCTGGGGATGAGTTGACCTTCTTGAATAAAAGTACCACGGCATCGGGTAGCATGACCTACGCATGGGAGTTCGGCGACAATACCACTTCGAACGTGGAAAGTCCCAAAAAGCGCTACAGCGTAAAGCAAACCACTGCTTACAACGTAACCCTGGTGGTGAATTTGAATGACGGTTGTTCAGATTCCATCACCAAGGCCGTGACCGTGCAAGAATTGCCAAGAACTTGCGATTTTGTGGCATTGCCCGATTACGGATTCTCCTTTTATGGATTGTCTCTTGAGCCCATGGATGATTTGATGGCCGCGGGCGGACAAGCGGGCATCGATTACACTTGGACCGTGGCTGGGTTGGGTATCAAAAATTCAAAGGATGTAAACGCGAAAGTGAATTATGATTTACAGCAAGACGGTCAATATACGGTTACATTGAAATCGGTTGTGAGAACCACGGGTTGTGAGTGCAGCAAAACCAAGCAAGTGGTTATGGATCGTGCAGCGGCAAAAACCGTGCGGTTTGAATCACTCAAGGTATACCCCAATCCCGCTATCGACAAACTTTGGGTTAGAATGTCTGATCAGCATGGTTATTCATTGTACCGGGTTAGAAATGCCCTGGGCGCTGAAGTTTGCAAAGGCGCAGTGGGCGCGGAGGCTGTGTTGACGGTTGATTTGCCTGGGTTGTCGGCCGGACTTTACACTTTAGAGCTTTCGGGTATCACTGGACAGGCGGAGTCGAAATTTGTGGTAACTGAAAATCGTTGATTGAAGATATGAAGTCGTTGCGAGAAAAGGAAAATTTGCATGTGGTGTTTTGGTTGTTCAAGGATTTTGCTTGGCTCATGCATTATCGCGGGTTGGGCATGGCGAAGGCGGTACCCACCATTTTACTATCGATTTGGATCACTTGGAAAAGTTACCGGAGCACAGTTTCGGATTTCTATCACAATTTGGCCATCAGTTTTTGGATTTTGGGCAATGCCATATGGATGACCGGGGAATTCTTTTTTAACGATGACATCCGCGAGGTGGCCATGCGATTTTTTGGTGCGGGGCTGGTGGTAGTGGCGTATTTTTATGGTTGGGTAAATGCGCGCACACCCAAGCTTGGCGAGGAGTAAAACAAAAAGGCCCCTATGCAAGAGGCCTATCTGCTAACTATAACCCATGAACTACTACACACTACTTTTTGTGGCAGAGGTAGAACTGTTTGAACTGCGACTCGCTCATAATGTTTTGGAAGGATTCCAACACGGAGCGATAATTTACTGACATCATAGACAGATTTTTGTTGGCGCTGCGTTGCCTTGAAAATTCTGTGGTGAATTCAGTTTGGTATTGTTTCATTTTGTTTTGAAACGCGGTTTCCCCAATGTCTCCGCGCTGTAACGAGTCGATGTCGAGTTTGATCTGGTCGTTGTAGCGAGATTTTAGGTCGACGAAATGATGAAATTCATCGCTAAGAATGGGTTTTTGATGATTGCCATAGGTTTCTAGGGCATCTTCAATTTTGTTGATTTGTTCTTCTGCTAATGACAAGTTTTTCAGGCACTGAGCGAATCCCAATTGTTTGAGAAATGCATTGTTGCATTCTTTTCGCCAAGGTTCTTTGTTGTTGTTTGTATCCAGGGTTGAATTGTCGTAGAGGTGGTGTTCATCAACAAAATAATCAGGACTCAAGGCCAAATTTTCGATGCTGATGGATTTGGCTGTAAGGTCGATGCTGCTCTGGATTTGTTTGGTTTCGGATTCGGCTTGCACCACCAAGGAACTGATTTTGTCTTGGGCGCTTACCGGTGTGATGGTATTGTCTTGACAACTGCCCAACGCCAGAGCCATTAGGGCTATCAGGATGTAAACAGGGTTGTTGTTTTTCATTTTAAAGGAATCAGAGCCACAAACACAATAAGGGTCTACCACCCCCAAGAATTGGATAAATATTTCTCAAAATCAATGGCATGTCAATGAGATAGACCCGTTGGGTGAGCTTTGGCGTTGTATTTTAACTTGCGGCGGGGCGTTCGGCTTCAGGGCGGGTAGGGGGTTTGGTAAACAAAGATTACCTTTGCACTACAAAGCCAAATCCATGGAAACAACTGTGTATGTTCCGAAGAACAAAGTGAGGGTGGTTACGGCTGCCAGCTTGTTCGATGGTCACGATGCCGCAATCAACGTTATGCGTCGCATCATTCAATCCACCGGTTGCGAGGTGATCCATTTGGGTCATGACCGCAGCGTGCAGGAGGTGGTAGAAACAGCCATTCAAGAGGATGCAAATGCCATCGCCATGACCAGCTATCAGGGCGGTCACAACGAGTATTTCAAGTATATGTACGATTTACTCAAGGAACGGGGTGCGGAGCACATCAAAATTTTTGGCGGCGGCGGCGGCGTGATTTTGCCGGAGGAGATCAAAGAACTCATGGATTACGGCATTACTCGGATTTATTCTCCCGACGATGGGCGTACCATGGGATTGCAGGGCATGATTAATGATTTGGTGATGCAGTCTGATTATCCCACGGGCAATGCGTTGCAACAGGAGCAACAGTTGTTGAATGCGGGGGTAGAAGGCAAGCGGGCCGTCGCGCGGTTGATTTCAGCAGCTGAAAATTACCCCGAACAACATCAGGTGGTATTGGATGGATTACGCAGTCAAGCAAAGGGGTTGAAAAGTCCGGTATTGGGCATTACTGGCACCGGTGGTGCAGGGAAAAGTAGCTTGGTGGATGAGTTGGTACGCAGGTTCCTTGCCGATTTCCCAGATAAAAAGTTGGCCATTATATCCATCGACCCATCGAAAAGAAAAACGGGAGGGGCTCTGCTGGGCGACCGTATTCGCATGAATAGTATCAACCACGACCGTGTGTACATGCGCTCGATGGCTACACGTCAAGCCAATTTGGCGTTGAGTTCACACGTAGACGATGCGGTAAGTATTTTGAAAGTCGCGGGGTATGATTTGATTGTGGTAGAAACCAGCGGAATTGGTCAGAGCGATACAATGATTACCGAGCACAGTGATTTGGCTTTGTATGTGATGACGCCAGAATATGGTGCGGCCACGCAGTTGGAGAAGATCGACATGCTTGATTATGCGGATGTGGTTGCATTGAACAAGTTCGACAAACGCGGTGCTTTGGATGCGTTGCGCGATGTACGGAAGCAATTCCAGCGCAACCATAAATTGTTCGAAACTGAGGTTGATTTGATGCCGGTATTTGGCACAATCGCGTCGCAGTTTAATGACCCTGGTATGAACAGTTTGTACCGGAGGTTGATGGATACCATCGCCCAGAAAACTGGGGCCGCTTTGGGAAGTCAGTACGCCTCGGGCGCTGAGATGAGCGAAAAAATCTTCATCATTCCTCCACACAGAAATCGTTATTTGAGTGAAATCGCGGAGAACAACCGCCAATACGATGAACAGGCGCGTGCGCAGCGAAAAATCGCCCAGCGAATGTATGCCTTGACGGAGTCGATTCAACAATTGAAAGAGAGTGGTGCCGCTGTTGATTTGACGTCGCAGTTGGAAGCCGAATTGGCCAAAGTGTCGGCGGAATTAAACCCGAAGAACAAGGCTTTGGTGGAAGGTTGGAGCGGGGTTCGGGCCTTGTACAAAGCGCCAGACTACGTATTCAAGGTGCGCGACAAAGAACTTCGGATGGCCACCCATACCGAGAGTTTGAGTCATACCCAGGTACCAAAAATAAGCACGCCCCGTTATGAAGCTTGGGGTGATTTGCTGCATTGGCAGTTGCAAGAAAACGTGCCGGGCGAGTTTCCTTACACCGCAGGGATTTATCCGTTTAAGCGCGAGGGTGAGGATCCAACCCGCATGTTTGCTGGGGAAGGTGGACCGGAGCGAACCAACAAGCGGTTTCATTACGTGAGTTTGGGTATGCCTGCCAAGCGGTTAAGTACGGCGTTCGACAGTGTTACTTTGTACGGACGGGATCCCCACACACGTCCTGATATTTATGGAAAAATTGGCAATGCGGGGGTGAGTATTTGTTGTTTGGACGATGCCAAAAAACTGTATTCTGGCTTCAATTTGGCAGATCCCAAAACTTCGGTGAGTATGACCATCAACGGTCCGGCACCGATGCTGTTAGGATTCTTGATGAATGCCGCAATTGATCAGCAATGTGAATTGTACATCAAGTCGCAAGGTTTGGAAGATTCGGTGAATGCGAAAATTGATGCCATGTATGCGGAAAAGGGGTTGGCGCGACCCAGGTACAATGGTCCGTTACCTGAGGGTAATGATGGGTTGGGATTGATGTTGCTGGGTGTAACGGGCGAGGATGTGTTGGAGAAGGCCAAGTACGAAGAGATCAAAGCGTGGACCTTGAGTCAGGTTCGCGGAACGGTTCAGGCCGATATTTTGAAAGAAGACCAAGCGCAGAATACGTGTATTTTCAGTACCGAATTTGCGTTGCGTTTGATGGGTGATGTACAGCATTATTTCATCGCCAACAAGGTGAGGAATTTTTACAGTGTGAGTATCAGCGGATACCACATTGCCGAGGCGGGAGCCAACCCCATTACGCAGTTGGCTTTTACGTTGAGCAACGGATTTACTTACGTTGAATACTACTTGAGTAGGGGCATGTACATCGATGATTTTGCACCGAACTTGAGCTTCTTCTTTAGCAACGGTATCGACCCTGAATACGCGGTCATCGGTCGGGTGGCGCGCAGAATCTGGGCCAAGGCCATGAAGTTGAAATACGGCGGGAATGCGCGTTCTCAGATGTTGAAGTATCATATCCAGACCAGCGGACGCAGTTTGCACGCCCAGGAGATTGATTTCAACGATATCAGAACCACTTTGCAGGCGCTGTATGCGATTTACGACAACTGCAACAGTTTGCACACCAATGCTTACGACGAGGCCATTACAACACCTACGGAGGAGAGTGTGCGCAGGGCGATGGCCATTCAGTTGATCATCAACCGGGAGTTGGGATTGGCGAAGAATGAGAATCCTTTGCAAGGAAGCTTCATCATAGAGGAGCTCACGGATTTGGTGGAAGAAGCGGTGTTGGCTGAGTTTGATCGCATTACCGAGCGCGGCGGCGTGTTGGGGGCGATGGAAACGATGTATCAACGCGGAAAAATCCAGGAAGAGAGTTTGTACTATGAAACGTTGAAGCATACCGGTGAGTTTCCGATCATTGGGGTGAATACTTTCCTGAGTTCCAAAGGGTCTCCCACGGTGTTGCCGGGTGAGGTGATTCGCAGTACCGATGAGGAGAAGCAATTCCAAATTCAGAAGGTAGCCAATCAGCACGCGTTCTTTGGTGATAAGCGCAATGCCTTGTTGCTGCGTTTGCAGGAGAAAGCCATTGCCAACGAGAACCTTTTTGCGGAGTTGATGGAAGCCTGTAAGGTGTGCACGTTGGGTGAAATCACTGAGGCGTTGTTCTCGGTAGGTGGACAGTATCGCCGGAATATGTAATTGACCGACAGTGTAACGCTGTGAATTGGGTAAATTTGTTGTATGTACACGGGACTGAGTCACAGGGTTGGGTCTTTTTTGATGCCTAAATTTTCTAAAATAAGCGGCTATTGCTTGCTCGCATTGCTAGCGATGCCTTTCGTTAGCGGCTGTAAAATGGAGGTCGTTACCGACGGGATGGTCAACGACGATGTGTTTATCAAACAGAAAAATCAGTCGCTGTTTTTGAAAGTGACGGGTGACATCGGGAGCAGGAAATTGCTGCTAATTGTACATGGCGGTCCGGGTGGGAACAGTCTGGATTACCGCGATTCGATGATTAAAGCCGTGATTGAGCCCAACATGGCTGTGGGTTATTGGGATCAACGGTTTGGTGGGAACTCCCAAGGCAATGCGGGAGCCAGTGGCCTAGCAGATTACCGCGAGGATTTGCTGACGGTGGTGAAATTCTTGCGGACGAAGTACGGGGCCGATTTGAAAATCTATCTGATGGGGCACAGTTGGGGCGGTTTTTTGACGCCTTATTTTTTGGGTGATGCCGACAATCAACAATGGATTTCGGGATGGATTCAGGTGGATGGTGCCCACAATTACCCGTTGAATGATTCCCTCACGGAGGATATGTTGGCGAAGCGGGCAGCCCTGGAAATAGGGGCGAATCGCAATGTGGCGCACTGGACAGAGGTGTTGGATTACTGCAATGCCCACAATGTGTCTGATGGCTATGAGGTTTCGGTGAAGATGAATGGGTATGCCCATGAAGCGGAGGCACTGATGGATTCTGTTTTCGCGCCCTCAGGGAGTTACAATAAAGAGCGGTCCTCGGCCTATAGAAACAACGCTATCAATCAGTTGATTACTGCCCTGTTGCGGGTGGATTCGCCAACATACGATACCGATCCGGACGTTTATTTGGGGCGCATTCAGGTGCCAGCTTTGCTACTGTGGGGTAGGTTTGATTTTGTGTGTCCCCCACCTTTGTGCGATGATTTGAACGGGAAAATTGGCAGTCAAGACAAAACAGTTCAGTACTTTGAGCATTCTGGTCATTCGCCCATGATGAATGAGCCCATATTGTTTTGGGAAAGTGTGTTGGATTGGGTGATTAAACATTGATTTTGGGAAGATGAAATTGATGATAAACGGATTGTTACAAAAAGGGTTGATGCTGATTGCCTTGGGGATAATCGGCGTTCCATTGTCTGCCAGCATGGATTCGACGCAAGTATTTGCGGGCGACAATCAAGCGATGGTGTTAAAACCCTCGCCACTGCCTCGGAAGCAGATGATGCGCGAAACACTGTCGTGGAATCCCCACCACGATACCCAAGGGTTGTTCCCTTTTCGATGGGGGAAGTTGATGAGTCCGGTTTCATCGAGAGGCACGGTGGCAAGTGGGTTTATGCTGTCGAATGAGTCGAAGGGGTTTCATGTTCGGTTCGACAACCCCTACAAGTTGAAAACGGTGAGTTTTCCGCGGAAAAATTACATGGCCAAAGTGCGCAGTCGTAGCATCGGCATGGAGTTGGGATATTATTCTCATCCCAGTTTGCATCGGAATATTTATGTGCTAGGCAACACGCAGTGGAAGTATCAAGCCCGAAAGCATTGGAATTATTCGTTGACCTTGGGTGCTGGATACAGTCGTACGTTTTTGAACAATCCTACCTACAAGTTAAAGGATGGGGAATTTCATCGCGTGCCCTTGGCGGGTTACAATTATTTGGCGTTGCAGATGGGCACAGCGGCGGGGTATCGGATTAAGGGGGGTGCATCGGTTTATATGGGGTATTCCATATTGTCGTTGGCACCGTATAACTGGTTTTTTATACCCCGAAAACAATTGCAGTTGGGATTGTCGGTTCCTGCCTCGGTGTTTACCAAGCGAGCGACTAGGAATCTCCCAAAATAAAGGAGGTCATGGCCAGCGATCCCATCACACACTGGTCGTTAAAATACTTAGGGGTTCCGTTGGGCAGTCGTGCACCTAAGGTGTACAACAGGGGCAGGTAATGTTCCGGCCGAAGGCGTGTCATTGTCGCAGCGGGTAAAAGTGCGTGTATTGGAAGTGGATCGCGTGCGAAAACGCATACAGTTGACCATGAAGTTTTGAGGTTTCACAAACAACAATTGACTAACTTTGTACTTTTCTAAGTATGAGCGAATTCACAGGCAAATCACGGGTATTGAAGGCGCCCACGGGCAGCAAATTGAATTGTAAAGGTTGGGTTCAGGAGGCGGCGTACCGCATGTTGCACAACAACTTGGATTGCGATGTGGCTGAACGTCCGGAAGACCTGATTGTTTATGGTGGATTGGGAAAAGCCGCCCGTAACTGGCCTGCTTTTGATGATATTTGTCGCGCCCTGCTCGACCTCAACGACGATGAAACTTTGATGGTTCAGAGCGGAAAGCCTGTGGCAATTTTGCCTACCCACAAAGACGCGCCCCGAGTATTGATAAGCAATTCGCAGCTGGTGCCAAATTGGGCCAACTGGGATCATTTCCGTGAATTGGAGTCGAAAGGTCTGATGATGTACGGTCAGATGACTGCGGGCAGTTGGATTTACATTGGTTCGCAGGGGATTGTTCAAGGAACTTACGAAACATATGCGGAGTGTGCCAACCAACATTTTGGGGGTACATTGAAGGGTACGTTGAATGTCACGGCTGGATTGGGGGGTATGGGTGGAGCGCAGCCGCTGGCCATTACCATGAACGAGGGTGTGGCGTTGGTGGCTGAGGTAGAGGAGTGGCGGATCCGCAAGCGGTTGGAAACCCGTTATTTGGATGTGATGGCCCGCGACATTGATCAAGGGATAGACATGGCTTTGGCCGCGAAAGAGCGTGGCGATGCAGTTAGCATCGGGGTGTTGTGTAATGCTGTTGAATTGCTGTCGCGCCTCATCGCACGCGGTGTTGTGCCGGATACCCTCACCGACCAAACCAGTGCTCATGACCCATTGGTTGGGTATTATCCTACAGATATGGATGTGGAGGCGGCCGATAAATTGCGCAAAACGGATCCAGAGAAATACACGGAGTTGAGTTATAAGACCATGGTGCAGCATGTGGAGTTGATGTTGGAATTGCAGGAGATGGGCAGCATTACCTTCGATTACGGCAACAATTTGCGGGGCAGGGCGTTGGAGAAGGGATTGAAGAACGCGTTTGATTTTCCTGGGTTTGTACCGGCGTACATTCGTCCATTGTTTTGTCAGGGCAAAGGCCCTTTCCGATGGGTGGCTTTGAGTGGAGATCCGGAGGATATTTACGTAACGGATCGCAAGATTTTGGAATTGTTCCCAGAGAACGAGAGTTTGAAGCGATGGATAGGGATGGCGCAGGAGCGCATTGAGTTTCAGGGGTTGCCGGCCCGCATTTGTTGGTTGGGTCAGGGCGAACGCCAGAAGGCAGCATTGGCATTCAACGAGTTGGTAAGGACGGGGGCGGTAAAGGCTCCTATTGTGATAGGTCGCGACCATTTGGATACGGGTTCAGTGGCCTCGCCAAACCGCGAGACTGAGGCGATGATGGATGGTTCGGATGCGGTGGCCGATTGGCCAATTTTGAACGCATTTGTGAACGTGGCGGGTGGCGCGAGTTGGGTAAGTTTGCACCATGGCGGGGGCGTGGGGATGGGTTATAGCATCCACAGTGGGATGGTGATTGTGGCGGATGGTACCGACGATGCGGAACAGCGCTTGCGCAGGGTGTTGCACAACGACCCAGGTATGGGTGTGGTGCGACATGCGGATGCGGGTTATGAAATTGCCAAAGAAACCGCCAAGCAACACGGACTGGATTTGTACAGCCGTTTGCACGGCGAGTGATTTGCTAAACGGCCAAAATGGTCTGAAGGCTTTTTTTAAGTTGCTCTGCTTGTGAGCTGGGTAATTCTCCCAATTTTTTGATGAGTCGTTGATTGTCGATGCTTCGGATTTGATCCACGATAACGTCGCTTGGTTCAGTGAGTCCGGTTGTTTGGGATTCGCTCAGGGGGAGGTGAACGCGGAGCAGGGTGGCGGATGATAATTGGGTGGTTAGTGGACAAACGACGCTGGTTGATAGGATTCCTTGAATCAATTCGCTGTGCACCACAACCACGGGGCGGGTTTTGCCGACCTCATGTCCTTTTTTGGGGTTGAGGTTGGCCAGGTAGATTTCAAAAGGCTTGGTGACCATGATTAATCTTCCATTAATTCGTCAATGGCGTCAAAATCTGCCATGGCTTCGCGGGAGCTGTTATAAATGACTGCGGCTTCATTGACCAATTGAAGGCGGGTTTGATTTTCAATGATGCTTTTGGTGTGAGCATCTAGTGTTTCTACGATGAATTTGTTGCGCGAGAGGGATAGGCCATCAGACAGTCGGTCAATTTCTGATAGTAGGTAACGAGGTAGTTTTAAGGAGATCATGACAATGTCTGGTTTATTGAGTTCTTTGTACGATTTCATATTTTGGTCCTCCGAAATTAGATATAATACAAAGATATACAAAAGCGATATATAATAAAAACATATTTGCATTTGTGTTTTGTGCAACTCGAAACGCCCAAAACCTATCCGGATTTCCTTTGTTTCTCACGATATGAATTACGTTGTTTTCGGTGGGAGTCGCGGCATCGGCGCCGCCGTGGTAGATCGGCTGATGAATGAAGGACATTCAATCTGGGTTGTATCGCGCAGTGGGGAAGCGCCCCTGGGTGCGCAATCCATCATTTGGGATGTCTTGTCCGATGAATCCATCGCGGGTTTGCCCGACACCATCGATGGTGTGGTGTACGCACCAGGAAGTATCAACCTCAAGCCCTTTCGCGGATTAAAGCTCGAAGAATTTCGGGCCGATTTTGAACTCAATGCGATGGGTGCTGTGAAAGCCCTGCAAGCCTGTCTCCCCGCCATGAAAACCGCCGGTAAAGCATCAGTTGTGCTGTTTAGTACTGTGGCCGTTCAATCCGGAATGAGCTTCCATGCCAGCATCGCCATGGCCAAAGGCGCTATAGAAGGACTTACGCGCAGTTTGGCTGCCGAGTGGGCGCCTCAGATTCGCGTGAATGCCATCGCCCCAAGTTTGGTGAATACGGAATTGGCGGGCCGACTGCTATCGACCCCCGAAAAAATAGAAGCCAGCGGGAAACGTCATCCCCTTCAGCGTGTGGGGGAGCCGAAAGACATCGCCGCGGCGGTGGAATTTTTATTGGGTGAGGGCAGCGATTGGATGACTGGACAGATTGTGTCGATCGACGGAGGATTGGGTAGCCTGCGTTAACCATGACAAACCAAAACAAGACAAGAGTATATCGCGGCGAAGATTTTGCCCAACTCGACAAGCGATATCGCACGCAACTCATCAACTCGATGCCTGGGATTAAAGCCCTGCAATTGGTGGGGACGCGGGGTGTGGAGGGACAAGAGAATTTGGCCATTTTTAATAGCATCTTTCATGTGGGTGCCAATCCGCCTTATTTGGGGATGGTTGTGCGTCCGGATAGCGTAGACCGCCATACTTGGCAGAATATTTTGGCGACAGGGAGCTATACGCTCAACGCGGTGGGGGAAGACTTTTACGCCAAGGCCCATCAGACCTCGGCCAGGTACGAAAAATCTCAGAGTGAATTTGAAATGGTGGGGTTGTCTCCGCTGTACCGTGAAGGTATGCTTGCACCGTTTGTAGGGGAGAGCGCGATCAAAGTGGGATTGACGCTGCAGGAGTACCATCGGGTGGCTTGCAACGATACGCAGGTGGTGGTAGGTAAAGTGGTGTACGTGGAATTGCCGGAATCGCTCTTGTTTGACGATGGATCGGTGGATTTGGTAGCGGCAGGTACTGTGGGAAGTATCGGCTTAGACGGTTATGTGGCTAGCCGTTGGTTGGGTCGATTGAGTTATGCCAAGCCCGATAAAGCGGCGACATCGATTTTTACTGAACGGGGGTAAAAAATACGCCCCGGCGGGGCCGGGGCGTATCATCAACACAAAATTGGAATAACAAACAATTACTTGCCCGCTTTCACGTCTGGCAATGCCTCTCCTTGCTCAGTATTTGCTTTAGCACGCGAAGGTGCTTTGGTTTTTTCGCTGTTGTATGATGCGGCGATCAATGAAATGACTACCAACAACAATGCACCACCCCAAGTGATTTTCTCCACTACGTTGGTGGTTTTCTCTACGCCAAAGATTTGGTTACCTTGAGAGAAGTTTGAAGCCAATCCGCCCCCTTTTGGGTTTTGTACCAAAATAACCAACATCAACAATGTGGCTGCAATAATTCCGATGATTAATATCCAATTCATTGGTTTTGTTCTTTTTTAGTTTGTTCGATAAGGTCTGCAAAGTAACTACTTTTTTCCGGGAATTTCAACTGCAGCTTTTCGTAGGATAGAATGGCTTTTTCAAAGTGACCCTGCTGCCTAAAAATGTTGGCCAAGGTCTCGGTGACGATGCTGGTAGAAAACTGCTCGCTGCGTTTCATTGCGCGTTCCGGGCTGTAAAATTCGCGTTTGGGTTGGCTAATTCTCGGACGTTCCTCGATGAATTTGTTGATCAGGGCTTCGGTATCGGCGGGTTTGTGCTGGCTACCCGTAGTTTTTGCGTCGGTGTCGCCATTCAGCCAGTCGAAAAAGCTTTTGGGTTCGTTGGGTTCTGCCGGGGTTACACGGGTCGATGCGGGGTCTACCAGTTTTGTTTCGCGATCCTGGATTTTGGTGTTTTTGGGGTCAGTTGCCGGTTCTGGTGCAAACGACCCGGTAGGGGTTGAAGCCGGTATTTCTTCGGTTTGGATGAGTCCGGATTTGAGGAATTCCTCCAGGTCATACACTTTGGGCAGTGATTTTCCCGCCAACCAAGGCTCGTCAACGATGGGTTCGAACCGCAGGGTGGTACCCATGGCTGTTGCCAAGTCGTAGGCGATTTCCGGCTGCTGGGTGGTTTCCGGTTCGATATAGGGTTCAAACGATGGTTTGTAATCTGGAATGGGATTACTCGGCGCTGTTGTTGCGGTTTCTGCAACAGGCAGGGCTGCTTCCACGGTCGGAGTTTCTTGGGTGATTTCTGATACGATTTCAGGGGTGAATTCCGCAGCTATGGACACTTCAGGTGTGGCTGAAACCTCAGGGGCAATTGAAATCTCTGGGGCGGCTGAAATCTCTGGGGTTGTGGTTTCTTTGCTCGGATGCAGCGCGTGATAAAGCCAGTCGCGGTGACTGATGCGCATGGCCGCGTGTTTGGTGCTTTGTTCTGAGCGATAATCGGATTGTGCTTCGTGGTACAGGGCCAACAAAACAAACGGCGTACTGAACCATGGAAATTTCACGGTTAGCTGCTCGAGTTCCACCGCAGTGGTGGCATCGATGTTTGAGGGGCTGTTGACGATATGTCTGAGTTTCTGTGGGTTCACCAGTCGAGGGCCACGGCGGCAAAGATTTGTTGTACGATTTGATTTTGGATTTCGGTAGACAGCGATTCTTCCACACTTTCGAAGGTGGCGCTGGCATCAAAGATCTTGAAAAAGGAGAAATCGCGGGCGAAGCTTTTTTCTGGGTATTTTTCGCAGACAAATTCCACCCGTACTTTGATGTTGAACTGGTTTTGCGCTGTTCCAACATCGGCATTCAGCGCCGCTGGCGTGATGGAATATTCCACAATTGAGCCACCAAATTTGTAGTCGCCATCGGCATTGGTGAGCGACAGTCGGGTTTCGCTTTGAAATTTGGTCTTTAACTTTTCGGTGAAGCTCATGCTGAGTTGAGGATTCACGATGGCGGCTTCGTTGCTAAAAAAATCTACCGAGAAGGTTTGAATATCGGCGGGAATGGCGGCGCCTTTGAAGTCGTAAAATTTCCAAAAAGGCGTGCATCCACCCATCAGCAGAAGCAGGGGGAAGAACAGGAATGTCGCCATGAATTTTCGACCACCACCCGTTAACCGCGTTTGTGCTTTCACGGTCTGGGAGTTTTCGTGGGTTCTATGGATGGTGAAAGGTTTCATGTATGGGTGTGTCTTGCCACTTATTCAAGTTCGTATTGTTTGATTTTTCTGTACAAAGTTCGTTCCGATATGCCCAATTCATCCGCGGCTTTTTTGCGTTTTCCCAAGTTTTTAGCCAGGGCTTTTTTGATCATCTCAATTTCTTGCGCTTCCAAACTCAAGGTTTCTCCAACCGATGGATACGAGATGGCCTCTTGGAAATCATCATCGTCATCGTCATGCGATTGCAGGATGATGGGTTGGTTGGCGATGTTGTTGTTGGGCATGTTTCCCAAGTTGGATGGGTCGTTATAAGATCCCAAATTGGTGGTGGGCACGTGTGTATTGTTTACCGGAACTGGCACAACGGCATTTTGCATGGTTGTGGCCGCATTTCGCGCGTCGAGGTTGCCTTCGAGCAGTCCAAAAACCACTTTTTTTAGGTCGTTCACATCGCGTTTCATGTCGATCAGCACCTTGTAAAAAATATCCCTTTCGCTCATCCCTTCGGTGCCCTCCATTTTGCCCAACAACATGGGCAAGGGTGGTTCTACGTGGGGGATGTATTTTGCGAGGGTGAGTGCATTTACGGTAGGGCCGTTTTCGAGCACGCAGATTTGTTCGGTGACATTTTTCAATTGACGCACATTTCCTGGCCAGGGGTAATTTATCAGGAGTTGCTGTGCGTCTTCTGTGAGTTCAAGCAATTGGCTGTGGTGGGTTTCGGCGAAGTCTGAGGCGAATTTTCTGAACAGCAAGTAGATGTCTTCACGTCGTTCGCTGAGTTTGGGCACCCGGATGGGAACGGTGGCGAGGCGATAGTATAAATCCTCCCTAAACTTACCCATGCGGGCTCTTTCTAGTAGGTCGCGGTTGGTGGCTGCAACCACACGCACATCGGTTTTTTGCACGGCTGAGCTACCGACTTTGATGAATTCCCCATTTTCCAGAATGCGCAGCAATCGGGCTTGGGTGCTCAAGGGCAATTCCCCCACTTCATCGAGGAAGATGGTACCGCCGGAAACCGTTTCAAAATAGCCTTTGCGTTTGTCGGTGGCACCGGTGAAGGCACCTTTTTCATGGCCGAACAATTCGGAGTCGATGGTTCCTTCGGGAATCGCGCCGCAGTTAACCGCAATGAAAGGGGCGTGTTTGCGGGCGCTCATGTGGTGAATGATTTTGCTGAAACTCTCTTTACCCACGCCGCTTTCTCCCAAAATCAACACGTTCATGTCTGTGGGAGCCACCTTTACCGCTGTTTCAAGGGCTGTGGTCAACAAGGGCGAATGTCCAATAATGCCGAACCGCTGTTTGATGAGGTGTGTATCCATGCTTTCGCTACTTTTACAAAGATACAACAAAACTGACAGTTTGTCATAGTGTGCCCGGGGAGGAATCGTATCAAAACGACCGATGGATAGACAATGGCCACGAACCCATTGAATGTGAATAAACTGTTTGGTTTTAATGGGCGGAAATGGCTTGATTTGAAATTGCAACATGGACCACGAAGAAGAACTGGAATCAACCCAAGATGAATCAGAACAATCTCCCACGGGTGCTAGCCTCGGCGAGGTTCGGGCGGTAGGCGGGATGTATAAAGACTGGTTTGTGGAGTATGCCAGTTACGTGATTTTGGAGCGCGCCATTCCGGCATTGGAAGATGGTTTGAAGCCTGTACAGCGCAGGATTTTGCATGCCATGTACGAAATGGATGACGGTCGCTACAACAAGGTGGCCAACATCATCGGTTCTACCATGGCGTATCATCCCCATGGCGATGCTGCCATCGGCGATGCCCTGGTGAACTTGGGCCAGAAGGAATTGCTGATCGATACCCAAGGTAACTGGGGAGACATCAGAACGGGCGACAGTGCTGCGGCACCGCGATACATTGAAGCGCGCTTGAGTGCCTTTGCCAAAGAAGTGGCTTTCAATGAAAAGACCACCAATTGGCAGTTGAGCTACGACGGTAGAAAGCGCGAGCCAGTGACCTTGCCCATGAAGTTTCCATTGTTGTTGGCGCAAGGTGTTGAGGGGATTGCGGTGGGTTTGAGTACCAAGATCATGCCCCACAATTTCTTGGAGTTGTGTGAGGCCAGCATCGATGTATTGCGTGGCAAGAAAATCAATTTATTGCCCGATT